>CAZWAX010000649.1:0-2537 GCA_964631985.1 uncultured Polyangiaceae bacterium | reverse complement strand
CGGCCGTGCCGCTCGCGCCGCCGCCCGAGTAGTTGCCGCCGGTGCCGCCACCGCCGCTCGTCGCGGCGCCGGAGCCGCCGCACGACCCCACACCGCCACCAGGCGACGACGGGCCGCTGGCATTGCCGCCGTTGCCGCCGTTGCAGCCGTTACCAGCCGCGCCGGTCGTTGCGCCGTTGTTGGCCCCCGCGATGCCGGCCTGGGCAGTGATCGTGCAGCCGGTTGCCTCGACCGTCGCGCCACTGATCGCCCGGACGCCGTACGCGCTGCTGCCGGCCCCGGTCGGGGTGCCGCTGTTGATGGTGAGCTGCTGCAGACGGGCGCCGAAGGTCGAGATCAGGACGCCGGTCGACTGACCGCCGCCGCTGCCGGTGGTGCTGACCGGGTTGCCGCCGACGGTCGCGCGCTTGAAGCCCGGGTCGTAGCCGCCGCGAACGATCGTCGGGTTGGCGACACCGCTGCTGATCGTGAGCGTCCCGGTGTAGGCGCCGAGCGCGACGGCGACGAGCGGCCGTGCATTGGTCGCGACCGCGAGGCCGGCACCGATGGTCGCCTTGGCGGTCGCCGCGGTGAGCCCGTCGTTGCCGTCACTACCGCCCGCGCCGTTCACGAAGATCGTCCGGGCGGGGTCGTGGTCGACGTAGAACGACGTGGTGCTCGAGGTCGCGATGTTGCCGGCGGCGTCGGTCGTCTGCGTCCGCACGCCGTAGGTGCCGCCGGTCGGGAAGCTCGCCGCCGCCAGCGCGAACGACCAGCTGGTCGTGCCGGACGCGGCGTTGAACGCCTCGCCGACGCTCGCGAAGCTCGCGCCGTCCCAATAGAGGCCGGTGCTCGCCTGCTGAATGCTGACCGCGACCGCCTGGACGCCGGAGGTCGCATCCGTCGCCGTGCCGGCGACGGAACCCGACCAGGCCGTCTCGCCGGGATGGTTGCCGGTCGCCGCATACGTGACGCCGCTGCTCGCGTAGATGGTGCCCGCGGCCGGGGCCGTGACGACCGCGGCGGGGTCGGTGTTGTCGACGAGGACGGTCTGCTTGGTCGAGGTCGCGGGGTTGCCGACCCCGTCCACGGCCGTCGCCGCGACTTGATAGGTGCCGTCGGCCGGCTGGCCCGACCAGGTCACGAGATAGTCGGGACCGGTGCTGCTCGCGCCGATCGTCGTCGCGGGCGTGCACGAGGCGCCTGCGCAGTAGAGATAGGTGACCGAGGCAACGCCCGACGGATCCGTGGTCCCGGTCGCGGTCAGGTTCTGGCCGTTCCGGATCGCGGCCGGCAACGCGTTCAAGATCACCGTTGGCCCGGCGCTGTCCGGCGTCGCGGTCACCGTCGGCGTCGGAGTGGCGGTCGTGGTCGGCGTCGCGGTCGCCGTTTCGGTCGGCGTCGGCGTTTCGGTTTCGGTCGGGGTCGGCGTTTCGGTCTCGGTCGGCGTCGGCGTCGCGGTCGGCTCGGGCGTCGCGGTTTCCGTCGGCGTGGCCGTCGGGGTCTCGGTCGGTGTCGGGGTCGGCGTCTCGGTCGGCGTCGGCGTCTCGCCCGCCGTGAAGGTCGGGGTCGCCGTCGGCGCGAGCGGCGGCTCGTAGACGTCGACGAAGAGCTCGTCGGCTGCGGCCGTCGCTTCCGCGTCGATGCAGGCAGCCTCGGTCGCGTGATCGGCGCCGCAGCTGCCGAGCGCGGCGAGATCGGCCGCGGAGCACTTGCCGTTCAGCTTGTCGAGCAGCGCCGCGACGAGCTTCGCCGCCTTGCCCTTCGGATCGTAGGTGAGGCAGTCGGCGGTCAGCACCCCGACGTCTTCCTGGAGCTGGCACTTCTGCTGCAGCTTGATGATCGTGAAGGCGAGCTTGGTCGCGAGGCTCGCGATCGTCGCCTGGCACTTCACGCGGTCGTTCGGCTCGCTCTGCACCGGCGGGTCGGGGAGCGCCCCGAAGAGATCGACGTCGAGCGCGGAGGCGAGGCCTTGGGTCTGGCAGCCGATGCACGCGGCGACGGTCGCATAGTCGGCGGTGATCGGGATCGAGGTGCACGGCGGCGCGCACCAGACGTACCCGAGGGCCGACGGCGCGCTCGCCACGCCCTGACACTTCTTCGCGGCCGCGGTCGCGAGCTTGGACGCCGCCTTGCCGATCTTCGCCTGGGCTTTGGCGCTCAGCCCCTGGACGTCGTTGCAATCGACCGTGGCCGGATAGTTGACCGGGTCGACGTTGCCCATGCGGAGCTTATGACAGCGCAGCTGCTCCTTCAGGACGGTCGCGGCGAGCTTGGACGCCGAGCCGCCGAGCGCCTTCCGGCATCCCGCATCGGCGAGAGAAAGCGCGTCGGCCGGAACGGACGATCCGAGGACGAACGCAATGACGATGAGGGCAGGAACCAGACGAAACATCGGCACACCTGTCAGGGAGGAGATGGGTCGGCATAGTCCGGCCCTGCATCACGGTCAAGAAAATTGTCCCAATAGGCGGCATAACGCGCTGCGCTGCAATCACGCACACCTAGGGAACCTCTGCACAAATCGATCGTATCGGGTAAAAGAAATTTCGATCGAC
>CAZWAX010000648.1:0-2542 GCA_964631985.1 uncultured Polyangiaceae bacterium | reverse complement strand
TGTTCTCGTGCATGAGGTCGTCGGTCGGGAGGAGGGTGAGCGTGGCGAGATCGGCGTCGGCCATGCGGGTTCCCTACGTGATCGGCGCGCGGCGGCGCAAGCGTAGGCGCGTTGGGCGCCTTGGGCTCGCGCGCCGCCCGTGGTAAGCCCGCGCGATGATCTCCACCAGTGACTTCAAGCGCAATCTCCGCATCCAGATCGACGGCGAGCCCTTCGTGATCCTCGACGTCCACGTGCAATCGCCCTCCGCGCGCGGCGCCAGCTCGCTTTCGAAGATCAAGGTCCGGAACCTCAAGACCGGGCAGGTCTTCGACAAGACGTTTCGCGGCGGCGACAAGGTCGAGGAGCCGAACGTCGAGCTCCGGCCGATTCAGTTCCTCTATCGCGACGACGACGGCTTCCACTTCATGGACACGCAGTCGTACGAGCAGTTCGCGCTGACCGCCGATGACCTCGGCGACGTCGGCGGCTATCTGAAGGACGGCATGAGCGGCATCCGGTCGGTGCTCTTCAACGAGCAGGTGATCTCGGTCGAGCTGCCGAACACGGTCGTGCTCGCGGTGGTCGACACTGCCCCGGCGGTGAAGGGTGCCACCGCCCAAGCGCAGACCAAGCCGGCGACGCTCGAGACGGGGCTCGTGATTCAGGTGCCGTCGTATCTCGAGAGCGGCGAGCTCGTGCAGGTCGACACCCGCGAAGCCCGCTTCATCTCGCGAAGCAAGTAGATTTCGGCCCCGTGCGCTTGGGCGCTACGCGCCCAATGCTCCGATGGCCCTCGGACCGCGGAGTCAATCCGCGGTCCTCGCTGTCCGCACCTACCAGCTCTCCACCCACGGGCGGACGTCGAGCTCGTGGGTCCAGGCGCTGCGCGGCTGCTGGAAGATCGACCAGTAGTTCTCCGCGATGCCGTCGGGGTCGAGGAGACCGTCGGGGCCGCGCTCCCCTTTGAGGCCGGGCAGGAACCCGTTCAGGCGATCGCCGTCGATGCCGCCGTCGATCACGACGTGCGCGACGTGGATGCCCTGGGGACCGAACTCGCGGGAGGCCGACTGCGCGAGCGCGCGAAGGGCGGCCTTGGCCTGTGCGAACCCGCCGAACATCGCCTTGCCGCGGAGCGATCCCGAGGCGCCGGTGAAGATCATGACGCCGCGCCCGCGCGGCAGCATGACGTCGAGCGCCGCCTTCGCGAAGAAGAAGCCGGCGAGCGCGTTCACGCGCCACATGCCTTCCAGGAACTCGGCGTCCATGTCGCGGAACGGCCGCGGCCAGTTGCCCCCGGCGTTGAAGATCGCCGCTTCGAGCGGGGCGTCGGGACGCTCGGCGGCGGCGATCGCGCGTCGCACCGCCGCCTCGTCGGTGACGTCGCCGACGATGGCCTCGGCATCCGCCCCCGCGGCGCGGAGATCGGCGAGCGCCGCCTCGATCTTCTCGGCCGAGCGGCCCATCACGGTCACGCGGAACCCCTCGCGCGCGAAGCGGCGGGCGATCGCGGCGCCGAGCCCGCGCACCGGTCCGACCCCGAGTACCACTGCCGATCGATCTGCCATCACTTCTCCTTCTTGGCACGTCGCGCCAGCGCTACCCGCAGGCGCCGCACGTCGAGCCGTTGGCCGGTGTGCTCGTCGACGACGACCGGGCGCACCTCGCTCCCGGTCTCGTGGTCGACCAGCACGACCGGCGGGCCTTTGTCGTCCCAGAGCCAGTCGCTGCCCCAGCGGAACATCGCGGCGAGCACGTCCCAGAACGCGCGCCCCTTGTCGGTCAGGCGATACTCGTAGCGGACCGGCCGCTCGGCGTACGCCTGCTTCACCATCAGCCCCTCGTCGACGAGGCGAGCGAGGCGCTTCGCCAGGACCGCCCGCGGCACGTCGAGCCCGCGTTGGAAATCCTCGAAGCGCCGCTTCCCCGCGAACGCCTCGCGGAGCACGAGCGGCGTCCACCAGTCGCCGATCAGGTCCGTCGCCCGCGCGATCGGACAGGGCCAGCGGTCGAAACGCGTGCGCCGCATGCCGTGCCGCTCAGCCCGCCACCGCCTCGATGCGCGCCGGCACGTGCTTGTGCCAGGGCGTGCCGGCGAGCCAGTCGCGGTCTTCCGACGAGGTCAGCTCGTTCGGCGCGATGCCGTGCACGACCGACCGGCCGTTCGGATCCGGATACGAGAGCCCGAGCCCGTTCGGCAGGCTGACGTGGCCCGCCTGCATGCAGTCGTTCACCTCGACCGTTGCCTCGGCGCTGCCGCGCTTGGTGGTGATGCGGACGCGCCCGCCGTCGGCGACGCCGAGCGTGGCGGCATCGAGCGGGCTCATGCGGAGCGCGCCGGCGGCGTCCTTTTTCCGCCACTCCGGGTTGCGGAAGATCGTGTTGGCCGTCGAGGTGCGGCGCTCGCCCGCGGTCAACACGAACGGGAACGCCCGCTCGTGCGCGGGGACCTCGCTCGGCAACGCCGCGAGCTCGCCCATGAGCTCGTCGACCGTGAGGTTGATCTTCCCGTCGGGCGTCGCGAGCCGGCGCCAGGTCTCGTCGTACTCGTCGACGGTGAAGG
>CAZWAX010000647.1:0-2545 GCA_964631985.1 uncultured Polyangiaceae bacterium | reverse complement strand
CGAAAGCGCGGTTGGCGTTCGCACTCCGGAGGCCAACTGCTTCCTCCAGATCGCGCAGCGGCCGGTGCCGGGGGTGCGGGGTGTCGCTTCGGGGGCTCGTCAGATCCGCTACGCGGCCCTACGCATGGTGCCCTTGAGCGCTTCGGAGTCGAGGATCTGTTGAGCCCACGAAGCGACACCCTGCATCCCCGTCGGCGAACGGCGCGCGCGGTCTTGAAGGCACAAGCAATGAAGATCAGCTCGCGCGATACGCCCAGCCGCCGTCGATCTTGATGACGGCGCCGCTCGTGTAGGACCACGCGTCGGACGCGAGATAGAGCGCCGCGCCAACCACCTCGTGGGGCTCCCCGCAGCGCCCCATCGGGATCTGACGCTCCATCATGCTGCGCATCGTCGCGGCAGCGGCAGCGAATCCGAATCGTCAAGAACCCGTCGATCACGTTACTCGCGTTCTTCGCGTGTCTCGGCTGGGAACTCTGGATGGCGACGGAGGCGTTGCTCGAGCTCTGATCGCCGTCGGCGTTGCCGGCGCGACAGCGCGATCAGGGAACGCCCGGCACATCGGCAGGATCAATGAGCCCGTGAGGGCGCTAACCAACCGTCAAACGCCACATCCGTGCTCGCCACCGCCGGCCGTTCATCGGGTGCCTTCCGAACTTCATCCTCTGCCCTCCGTACGCCACGCCTCCAACCATCGAACCAACGCCCCGACGACGCCGGATCGCGCCGCGCACGCGTCGACCGCACAGCTCCTGCGTTCGCGGTGACGGCGCGCATTCAGCAGGACGTAGCACAGCGCATTTCGCACTTCCTTCGGCGTCGGGAGGAGGCGATGGTGGTAGCGATCGGCGAGCAATGCGATTCACGGCGCGGACCAGGCGCGCGCCGATCGCCTTCATCCCGCGCCCGAGGGCATCGCGATCCTGCGCTCCGACGAACCAGGTGACGGCGCCGAGTTCTCGCAATGGTCGGGGCAGTTCACTCGCCCCACTGAGCCAACTTCCGTGGTCCGGCCGCTCGCGGAGGCTGCCGCGTCCGATCCGGAGCGCACCTGCACCCGTAGCCTCCATCAATCACCGTAACGAATCACTTCCTGCGTCACCTATGAACTTGAGAAGACAACGGCAGAGATGCTGCTCCATATTGGAGCAGGGGCGTTGATCTATCTGTTTATTGACAACCCCGACGGCTATCTACGAAGCTACGTCGAGCGGTCCAAACTAGAGGAGCCTGCTGATGCGACATCTCACGGTGATCCTCGCGACGCTGTTCGTCACTGCTGTCGCCGCCAACCCTTCCCACAGTCTCAATCTGTCGGAGCCGGCGGCCAAGAAAGCGGTCGATTGCCAGAAGGCGATCAACCAGGCCGTCACGAAATTTCTGACGACAAAGCTGCTCGGCCTCGACAAGTGCGCGACCAAAGTCTCCGCTTGCATCCAAACCAAGAGCGGACAGGGGCAGCGGGATTGCGTCGAAAAGAACCGTGAGACGTGCGCCAAGCAACTCGGCGAAGCGATCCCCGCTGCGGAAGCGAAGCTCGCGCAGCAGATCGCGGCGAAATGCACACCGCTCACCCTGACTGACGTCGTCGGCGATGCCGGACTCGGCTTTGATCAGGTCGCTGAGCAGTGTCTCGCAGAAGCGACGAGTCCGAGCGGAAACACGACGAGCTTCGCCGACCTCGATACCATCGTGGCCTGCATCGTCCGCCAAGGTAACCGGGCCGCCGAGCGCCTCTTCGCCGTTGCCGAGCCACGGGCGCGCGAGCTCATCGGCTTGACGGCATTCCTCCCCCTCCTGTTCGGCGTGTTGCCCGATCTTCCGGACTACGGCGGCGGAGGTGACGGCCTCGATGACCCAACAGGATTGGGAAAGACGACGCAGCAATGCGTCTCCCAACTCACGAAGTCCGGCGCAGGCTTGGCGAAAGGCGGTCTGGCGCAGGTGCACGCATGTACCAATGCCCTTTTCACTTGCGAACAGCGCGAACCCAACAAGAAGACCCCCAAGCTCGACGCATGCCGCGCCAAAGCTGCGGCGAAGTGCGGCAAGCTCGCCGCGAAACTCGCAAGTCAGCGCGCCGCATCGCGAGACAAGACGAGTGGCAAGTGCCCCGTCTCGGCGTACTCCGCGCTTCGCCGTCCGGAGGGCGCCAATCTGGACGCCCTCCAGTGTGAATGCGAGGCCCGCGTCGGAAGTGAGGAGCTCGAGACATTCGGGGACTACCAACGCTGTTTCGGCCGTCAACACGAGTGTCGCACGGCCGAGCTTGTGCGTCTTGCGATGCCGCGGGCAACAGAGCTTCTCGCCCAGGTTGGCATGAACCTCGAGGATTTCTTGTGCGAATCTGCTCCGAACGTTCTCACGCTCAGGGAGCGCTCGGTCAGCCCGCTCTCGACAGGCGGTTCGCTCGGCGCGCGCCGTTTCGTCAACATCCGCAAGGCATTCTTCAGTTCACCCTTCGGACCCTTGACGAAAACCGTGAGCTATCAGCCCGTTGAAAAAGGCGCCTGCCGCGCGTGACGTCTTCGACGAGTGAGGTAGA
>CAZWAX010000646.1:0-2554 GCA_964631985.1 uncultured Polyangiaceae bacterium | reverse complement strand
GCCGACGCGGTGACCGCGATCACCGGCACGGTGGCCGTGCGCGGATCGGCGCGGAGCGCCCGCAGCGCGCTCAGCCCGTCCATCTGCGGCAGGTGGATGTCCATCAGCACGAGCGCCGGGGGCTCGTTCCGGGCCAGGGCCAGGCCGTCCTCGGCGGTCGTCGCCTCTACGGTGCAATAGCCTTCCACCTGCAGCACGTCGCGCAGCAGCTTCTGATTGAGCGCGTTGTCCTCGACGATCAGGATGCGTTCGTGCGCCATCGCTGCACCAGAGCATCGTCGCGCTCGCCCGGCAACGCCTCGGGGGCGACGGGCGGGAGCGTGAACGTGAACGTGCTGCCCTGGCCGACCGTGCTCGTGAGCGTCAAACGGCCGCCGTGCAGCTCGACCATGCGCCGCACCAGGGCGAGCCCGAGCCCGGTCCCCTCGCGCCGCCCGTCACGACTTCCGGCCTGGCGAAACGGCTCGAAGATCACCGCCTGGTCCTCCGGCGCCACGCCGATGCCGTCGTCGACCACCGCGATCACGACCGCGTCGCTGCCGCGGGTCGCCCGGACGGTCACGGTGCCTCCCTCGGGCGTGAACTTCACGGCGTTCGCCAGGAGATTGATGAGGATCTGCCGCACCTTCCGCGCGTCGGCCGTCCATTCGCCGATCCCCGGGTCGACGTCGGTCGCGAGCCGGATCCCGCCCCGCGTGGCCCGCTCGCGGACGAGGAGGATCGACTGGTCGATCGCGGCGCGGAGATCGAAGCGCGTGGGCTCGAGCTCGAAGCGTCCGGCCTCGATGCGCGACAGATCCAGAATGTCGTTGATGAGCGAGAGCAGATGCTGGCCGGAGCCGTGGATGTCGTGGAGGTACTCGGCCTGCTTGTCGGTGAGGCCGCCGAAGACGCGCCGCAGGAGCACGCGCGAGAAGCCGATCACGGCGTTCAGCGGGGTCCGCAGCTCGTGCGACATGTGGGCCAGGAACTCCGACTTGTGGCGATTGGCGGCCTCGACCTCCGCCGAGCGCTGCTCGAGCTCGCGAAGCAACCGCTCCGTCTGCTCCAGGCTCTCCCCGAGCGCGCCCTGGAGCAGGTTCACGCGGTCGGCGAGGACGAGCGAGAGCGTGAGCGCGGTCGAGAAGACACCGAGCTGCATGGCGTGGGTCGCGATCCAGCTCCCGGGAGCGAAGCCGAAACCGCGCGCGGTGTGGACGACGACCGCGAGCCCGATGCCGCCCCACGCGAAGAGATAGAAGCGCGCCGCGCGGTAGCCGCGTCGCCACGAGATCAGCGCCGCCGGGAGGAACGTGAAGGCACAGGCCACGATCACGACGCCGACGACGCGGATCATCGCCGGGATGCTGAGGAAGAGGCAGCCGGCGAGCCCGACGGCGATCGGCAGCGCGAGCCGCCGGAGCCAGCGCTCGAGCGCCGGCAGATGCACCCACGTCACGAGGAAGCGACGCGAAAAGACCGCCGCCGCGACCCCGGACAGCCCCGCGAAGAAATGCAGTGAGCGCAGCGCCCACGCCGGAGAGTCGGGCCAGACGTAGCGATAGGCGAAGCCGTCGAGACAGAGCTGGTACCAGGCGAAGCCGGCGATCGTGAGCACGTAGTAGAGATAGACCCGGTCGCGGATCGCGAAGAACTGGATCAGGTTGTAGAGCACGAGCGCGAAGAGCGCGCCGTAGTAGAATCCGTAGCCGAGATTCTCGGTGGTCTCGTTGCTGACGAACGTGCGCTCCGACCAGAGCACCGGCGAGAGCAGCATGGTGTCGTCGCCCGCGACCCGCAGATAGTAGGTCGCGGCCGCGCCGGGACGGAGCGGCAGCGTGAAGGTCGGCGTCCGGTGCGGGACCTCCCAGGCCGCGAACGGGATCGCCTCGCCCGCGCGCGCGACGGTGAACGTTCCCGGCGGGTCCTCGACGAAGCGCTCGACCTGGTCGACCACCGCCCACGGCAGCTCGACGAGCCAGCGCTCGCGGTTCGCGCCGTCGTCGCGCAGCCGGAAGCGCAGCCACCACGCGGAGGTCGTGAGGCCGGCGTTGAAACCGTCACCCGGGCTCGGGGCGAACCGCGCCGCGAACGCCGGGGACGCCACGTCGGCGATCGTCCACTGCCGCGCCGGGTCCTCGAGGAGCGCCACGGCCGTCCCGAGCCCGAGCGGCGCGCGTACCGCGTCGACGACGATCGCCCCCGGCACCTCGGCGGCCGCCGGGAGCGTCGGCGCGAGCATCGTCAGGATCACGACCAGGGTCACCGTCCCGCGACGAGGCATGCGCCGGGACGTATAGCGCATTTCGACCCTCAGGCGTCTTCGGACGCGATCTGATGACGCGCCTGGTACGCGGCATAGCGGGCCCGCTCGGTGGTCGCGTCGAGCCCGGTGAACGCCGCACCGTGGGCGCGCAGTGCGTCGAGCACCCTCGCGTAGTGCGCGGCGCCGCGACCTTTGCGTGCCGCGGGGTTGGCCAGGACGTGCACGGTCGACACGAGCGTCGACGTTACGCCGCGGGCGCCGGCTCGGGGGACAGCCGCCGGGCGCCTGCGCGATCGGTGGCGCGCGACG
>CAZWAX010000645.1:0-2559 GCA_964631985.1 uncultured Polyangiaceae bacterium | reverse complement strand
CAGGCGTTCGTCATCTACCAGATGGTCGTGCAGGCGGCCGGCGCGATCTCGCGGCAGGTGCCACTCCGCCGTTTCACCCACGATCTCGAAGCGATCAAGGCCGCGATCGGCCCCGCCACCCGCCTCGTCTTCCTCGCCAACCCCAACAACCCGACCGGCACGATCTACAAGCGCGACGCCTGGGAAGACTTCCTCGACGACGTGCCACCGCACGTGCTCGTCATCGCCGACGACGCCTACGCCGATTACGTCGAAGACCCCGACTATCCCGATTCGCTCGCGTACCAACGCCGCGATCGTTTGCTGCTCACGCTCCGCACCTTCTCCAAGATCTATGGGCTCGCCGGGGTGCGTGTCGGCTACGGCGTCGGGCCGCTCGAGGTCATCGAGGTGCTGAACCGGATCCGCCAGCCGTTCAACGTGAACGCGCTCGCCCAGGTGGCGGCGCTCGCGGCGCTCGACGACCAGGAACACGTCGAGCGGACCCGCGCCAACAATCGCGAAGGGCTCGCCTACCTCCGCGGCGTTTGCGAGAAGCTCGGGCGCCCCTACGTACCGAGCTGGGCGAACTTCCTGCTCATCGACGACGGGGACGCCACACGGGTGTACGATGCCTTGCTGCGCCGCGGCGTCATCGTGCGACCGATGGATGTCTACGGCTTCCAGCGGCACTTGCGGGTCACGGTCGGAACGCCGGCCGAGAACCAGCGCTTCGCCGAGTCGCTCGCGGCGGTCCTGGAGGCGGCGACGCCGTGACGCGGGTCGCCGACCGGCTGCTGATCGCCGGCGTCGGCCTGATCGGCGCCTCGCTCGGCCTGGCGCTCCGCGAACGCGGCGTGGTCGGGGAGATCGTCGGGCTCGGACGCTCGGCGGAGAACCTCCGCGTGGCGCGCCGCCGCGGCGCCATCGATCGGAGCGAGCGCGATCCGGCGCGCGCGTGCCGCGACGTCGACCTCGTGGTCGTCGCAACGCCCGTCGGCACGATCGCTCCCCTGGTCGCGACGTTGGCCCGCGCCCTCCCGCCGACGGCCGTCATCACCGATGCGGGGAGCGTCAAGGCGCCGGTCGTGGCCGCCGTCGAGCGTGCGCTCGGCCGGACGGCGTCGCGCTATTGCGGTGGCCACCCGATCGCCGGCACCGAGCAGGCCGGAGCGGCGGCCGCCGAGCACGATCTCTTGCAGGATCGCCGTTGCATCCTGACGCCGACGGCCACGACCACCGCCACCGCACGGCGGCGCGCCCGCGCGCTCTGGTCGGCGGCCGGCATGCGCGTCGAGGAGCTCACGGCCGAGCGGCACGATCACCTGTACGCGCTCGTGAGCCACCTGCCGCAAACCGTCGCGACCGCGCTCGTGAACGCGGTCGCCGCCGCTGCGCCCCGTGGGCGGGCGCTCGCGTACGCCGGCAGCGGCTTTCGCGACGTGACGCGCATCGCGACCAGCCCGACCGAGATCTGGCGCGACATCCTGCTCGCGAATCGCGCTCCGGTGCTGCACGCGCTCGACGCGTTCGGCGCCGCCTGTGAGCGCCTCCGGTCCGCGATCGCCGCCGGCGATGGCACCGCCCTCGAAGCCGAGCTCGGGCGCGCCCGCGCCGCACGGCGCCGCTTCGACGAGACAGCGCGACGGCCGGGCCGCGGGAAACGCGCGTGACCACCACGCGACGCCTGGTGGTCGCGATCGACGGACCCGCGGGGGCGGGCAAGAGCACCCTCGCGCGTAGGCTCGCGCGCGAGCTCGGATACACCTACGTCGACAGCGGCGCGATGTATCGCGTCGTCGGTCTCGCCGCGCGTGAACGCGGCGTCGGTGCTGCCGACGCCGACGCGCTCGCCGCCCTCGTCGACGGGCTCGATTTCACGCTCCACCCCGATCCGACGGGGCAACGCGTCCTGCTCGAGGGGCGGGACGTCACGGAGACGTTGCGGACGCCGCTCGCCGGAGAATGGGCGTCGCGGGTCGCGGCGATTCCCGCGGTCCGGACCCGTCTGGTGGAGCGACAGCGCCGGCTCGGCGCCGCCGGCGGCATCGTGATGGACGGTCGCGACATTGGCACGGTCGTGTTTCCCGCTGCCGACTGCAAGTTCTTCGTGACCGCGAGCGCGGCCGAGCGCGCACGGCGACGTGCCAACGAGATCGGGGCCCCGGAGAGCGATCTTCCTGCGATTCAGCAGGGCATCGAAGCCCGGGATCGACGCGATTCCGAGCGGGCCCATGCCCCCCTGCGACCCGCCGCCGAGGCCGAGATCGTCGATACGACCGGCCTCACGGCCGAAGAGGCTGCGCAGCGCCTGCTCAAGCGGGTGCTGGAGCGTGCAAGGCCTTGAACTTCCAAGAGCAGGGCGCTAAGGAGGTTGACTCTCGCGCGGTAGCGGCGTCGCGGCAGATCTCAAAAACCCAGGGGGTGAGCAGTTGATGACCGAGGACAATCACGAATTGCATGCAGCTGAAGCCGGAGGTGCCGACGATTTCGGCCACCTCTTCGAGCAGAGCATGCGTGCAGTTCGACCCGGGGAGATCGTCAAGGGACGCGTCGTCCTGGTGGCGCGCGACCACGTTA
>CAZWAX010000644.1:0-2566 GCA_964631985.1 uncultured Polyangiaceae bacterium | reverse complement strand
CGATTTCGAGTCGTGCCGTTTCAACCGGGCTCACGCACCTCTCCGTGCGACCAGCACCCGTTCCCGTCTGGTTCTCCTGTATCGCCGAGACTGTCAAGCCTGAGCGCCGGTCGTGGGTCAGTGCGCTGGGCGTTCGCGCCCTCCGACTCAGAACGCGAGCTGACCGCGACCGGCGCGCCTGGACTCACCGGCGGCACGCCTCTACCCTGCCCGGTTCATGTCGACGTCCCGCCGATCGATCGACCGCGGTCTCGTGACCGCGCTCCGGCTGGAGCTGCCGCCGCTGCTCCGGCTCGCCGGCCCCGTGATCGCCGCCGAGCTCGGATGGATGGGCATGTGGCTCGCCGACACCATCATCGTCGGACGGCTCGGCGCCGAGGCGATCGGCGCCGTGAGCGTCGGGGGCGGCGTGTTCTTCGCGTTCGCGATCTTCGGCATCGGCATGCTGCTCGGGCTCGACTACGTGGTCGCGACGGCGTTCGGCGCGGCGCGCAGCTCCGACGCGCATCGCGCCCTCGTCGACGGCGTGTGGCTGGCGCTCGGCCTGTCGGTCGTGCTCACCGCCGTCCTCCACCTGATCATCCCGCTCTTGCCGTACGCCGGGATCCAGCCGGCCGTGCTCGCCGGCGGCATTCCGTATCTCTACGCGTCGACCTGGAGCTTGCTGCCGCTCCTCGTCTTCACGGCCCTCCGCCGCTACCTCCAGGCGCTCGGGCTCGTGCGCCCCATCATGGTGACGGTGATCAGCGCCAACGTCGTGAATGCGGTGGCGTGCTGGATCCTCGTCTTCGGCACCCTCGGCGCGCCGGCGCTCGGTCCGGCCGGCGCCGGGTGGGCCACGACGGCGTCGCGCGTCTACATGATGGCGTGTCTGATCGCCTACATCGCCCATCGCGAACGGCGGCACCCGACCGGCCTCGCGGCCGTTCCGCTCGCGCCCGACCGCCGCCGCCTCACCACCCTCGCCCGGCTCGGCTTCCCCGCCGCTCTGCAGATCACCGCCGAGGTGGGCGTCTTCACCGTCGTCACCACGCTCGCCGCCCGCTTCGACCCGGCGGTGCTGGCCGCGCACCAGATCGCCCTCAACTCGGCAGCCTTCACGTTCATGGTGCCGCTCGGGCTGTCCTCGGCCGCGGCGGTGCGCGTCGGCCAGGCGCTCGGCCGGGGCGACCCGGCCGGCGCCCGGCGCGCGGGTTGGACGGCCTTGGCGCTCGGCCTCGCCTTCATGACGACGACGGCGTGCATCTTCCTGCTCGCGCCCGGCCCGATCCTCTCGCTCTTCACCACCGATCCGCGCGTGCTGGCGGGCGGCGGCGCGCTGCTGCTGTTCGGCGGCGGCTTTCAGCTGTTCGACGGGGCGCAGGGCGTCCTGACCGGCGCGCTCCGCGGGACCGGCGACACGCCAACCCCCATGATCGCGAACCTCGTCGGCTACTGGCCGCCCGGCTTGCCGATCGGCTGTGTGCCCTGCCTCCGCCGCCGGGCCGACGGGGTCGCGCCCTGGCTCGGGCTCTGCATCGGGCTCGTGATCGTCGCGACGACACTCCTGATCGTATGGCGGGAGCGCAGCCGTTTCAGCGCGTGAGCGTCACGCCGGCGACAGCACGACGACGGGGATCGTGCGCTCGGTCCGTGCCTGGTAGTCCGCGTAGTCGCGGTACATCGCGACGAGCGCGGGCCAGTAGTGCGCCCGCTCCGCGTCGTCGGCGGTATGCGCGCGCATGCGGCGGGTCTCGGTGCCGACTTCCGCGACGACGTCCGGGTGGGCGACGAGATTCAGGTACCACAGCGGATGCTGATCCATGCCACCCTTGGAGGCGACCACGATCAGGCGCTCGCCGTCCCTGAGGTAGAGCAGCGGAACGGTGAGCTGACGGCCGGTCTTCCGACCGACGACCGTCAGCAGCATCACAGGAGCGCCGCGGAGCCACGTACCCCCGAGCCAGCCCCCGGTCAGACGATACGCCCATGTATTCACCCGGCTCATGATGCGGATTACCGGGTTGGCGATCGCGACCTCGGTCTTGGTGAAGGGCCGCGGCTCGCTCATCGGCGCCGCTCGAGCTGCCGCATAGGCTCAACCTCTCCGCTCGAGCCGCCGCATCGGCTCAGCGTCTCCGCTCGAGCCGCCGCATCGGCTCAGCGTCTCCGCTCGAGCCGCCGATAGATGGCGAAGTGTCGCACGGCATCCTGTTTCCTCCCGGCCCGCTCGTAGAGCAACGCCGCGTTGTAGTGGGCGTCGGCGAGGTCGGCGTCGGCGAGCATCGCGCGTTCGTATGCCGGCAGGGCCTCGTCGGCACGCTGGCGGTCCTCGAGCAGAACCCCGAGGTTGTACCAGGCGAGCGCGTGATCCTCGGAGAACTTGAGGGCCTTCCGATAGTGGCGCTCCGCCGTCGCGTGGTGTCCCGCCGCGTGTAACAGGCACCCGAGATTGATGTGGGCCATGACCGACGTCGGGTCGCGCTCGAGCGCGTGGCGGTAGGCCGCCTGCGCCTCGATCGGCGACTCGTGCTCGAGCTCCATCGCGAGGTCGCACCATTCCTCGGCGCTCGCCGTCGGCGGCCCG
>CAZWAX010000643.1:0-2568 GCA_964631985.1 uncultured Polyangiaceae bacterium | reverse complement strand
TGCAGGCCCTCGGCCTGATCACCCGCTATGACCTCGAGAAGGAGGTCATCGACGGGCCGATCGGCAAGAGCATGCTCGGCTGCACCTCGGCGGCCGGCGTGCACGGGCTCGCCATCCACGAGGGCGGCCTGCGCAAGCCGCTCGGCGCCAAGGTCGCCCTGACCTCGCCGGCGGCGTTCAAGGGCAAGAAGATCCGCACCCCGGCCTCGAGCGTGCTGCAGACGGGCATCAGCGCCCTCGGCGCCGACCCGACCACGATCGCGAACCTGCCGGAGATCTACCCGGCTCTCCGCGACGGCACCGTCGACGGCATGGAGGCGAACCTCGGCCTGGTCCAGACGCTGAAGCTCTACGAGGTCGCCAAGTTCATGACGGCGAACATCAACCTGTGGCCGTTCCCGACCGTCCTGGTGATGAACCAGGCCAAGTGGGACGCTCTGTCGGCCGACCAGCAGTCGACCATCACGGCCGCCGCGGAGAAGGTCCCCGGGTTCTCGATCGGGATCTTCACCGCGCCGAGCGAGTTGCCGGCCACGCTCTGCAGCGAGGGCCTGAAGTTCGCCGTCGCCAGCGACGCGGACGTGGCGGCGTTCAACAAGGTCTCGCAGTCGGTGATCACCGAGCTCTCCAAGAACGCGGAGACCAAGGGCTACATCGACCAGATCCAGGCGCTGAAGGACGCTCTGCCGGCGCCTCCCGCACCGGCGGCGCTGCCCGAGGGCTGCACGGTCACCTCCTAGTGGTCACGCCGTCCCCACTCGGCCCCGGAACCGGGGTCGAGTGGGAGCCGGCGTCGCCAGCGCGAAGGGGATGACATGACGACCCGCGCCCTGCAGCCACCGGCGGCGCCCCTGCGCGTGGCGATCCCGCTGGCGCGCGTGGCGGAGTGGCTGGAGGTCTACTCCCAGGCGGCAGTGCGCATCGCCGTCGTGGGGGCCCTCATCAACGCGGTCATCGCGTTGCTGGCGATCGTCGTCAACGTCTTCACCCGGCAGGTGCTGGGCTTCTCGCTGTTCGGGGCCAACGAGCTGGCGAGCTTCGCCTTCTTGTGGACCATCTGGATGGGCGTGTCGCTTGCGGTCAAGCGGGGTGCGGTCACGGTCATCACCTTCGTGTCCGCGCGCGGGCCGGCGTGGTGGCGCGCCTCGGTGCAGGCGTTCTCGGGTGTCAGCCTGGGCGTCTTCCTGGCCTACGCGTGCTGGCGCACGACCCAGTTCGCGCTCGGCGAGGGCTCGCCGGCGGGCGTGACCTCGGCGCTGCAGATCTCCTGGTTCTACCCGGTCGTCTCGATGACGGTGGGGTACTACTTCATCACCCTCCACTACCTCCAGCGGGCCGTCGAGGGCGGCGTGAGGGTCGCCGAGCAGGGCCGCGAGGGCCTGCGCACGGCCCTTGTCGGGCTGGTGGGCGGGCTGCTGATCGGCGCGGTGGTCTGGGCGATCCTCTGGCTGCTCCTCCAGGCCGGGGCCGCGCCGCTGGTCGCGATCGGCGTGCTCTTCGTGGCGCTCACCCTGGCCGGCACCCCGATCGTCTTCATGCTGGCGATCGTGGGCATCATCGCGCTCTTCGCGCCCTCGTTCCTCGGCCTGGCCTTCTACCCCAGCACCGACGCGTTCGTCCCGTTCTCGGTGTCCCAGTTCACGATGGGGCTCTCGGGCGGCACCGAGCTCCTTGTGATCCTGATGTTCCTGATCGTCGCCGAGGTGCTCAACAGCAGCGGCATGTCGATGCGCTTGATCGCGTTCGCGGCCTCGCTGGTCGCCCACCTGCGCGGTGGGATGGCGTACGTCTGCCAGCTCACCTCGGCGGTGGTCTCGGGCATCTCGGGGTCGGCCCAGGCCGACGCGGCGATCATGACCCCGTTGCTGGTACCGGCGATGGAGCGGGAGGGTTACCGCCGCGACGTGGCGGCCGCGGTCGTCGCCGGCGCGTCGATCAAGGGCCCGATCGGGCCGCTGTCGATCATGTTCATCGTCTACGCGGTCGTCGTGCAGGGGCCGGCGGCGCCCTCGATCTCGGAGCTGCTGCTGTCGGGCGTGATCGCCGAGCTCCTGCTGCTGGTGTTCCAGGCCGCGACGGTCTACGTCGTGGTGCGCAAGATGGATCTGCTCGTGCCCCGGCGCTTCGCCGGCATGGCCACCGTGGCCCGAACCGGCGTGGCCGCGCTGCCGGTGCTCCTGATTCCGGTGATCATTCTCGGCGGGATCTTCACCGGCGTCTTCACCGCCTCCGAGTCCGGCGCGATCGCCGCGATCGCGGCAATCGCCCTGGCGCTGTTCGGGTACGCGAGCATCTCCCCGGTCCAGCTGCCGGCCATGATCGTGGCGGCCGCGATGGAGACCGGGGTCGTGATGCTGCTGCTCGGGGACTCCTCGATCCTCGCCAAGGCGCTTTTCGTCGACGGCTTCGGCCAGTCGGTCCAGGACTTCCTCACCGGCATCACCGACAACAAGTACGTCTTCCTGCTGATCGTCAACGTGCTGCTGCTGGCGGTCGGCCTGTTCATCGAGCCGCTGCCGGCCCTCTATATCCTGGCCCCATTCCTGGCCCCGGTGGCCGTGCTGCAGT
>CAZWAX010000642.1:0-2585 GCA_964631985.1 uncultured Polyangiaceae bacterium | reverse complement strand
CGATGATCGAGACCAAGCAGCTGCAGATCTTCAAGACGATCGTAGAGGTGGGGAGCTTCACGGGCGCCGGCGAGCAGCTCGGCATCAGTCAATCCGCCATCAGCCAACAGATCCGCGCGCTGGAAGAGGAGCTCGGCGTGCCGTTGCTCGTGCGACTCGGGCGCAGCACGCGCATGACGCCGGCGGGCGAGGCGTTCCTGAACTGCGCGCGGCACGTGCTCGACAAGCTCGACGAGACCCGGCGCTTTCTCGACGAGCACGCGCACGGGCGCGCCGGCGTCGTGCGCATCGGGACGCCCGAGCCGCCGTGCAACTACCTGCTCCCGGAGGTGCTGGTCGAGCTGAAGCAGCGCTTCCCGAAGATCGACGCCCGCGTGGTGAGCGGTCACACCGCGGCGACCCTCGCGCGTCTCGCCGGCGGCGAGCTCGACCTGGCGCTCCTGCCGCTCCCCGTGGAGGTCGACAAGCTGCGCGTGATCGAGGTCGGTCGCGACGAGCTCGTGGCCGTGGTCCCGCCCGACCACGCCTGGGCGTCACTGCCGTTCGTGACGCCGCGCGATTTTGCGCGCGAGCCGTTGCTGGTCTACGACCGCGCAAGCCAGATCACCGACCTCACGCTCGGCTTCCTGCTCGATCAGGGCGTGTTCCCGCGGATCGCCGTCGAGGTGGATCACCTCGAGGCGTTGAAGGACCTGGCGCAACGCCGGCTCGGCGTCGCGGTGGTACCGTCGTGGGCGGCGCGCCGTGAGCTCGCGAACGGTACCCTCGTGGCCGTCCGCCTCGGCGCGACCGGCCTCGGTCGCAGCTGGGGCGTCCTGCACGCCGATCTGCAACCGTACCCGGCGACGCTGCGCGCGTTCGTGCGCCTGCTCGCGGACTCCTTACCGGACCTGCTGAAACGCGCCGCCTAGTGCACGCTGCGGCTAGGGCGGAGGCAGGACGTTCAGTGTGAACGTCCCGTTGCGGCCGTTGTAGCCGTCGACGACGACGAAGTAGGTCTGCCCGGCGACGACGGAGAGCGCGAGCTGCGAGCCGTGCTGGCTGCTGGTGGCGGTAGCGCAGCCGACGGTGTCGTCGTTGCAGGCGAGGTCGGGCCCGCTGCAGCCCGGACTCCGGACGTACAGCACGGTGTCGTAGCTCGTACCCGCGGCGCCGCACGTCGAGAGCCGTGCGGTCCCCGAGGTGGCCGGCGTCCAGGCGAAGACGGTCTCGGGGGAGTTGCCGCTGGTCGCGCACTGCCCGCCGAGCTGACTTGGTCCGCCGGTCGTGACGGCGGTGAAGGTTCCGCCGGCGGCGGGCAGGGCGAGGGGATGCCCGCAGGTACCGGAGCTCGGTGCGGGCGGCGCGGTGGCGAGCGGCGTCGGCGTGGTGGTCGCGTTCGGTGTCGTCGTGGCCACGGGCGTCGCCGTGCGGGTCGGTGTCGGTGCCGGACCGGGCCCGGCCACGGAGAGGGTGAAGCTGCCCTGACGGCCGCCGTAGCCGTCGACGACGATGTAGTAGGTACGCCCCGCGACGACGTTCGGGGTGAGGCGCGACGCGTGGTAGCTGCTCGGCTCGCTGGTGGAGCACCCGTCGGAATCGTCGTTGCAGGCCACTTCCATTCCGTTCGTGCACTCGGCCTCGCGGAGATAGAGCACGCTGTCGTAGCCGGTGCCGGTGCCGTCGCAGGTCTGGATGAGCGCCGGACCGCTCGCGGTCGGCGTCCACTGAAACACCCGTTCTGGCGAGGCGTCGGTGGCGGCGCAGGTGCCGGTAAGCGTGCTCGTCCCGCTCGTCGTGCCCGCGAAAACGCCCCCGTCCGCGGGAATGACGGTCGCGCTCTGGCAGGCGTTCGGGACCGGCGTCGGCGTCGGCCCGCCGGCGGGCGGTGCCGTGACGTTCAGACTGAAGCTGCCGGCAGACCCGTCGTAGCCGTCGACGACGATGAAATACGTCTGACCGGCGGTCACCTGTGCCGTCAGGCGCGAGCCATGATGGTCGTTGGGCTCGTTCGTGGAGCACCCGCTCGCGTCGTCGTTGCAGGCCACCTCGGCGCCGCCCGCGCAGCTGGCGCGGCGGAGATGGACGACGGTGTCGTATGACGTCGCCGTCGCGCTGCAGGTGGTGATGGTCGCCGTGCCGGTCGTCGCGGGCGTCCACTGATAGATGCGCTCGGGGGCGGCCGCGCTGCTGGCGCAACTGCCGGCGAGGGCGCCGACGCCGCTGGTCGTCCCGGCGAACGTCCCGCCCTCGGGGGGGACGGGGATCGTGTCGTCGCACGGCCCGGCGCCCTCCCCCGGCGTGGCGGTGGCCGTCACCGTGGGCACGGCGGTCGGCGTCGCGGTGGCGGTCGGCACCGGCGTCAGCGTGGAGCTTGGCTCGGCTGTCGTCGTGGCGGTCGCCGTGGGGACGACCGTGGCCGTGACCGATGCGGTGGGGGTCGTGCTCGCGGTGACGCTCGGCGTGATCGTGGCGGTGGCTGTCGGCGTCGGTGTGCGCGTCGTCGTGGCCGTGACGGTGGCGGTCGCCGTGACCGAGGCGCTCGCAGTGACCGTCGCCGTCGCTGTGACCGTTGCCGTCGCTGTGGGCGTCGGGGTCGCCGTGCG
>CAZWAX010000641.1:0-2596 GCA_964631985.1 uncultured Polyangiaceae bacterium | reverse complement strand
CCCACGGTGACCGCGACCCGCACGCCGACGCCCACCGCTACAGCCACCGCCACGGCCACAGCCACCGCGACGATCACCCCGTCGCCCACGCCGAGCGCCACGCCCATCTGCGGCGACGACCTCGTCGTATCCCCCGAGACCTGCGACCCGCCGGGCTCGATCACGTCGCCGATTGGCAACCTCTGCCGAGCCAACTGCACCTATTGCGGCGACGGCAACCCGGATCAGGGTGAGAGCTGCGACGATGGCAACAACATCTCGGGCTGCCGCATCGACAAGCCGCAGAAGCCGCTCGACGGGTGTCTCAACAGCTGCAACCGTCCGATCTGCGACGACCCGGCGCGCATCCAGCAATTCGACGAGCTGCAGACCGGCAAGAAGGACGTGGTCCAGGTCCACGCGCGGCTGATCACCGATCAGGTCACCGATCCCGACGGTCCGCCGTTCGAGATCGAGATCTCGCGACGGCTCTGCTCGGCGGATCCCCTCGGGACGTGCAGCACCGACGCCGACTGCGAGGTGTTCTCGCCCGGCGTGGGCTCGACCTGTACCGACCGTACGTGCTCACACGACACGAACGTGCTCTGCAGCACCGACGCGGAGTGTGCCGCGCTCTCACCCGGGGCCACCTGCAGTCTCGTCAACGAGGCGAGCATCGTCTTCCGCGAGTCCCTCGCGGCCGGCGTCCCGGTCGGGAACCCGCTCCGATGGCGGTTCCGCGACCCGCTCGCCAAGACCCAGGGTGGCATCTTCCAGGTGAAGATCATGTCGAAGCTCGATCCGAAGCGCTGTGCCGGCGGCCCGCAGGACGACCGTCCCTGCGTCGTCAACCAGGATTGCCCGAGCGGCTCGTGCGTCGGCTACTACGTGTTCAAGCTCCGCGCCTACGGCGACGCCGAACGCGCGGTCGAGGACATGCAGACCCGCATCCGCATCGGCAACGAGCAATGGGCAATTCGCGGCCTCTGGAGCCCGTACCCGAACGCCTGGAAGCTCAACAAGAAGAGCCCGCTGCTCGAGACGTATCCGTAGCCGGAACGACGTGACGCCGGCGGTGCCCTCGCAGGTGCGGGGGTACCGCCGCCTCGCAGGCCGCGGCACGTGAAGGAGCCGGCCCAGATCGCCCTCTTCGCCCTCCTGTGCGCGATCTGGGGCTCGACCTGGCTGGTCATCAAGATCGGGTACGGCGGGTTGGGCCCGTTCAACGTCGCCGCGATCCGCTTCGTCATTGCCGGTCTCGTCTTCATTCCCGTCGCGATCGTGATGAAGGTGCCGCCGCCGCGCGGCCGTGCCGAGTGGACTCTCGTCGTTTGGGTGGGCGCGACGCTCTTCGCCGCGGATTACGGGCTCATCTACTGGGGGGAAACGCGCATCGAGAGCGGGCTCACCGCCGTGCTCTTCGCGATCCTGCCGCTCGTGACGGCCCTGTTGGCGCACGTCTACCTGCCGGACGAGAAGCTGACTGCGCGGAAGCTGGCGGGCATTCTCCTCGCCATCGCGGGTGTGTCGGCGCTCTTCGCGGACACGCTGCGACTCGACAGACACAAGATCGTCCCGATGCTCGCCATCGTCGCCTCGGCGGTGTGCGCCGCCCTGGCCTCGCTGGCAACCAAGAAGCACGGCGCGGCGTTGCATCCGGCGGCACTCAACGCGCCGGCCATGCTCGTGGGCGGCGCCCTCCTCGCCGCCGCCTCGCTGCTCGCGGGTGACGGCTTCGCGATCCCGCGCGACGCAGCCACGTGGGGAGCCATCCTCTACCTGGCGCTCGCGGGGAGCGTCGTCACGTTCCTCGTCTACTTCACGCTGCTCAAGACCTGGCACGCGACGACGCTCAGCTTCATCGCCGTCTTCACGCCCGTCCTCGCGCTCTGCTTGGGCTTCGTGGTGCTGCACGAGCGGCCGACGGCATGGACCGGGCTCGGGGCGTTCCTCATCCTGACCGGCGTGACGCTTGCGCTACGTGCGCCGTCCAGCCGGATGGCGAGACGACAGCCCGTCCGCTAACCTTGGCCGATGCGATTCGGAAGCCGTAGCCACGACACCGACCCCGAGAAGCCCGACGCCACGGTCACGGGCGAGCGCGACCGACTGGTACGAACCCTGCGCGACCTGGCCGACCGTATCGAGCGAGCACCGTTCAAGCGGATCACCGGATCGGTGGCGTGGATCGCGGCCGCGGTGGAGCCGCTGGTGCACGTCGTCGAGCGCGCCCTCGGCCGGCAAACGCCGACGAGCTAGGAGCGTGACCCAAGACTAGGCCTACGCCCGGGGCCGCAGCGGCGGGCGGCTGGGGGTCGTTTCTCCGCGCCGGATGCGGCGGCACCCAGCGCGTAGAGCCCAGCACAGCCTCTCTGGCCTGCGGTCAGCGCGGCGCTCGGCGCTCCAAAACGACCCCCAGCCGCCCGGCGACGCGCGCCGTCAGCGCAGCGCGAGGTGCATCCTCTGGAGGCGGCGCAGATTGAAAGCCGCCGTCACCAGATCCCATTCGCCGCGCACCTTCGCCACGCCGCGCAGCATGAAGCGGCGGAAGCCCATCGCGTGTTGTTGGCGGACCTGACGAAGCGCGGAAAAATGGACCGCACGTCGATCACGATTT
>CAZWAX010000640.1:0-2596 GCA_964631985.1 uncultured Polyangiaceae bacterium | reverse complement strand
CGAAGGCGGGAAGCCAGGCCGCACTCGGGCCAAGCCGCGGAGCGAAGGGGCGCGCTCCGCCGCGCGTGGCGCGCGCGGCCGAGCGGCACACGCGTCGAAGGGGGAGAGCTCCCCGGTGGGAGCTTTTCGGCTCGGGATGGCGAGCCGCAGTCCGCCGCGGAGCCACGCGGCATTCAGGCCGAGGTGATCGCAGAGATTCTCGAATGCGAAGGGGTGCGTCGTGTCACGCGACGCGAGCCAGGCGGCGGCGTCCCTGGCGAGCCGTCGGGCGCGTGGCGTCTGCACGCCGACCGTGAGCCGCACGGTCGTGATCGCGTCCTCGACGACGGCTAGCGCGAGCCGCAGCTCGCCCGACCAGGCGTCGTAGCGGGGACGATCGGAGAGCTGAACGGCGAGCAGCGGGTCGATGCCGTGGCCGTTCTCGATGGTACGGGCGCGGCTGCCTGCCGCGTTCTCGGATGCTGTGCTCATCGTCGGTTCCTCCTGTTCGAGCGGATCAAAGCACGTCGACCGTGACCTCTCGGTGACGGGGAGGTGGCTCGCCGGTGATCCTCCGCGGCTTGACCACGGCGGTCGGGCGAGGTGAATGGACAGGGCATGCGATGTCTCTCCGTCCTGACGACCGCCGGACTGATGGCCTGGGTGCTGGCGGGGACGGTGGGACGCGCCGCCGAGCCCTCCGATACGACGCTCACGTTCGTTCGCGACGGTGCGGTCGTGAAGACGCTCGACCGTCCCGCGCTCGAGCGCGCCTGCGTGCCGACGACCATCACGCTCGACGACCCGTACTACGGCCGGCCGAAGCGGTACCGCGCCTGCCCGCTTGCGGCCGTCCTGGCGCTCGGCTTCGGCACGCTCGACGCCGCGAAGACCGACGGCGTCGACGTGTTCTTCCGCGCCCGCGACGGGTACGTGAAGCCGGCGAGCGTGGCGCGGGTCCGTGAGGCGGGGGGCTACCTCGCCTTTGCCGACGCTGATCGCATGCGGGGCGACGATCCCGGCTGGGAGCCGATCGATCGCCGCCAGGTGGATCCCGGGCCGTATTACGTCGTCTGGGAGAACGCGGCGCAGCACGATCCCCATCGCTACCCCTGGCCCTATCAGCTGGCTGCGATCGAGCTCGCGTCGTACGCGCAGCGCTATCCGCACACGGCGCCGACCGGGGAGGCACCCGATGCCCCCGCGTGGGCCGGGTTCACGATTTTCCGGAGCGAGTGCATCGCCTGCCACGCGATCAACGGCGAGGGGGGGACCATCGGTCCCGAGCTGAACGTCCCGCAGAGCATCGTCGAGTACCGTCCCGCCGAGCAGCTGAAAGCCTACATCCGCAAGCCCGAGGCGTTTCGCTACACCAGCATGCCGGCGCACGAGCACCTGACGGCCACCGACCTCGACGCGCTGCTCGCGTATTTCCGTGCGATGCGCGACCGCAAGCACGACCCCAAAGTTCCCGTGTCCGCCCGCGCGGAGGTGCCGTGACCACGGAGCGTGCCATCGCGGGAACCGTGTTGCACGTCGATACGCGCGTGCTCGCGACCCCGCACGGCGACTTCACCGTGCATGCGTGTCGGGACCTGAGGCGCCGGACCTTCCTGTTGGCGATCGCGCGTGGCGATCTCACGACGCCCGCGCCGCTCCTCGCACGCGTCCACTCGTCGTGCGTCACCAGCGAGACCTACGGCGGCTGCGATTGCGACTGTTCCGAGCAGCTCGACGCGGCGCTCGCCGCGATCGCGGCCGCCGGGCGCGGCGTGGTCTTCTATCTCGACCAGGAAGGGCGGGGGGCGGGTTTCGCCGCCAAGGTGCGCGACCGGATGCTGGTGCAGGCGAGCGGGGGCCGACTCGGCACGTTCGACGCCTACGCGCAGATGGGTCTCCCGGCGGATCTGCGCTCGTACGACGCGGTGGCGGCCGCACGGACGGTGCTCGGGATCAGCGCGCCACTCGTGCTGCTCACCAACAATCCCGAGAAGCTCGCGTCCTTGGCGGCGCTCGGTGTGCCGCTCGCCGGTTCCGTCGGTCTCGTGCGACCGCCCTCGCCGTTCAACCGTCACTATCTCGCGGCCAAGGCCGCTGCCGGTCATCGACTCGGGGTCGCGGCGGACGGACGCGAGGCCGAGCTGCCGGAGCCCGTCGAGGTCGTGGCGCCGCGGGCGATGCCCGGGGTGCCGCATCTCGTGTCCATGGGATCGTACTGGTTGCCCGTTCGTTCCAAGGTCGACGACGGGGCGTCGCCGCACTGGTTTCGCCTCCACGCGTACGTCGACCTCGCGCGCGGTCGCGAGCGCGTCGTCCTGACCTTCGGCGCATCCACGCCCGCGCCCGCGCTCCTGTGCTTCCAGCGCGAGGTGCTGCTGGAACGGATTCCCGCCCGCGAGCCCGGCGTCGCGCAACGACGCTGGGCGGCGACCATTCGCGAGTTCGCGGCGTACGGTTCGGGGATCGCCGTCATGTTGCCCGACACCGGGAACGCGATCGGCGCCAGCGCGCCGCCCGGCGCGGACGACGACGCGGAAACGAGCCTCGCGCTCGCGCGGGCCCATCTCGGCGGACGGGTGGCCGTGCCGCTCTGCGACCCGAGCCCTCGGCCCGGGGA
>CAZWAX010000639.1:0-2601 GCA_964631985.1 uncultured Polyangiaceae bacterium | reverse complement strand
GGTCCTCGGTCGGGCCCGAGATGATCAGCGGCGTGCGCGCCTCGTCGATCAGGATGGAGTCGACCTCGTCGACGATCGCGTAGTGAAGGGGCCGCTGCGCGTAGTCCAGCGCGCTGAACTTCATGTTGTCGCGCAGATAGTCGAAGCCGAACTCGTTGTTCTGCCCGTAGGTGACGTCGGCGTTGTAGGCGTCCTGGCGCTCGCGGTCGGTGAGGCCGTGCAGGATGACGCCCACCGAGAGACCGAGAAATCGGTAGAGCCGGCCCATCCACTCGGCGTCGCGGCGGGCGAGGTAGTCGTTGACGGTGACGACGTGAACGCCCTTCCCTTCGAGCGCGTTGAGATACACGGGCAGGGTCGCGACCAGCGTCTTGCCCTCGCCGGTCTTCATCTCGGCGATCTTGCCGCTGTGGAGCACCATGCCGCCCATCATCTGAACGTCGAAATGGCGCATGCCGAGGACGCGCCCCGAGGCTTCGCGGACCACGGCGAACGCCTCCGGCAAGAGATCTTCGAGCTCCTGGCCGTTGTCGAGGCG
This sequence comes from uncultured Polyangiaceae bacterium, assembly GCA_964631985.1. Lineage (GTDB taxonomy): Bacteria > Desulfobacterota > Binatia > UTPRO1 > UTPRO1 > UTPRO1. Next base: position 2,063 of record CAZWAX010000639.1, on the reverse strand, counting down.
CTCACGGAACTCCACCGTCTTGTGACGCAGCTGCTCGTCGGTGAGCGCGGCAAGCGACGAACCGAGCTCGTTGATCTCGGCGACCAACGGCTGCATGCGCTTGATCTCGCGGTCGTTCCGGGTGCCGACGATCTTCCGGACGAGGGTCTTCAACATGAACGGCTAGTCATAACCCAGTCGTCGGGGTGCCGCAAAGCGGGGGTCGGGCGCGGTGCAGTGGCAAACTGACACTACCGAGCGCGGCCGCCTCAGGCATCCGCGACCACGACGTGGCCCCACGTCGCGAGGTAGCGGGCCGCGAGCGGGAAGCCCGGGAAGCGCACGCGCGCGAATCCGGCCGCCAGGAACGCGTCCCGGAGCTCCGGCTTCGTGTAGAGATTCGACTGCCACCAGCGGCCGATCAGCAGGCGCGTCATGGGGTTCCGGCGAGTGACGAAGAGCACCAGCTGCCCGCCCGTCGTCACGCGGCTCCGCAGGCCCGCCAGTGCATCCGCGAACCGCTCGCGCGGGACGTACTCGAGCATCGAGGCGGTGACGACGAGATCGTAGCCACGCCAGCCGGGCGGCAAGGCATCGAGGGCGAGCACGTTCGCTTCCGCGAGCGCAACGCCGGTCACACCCCGTCGCGTCAGCGACGCCCGCAGCCGGTCGAGCATGGCCGGCGTCAGATCGAACGCGTCGTAGGCCCCGAGGCATATGCCGCGGCCGGCCGCCGCCTCCCACACCGCGAGCGTGAGCGCCCCCGTCCCACAGCCCGCTTCCAAAACGCGGAGCCCCGGACGGAGCAGCGGCGACGCCCGCCAGAAGGCCCGCAGCCCCTGCGGGTAGCGGACCAGCCGGATGAAACGCGCGTAGCGATCCGGGCGTTCGGTGAAGAGCCGGCGCGCGTCGGGAGTGAGGGTCACCGGTCGGTCCCGTCAGCCATCCGCGCCGTCGCCGGGTCGAGACGGATCGGGATGGGGCCGCGGCGAAGCAGCGCGCCGTACCAGAAATCCACGAGCCCGTACTTGCCGGCGAACGCCTGGTCGACCGCGAGGCGCGTCGCGGGCGTCGGATCGGGGCGGGCGAGTCGCGCCGTCGTCGCGCCCGCCCGCACGAGCTCGACCTCGGGATGGACGAGCAGACGCCGGTACCAGTGGCGCTCGGCATTGGCGACCCGCACCCACGGCACACCGTCGTGATCGACGCACCACATCTTGGTCTCGCGCATCGCGCCGGCGCCGTCGTGCGTGCGGAGCACGACCACCTCGGTCTGCTCCCCGGCGATGTAGGTGGCGACCCCGACGAGCAGCATGCCGGCGACCGTGCCGAGCGCGAGCCGCCGGACGGTGAGCTGCGGGGCCATGCCGAAACCGATGCCGGCGAGGCTCGCCGACACCAGGGCCAGCACCGTGAGGCCGACGGCGCGCGCAGCCACCGGGTTGCCTTTGGCCGAGAGCGGGGCGCTCAGCGCCACGGCGAGGGCAAGCGCGTGCAGCCAGGGATTCCGACGCGACGCGATGCCGGCGTCGGCCGCGCCGATCGCGAGCGTGACGGCGCCGACGAAGAACGCCAGGATCATCGGCGCCAGCACCGCCAGCCCCGGCCCCTGCATCTTCTCCATCAACGGCACGAGCGCGTCCTGCTGCATGCCCGGCGCGGTCATGTGGTACGCGAGCAGGTGGAAGATCGCGTCGGCCGCCGAGCCCATGGCGCCGATCGCCAGCAGTACGGCGCCGACGCGCAACGCGCGCGATCCGCGCGCGTGCCCGAGACGGCCGAGCGCGAGCAGCGGGGGCGCGAAACACGCCGCCGAGATCAGCTGCAAGACGGTCGAGAGCCAGACCGCATCGCGCTGGAGCGCCACCCGCTCCAGGATCTGTCGCGTGTCGGTCACCCCGACCCCCGGCATCAGCGACCACGAGATCCAGAAGAGGACACTCGCGATCACGAGCCAGCCGCCGCCGCTACGCTCCGCCATCGTCGTCCCCCGTTTGCCAGGCGCACGTCATGGATCGTCGCGAGCCCCTCTATCACGAGCCCGCCCCGTCTTCGCGCACGGGCCGCGACGGCGGAGCGGCGTC
>CAZWAX010000638.1:0-2635 GCA_964631985.1 uncultured Polyangiaceae bacterium | reverse complement strand
GCTCCTGTTCCTGACCTTCTTCGGCGAGATCCGCGCCGACCACGACGTCGCGCACCACGTCCACGAGTCGCCCGCCGTCATGACGGTGCCGCTGATGATCCTCGCGGCGCTGTCGGTCATCGGCGGGTGGGTCGGGCTTCCCGAGCACTGGCTCTGGGGCAACCGGTTCGGCCACTTCCTGGCGCCCGTCACCGGCCATCCCCACCTCGACCACGGCGGCATGCTCGGCGAGGGCGCGCTCATGCTGATCGCGACGACGCTCGCGATCGCCGGCGCCGCGCTCGCCTACGTCTTCTACGTGCGCCTGCCGGGTCTCCCGATGGTCCTGAGCTGGCGCCTCCGCGGCGTCTACGAGCTCCTGCTCGGCAAGTACTGGATCGACGAGCTCTACGACGCGCTCGTCGTCACGCCGTACGTGCGCGCCTCGACCTTTCTCTGGAAGGTCGCCGACCAGGCGCTGATCGACGGGTTCGTGAACGGGCTCGCGGGCGCGGTCGGCGCCAACGGCAACCTGTGGCGTCATGCCCAGACCGGCAACGTGCAGCACTACGCGCTCGTCTTCCTCGGCGGCGTCGTCCTCGTGCTCGCCTACTACGTGATCCGATGAGCGGCATGGAGCAGTCCACCGGCAACGTGCTGCTGACCCTGATCGTGTGGACGCCCATGGTCGGTGCGTTCCTCGTGCTGTTGCTGCCGCGCGAGCAGGTCGACGGCGCCAGGCGCGCCGCCTTCGCGTTCTCGCTCCTGACCTTCCTGCTCTCGCTCGCGCTCTGGCTCGGCTTCCTGCCCGAGCGCGCCGACTTCCAGTACCTCGAGCAGCACCGTTGGATTCCCGACTGGGGGATCCAGTACCTGATCGGCGTCGACGGCGTGAGCCTCTTCCTCGTCCTGCTCACCACCTTCCTCACGCCGATCGTCATCCTGTTCTCGTTCGGCGACGTGCAGAAGCGCGTGAAGGAGTACTTCTTCTTCATGCTGATGCTCGAAACCGGCATGCTCGGCGCCTTCGTCGCGCTTGATCTCTTCCTCTTCTACGTGTTCTGGGAACTGATGCTGGTGCCGATGTACTTCATCATCGGCATCTGGGGCGGGCAGCGTCGCGTCTACGCCTCGATCAAGTTCCTCCTCTACACTCTGACCGCGAGCCTGCTCATGCTGCTCGCGATCCTCTACCTGGTCGGCGCCAACGTCCGTGCCGGCGCGGCGACCACGTTCGACGTGCGGCTGCTCTACGACGTCGCGCTCAGCCCGACGGAGCAGGGCTGGCTCTTCGCCGCCTTCGCGCTCGCCTTCGCGGTCAAGGTGCCGATGTTCCCGCTCCACACCTGGTTGCCCGATGCCCACGTCGAGGCGCCGACCGGCGGCTCGGTGATCCTCGCCGGCGTCATGCTGAAGCTCGGCACCTACGGCTTCCTGCGCTTCGCGATGCCGCTCTTCCCGGTGGCGACGGCGGCGGCGACGCCGTTCATGCTCGGGCTTGCGGTCGTCGGCATCGTCTACGGCGCGATGGTCGCGATGGTGCAGCCGGATCTGAAGAAGCTCGTGGCGTACTCGTCGGTCTCGCACCTCGGTTTCGTGATGCTCGGCCTCTTTGCCGTGAACCCGATGGGCATCGAGGGCGCGATCTACCAGATGCTGAACCACGGCCTCTCGACGGGCGCGCTTTTCTTGCTGGTCGGCATGATCTACGAGCGCCGCCACACCCGGCAGATCGCCGACTTCGGCGGCCTGTGGAAGTCGATCCCGCGTTTCTCCGCCGTGTTCATGCTGGTGACGTTCTCGTCGGTCGGCTTGCCCGGCCTGAACGGCTTCGTCGGCGAGCTCCTGATCCTGCTCGGCGCCTTCGGCGCGAGCAAGCTCGCGACCGTCATTGCATCGAGCGGTCTCGTGCTCGGTGCCGTCTACATGCTGTGGATGTTCCAGCGCGTCGTGTTCGGCCCGTTGCGCCACGAGGAAAACGCGACGCTCGAGGATCTCCGTCCGCGGGAGATCGCCGTGTTGGTGCCGGTCGTGGTGATGATCGTGGTGATGGGCGTGTACCCGGCGCCCTTTCTGAGAACGATGGAGCCGTCGGTGAAGGCGCTGATCGCCCGTATGGAGAAGGGGCAGGCACGCGCGGTCGCCGTCGAGGATCACCACCCACCGGCGAAGCGGGCGGGAGGCGTATGATGGAAGCCACCCTGGCGCTTCCGGCGATCAACTGGCTGGCCGTTCTGCCGCTCGGCCTGACCTGCATCGTGGGTCTGCTGCTGCTCGCCCTCGGGCTCTTCGTCGACGACGACGAGACGCTCGGCTGGGTGACGCTCGTCGGCTTCGTCGTCACCGCCATCGTGACGGCGTGTTTGGCGGGCCAGAAGGCGGTCACGTTCAACGGCACCTTCGCGCTCGACGCCTACGCGGTTTTCTTCGGCCTGCTGTTCCTCTTCGCGGGCATCGTCGTCGTGCTGATGTCGATGACCTACCTCGAAGGCACCGGCATCCCGGCCGGCGACTACTACGGCCTCGTCAGCTTCGCGATCGCCGGCATGATCGTCATGGCGTCGGCGACCGACCTGATCGTCGTGTTCCTCGGCCTGGAGATCATGTCGATCAGCGTCTACGTCCTGGCCGGCGCGTGGCGGACCCAGCTTCGCTC
>CAZWAX010000637.1:0-2654 GCA_964631985.1 uncultured Polyangiaceae bacterium | reverse complement strand
CTCGAGCAGGCTCGCCAGCGCGAAGATGTTGCGCACGTCGTCGTCGACCACCAGCACCTTCTTGCCGGCGAGGTCGTCGTCGGAGCGGTGGAGGCACTCGAGCATCTGCTGCTTCTCGGGCGGCAGGTCGCTGAACACGCGATGGAGGAAGAGCGAGGTCTCGTCGAGCAGGCGCTCCGGCGACTCGACGCCCTTCACGACCACGCTCCGCGCGAGCGCGTGGAGCCGCGTGTCCTCGTCGAGCGAGAGCTCCTTGCCCGTAAAGACCACGACGGGCACGTCGCCGATCGCGGTGTCGTCGCGGATCTGCTCGAGCACGTCGAAGCCGGACATGTCGGGGAGCCGCAAATCCAGCACGACGCAGTCGAAGGGCCGCTCGTGCATGGCCGCGATCGCCTCGCTGCCGGTGGCGACCGTGCTGATGGCGACGTCGGTGTGGCCGAGCAGCTCGGAGATCCCGAGCCGCTCGGCGGGATTGTCCTCCACCACCAGGAGCTGACGCAGCCGCGGCTGCGCGTAGTCCTTGATGCGGAGCAGGGCGGCCTCGAGCCCCTCGTTCGTCGTCGGCTTCGGCAGGAAGCTGAACGCGCCGCGCGCGAGCCCGTGCTGGCGGTCCTCGTCGAGCGTGACGATCTGGACCGGGATGTGGCGCATCGCCGGGTCCTGCTTCAGCTGGCTCAGGACCGTCCACCCGAGCATGTCGGGCAGGAACACGTCGAGCGAGATCGCGGTCGGATGGTATTCGCGCGCCAGCGCGAGCGCCTCCGCACCGCGGGCCGCGGCTAGCACCTTGAAGCCCTGCGCGTGGGCCTGGTCGATGAGGATCCGCGCGTAGCTCGGGTCGTCCTCGACGACCAGGAGGACGGCGTCGCCGTCGACGATCTCGTGGCGGTCGTCGGGCACGGACTCGATCGGGCGGTCCCAGGCGCGCGGCGCCGGGACGAGGCCGGTCGGTCGCGCCGCCTCGTCGGTCGCGCCCGCCTGGGCCGACGGCCCGACGTACGTCTGCGGCAGGTACAGCGTGAACGAGCTGCCGACGTTCGGCGTGCTGCGCAGCTGGATCTCGCCGCCGAGGAGGCTTGCGAGCTCGCGGCTGATCGCGAGCCCGAGGCCGGTGCCGCCGTACTTGCGGCTGGTGCCGGCGTCGGCCTGCTGGAAGGCCTCGAAGATGATGCGCTGCTTCTCTTGCGGGATGCCGATGCCGGTGTCGGCGACCTCGAAGGCGATGACGCCGGTTGCGTGCCGCAAGACCGGGTGCTCGACGCTCCACCCCGTCGCCGCGGTCTTCACGTGCACGCGCACCCCGCCTTGCTCGGTGAACTTGAAGGCGTTCGAGAGCAGGTTCTTCAGCACCTGCTGCAGCCGCTTGGCGTCCGTCTTCATGATCGGGGCGACGCCGGGGTCCATCTGGATCGTGAGGCTCAGGTGGCGGTTGTCGGCCTCGTGACGGAAGGGACGGGCGACGCCGTCGAGCAGGTTCGCGAGCACGACTTCCTCGGCGACGACCGTCACCGTGCCGGACTCGATCTTCGAGAGATCGAGGATGTCGGTGATGAGGTTCAGCAGGTCGGTGCCGGCGCCGTGGATGGTGCGCGCGAACTCGACCTGCTTGCCGGTGAGGTTGCCCTCGACGTTCTCGCCGAGCTGCTGCCCGAGGATCAGGATGCTGTTCAATGGGGTCCGCAGCTCGTGCGACATGTTGGCGAGGAACTCCGACTTGTACTTGGAGGTGAGGGCGAGCTCGGTCGCCTTCTCCTCGAGCGCGCGCCGGGCCTGCTCGATTTCCTGGTTCTTGCGCTCGACCTCGGCGTTCTGCTCGGCGAGCTCCTGGGCCTTCTGCGCCAGCTGCTCGTTGGTGAGCTGCAGCTCGCTCTGCTGCGTCTGCAGCTCGGCGGCGAGCTGCTGCGACTGCTTCAGCAGGCCTTCGGTCTGCATCGTCGCCTCGATGCTGTTGAGCACGATGCCGATGCCCGCCGTCAGCTGCTCGAGGAACGCGAGGTGCGATGCGGTGAAGGCGGAGAGCGACGCCAGCTCGATCACGGCTTTCACGTCGCCCTCGAAGAGCACGGGAAGGACGATCACGTTCCGCGGCGGGGTCTGGAAGAGCCCGGAGCCGATGGCGACGGTGCGCTCCGGTAGATCGTAGAGCACGACGCGCCGCTTCTCGGCGGCGCATTGCCCGAGCAGCCCCTCGCCCATGCGGACGGTTTCCGGGTGGCCGTTCTGGCCGCCGTCGGCGAAGGAGGCGAGGAGCTTCAGGTCCGGCGCGTCCGAGGACTCGACGCGGTAGATCACGCCCTGATGCGCGTGCACGAGCACCGTCAGCTCGGAGAGCAGCATGCGCCCGACCGAGCCGAGGTCGCGCTGGCCCTGCAACATGCCGGTGAAGCGCGCGAGGTTCGTCTTCAACCAGTCCTGCTCGGTGTTGCGGTCGGTCGTGAGCCGGAGGTTGTCGATCATGGTGTTGATGTTGTCCTTCAGCTCGGCGACCTCGCCGCGCGCCTCGACCTGGATCGAGCGGGTGAGGTCGCCTTGCGTCACGGCGGTCGCGACCTCGGCGATGGCGCGCACCTGCGTCGTCAAGTTGGCGGCGAGCAGGTTGACGTTGCCGGTGAGGTCCTTCCAGGTGCCGGCGGCGCCGGGCACGTTGGCCT
>CAZWAX010000636.1:0-2659 GCA_964631985.1 uncultured Polyangiaceae bacterium | reverse complement strand
GGGCGCCGGCGGAGGCCGTGGACAGGCCCGCCAGGGGCCGCGGCTCGCCCTCGGTGGTGCCCGCGCCGGCGGCCGTCGCGTGGAGGACCGTCACGGTCTCCGCGGCGGGCAGCGCCTCCGCCTCGACCAGGAGCCGTGACTTGCCGATGCCGGCATCGCCGAGCAGCAGCACGGTGCCGCCCCGGCCGGCGGCGAGCCCGGTCAGGTGCGCGGCGAGCCGGGCGAGATCGGGATCGCGGCCGACGAGCGGGATGCCCGCGTCGGCGGCCGAGCGTGCCGGGCGGGCCCGGGCCCCGATCAAGTCGAAGATCGGGACCGCGGCCGTCTTCCCCTTCAACGGCATGGCGCCGAGCGGGAGGTATTCGAAGAGCTCGCGGCTCTCGCGTTCGGTGTCGGGCCCGACGTAGATGCGGCCGTAGGGCGCTTTCGCTTTCAGTCGGGCGGCGACGTTGATGGCGTCGCCGAGGATGTTGAGCTCGCGGGCGACCCCGCCGCGGACGTCGCCCGTGACCATCGCGCCGGTGTTGACGCCGATCACGAGCCGCAGGGGGACGTCGAGACTCGCGTTGTAGCGGCGCAGCTCCTCACCCATCTCGACCGCCGCGGCCGCGGCCGCGGCGGCGGCGTTCGTGCTCGGTACCGGGAAACCGAACGTCGCGAGCAGGCAGTCGGAGAGATACTTGTCGACCGCGCCCCCGTGCCGCCGCGCGATCTCGTCGACCATCCGCATCGCGCCGGTGACCACGAAGTAGGCGCGCTCCGGGCCGATGCTCTCGGCGAGGTCCGTGAACCCGACGACGTCGGCGAACAGCACCGTCGCTCGGACGAGGCGGGCGGGCGGGAGGCTAGGGCTTCCGGCGTCGGGAGGCGCTCCGGCGCCCTCGGATGGTGGTTCGTCTGCCACGGCGGCTGCGTTCTGCGGACTCGATGCTGTATGCCCTGCCGGCGCTCAGTAGCAAGTCGGCATCGTCATCGGTCGAACTTGCATGGGCCCGGCGTCAGGGATCCCGAAATCCGCAGACTTGGCACGGCACGGAACGTGAAACGTCTCCCGCCGAGGAGGAGTCCCCATGAGAGCATCAATCGTGCGCTTCGGCGCCATCGTCGTGACGGTGCTGTGTGCGAGCCTGGTCGGCGCCAACGAGGGAACGATCGGCGACAGCGTCCGCGCCCAGGGCAATCGTGCCGTCTCGCCGTCGCCCGCGAAGAGTCCCGGGACGGCCCAGAACGACCCCGCATCCGGCGAGCCCGGGATCGGCATCGGACGCTCGACCGGCGCCGTGAAGAGCTCCGGCGACGAAGGCGGCACCGCCGCCGGCATGCCCGGCAAGGGAGCGGAGAGCGGCCGCTAAGGCATTCGCGCGGAAGAACCCCCCGTTAGAAAAAAATCCCTTCCTCCTCGAGCAGCAAGTAGGACAGATGGTCGAGCATGGCCGCGTCGTCGCTGCTCAGGCTCTTGCCGACTTCCTTGCCGAGCTTGGTGCGGAAGCTCGTGACGAGCTTGGTGCGCTTCTCGAGCTTGCCGGCGGTCGTCGCTTTGTCGACGTTCGTCAGCACTTTGCAGAGCGCGTTGGCGCGCCTCGCGATCGACGCCGACGATCGCACGAGCTCGCAGAGGCCGCTCGGTCCGCCGATGCCGAGCGCCGCGCCCGACGGCGGTCCCGTCGGGCTCACGAGCCCCTCGGCGAGATCGAAGAGCAGGTCGCCCGCGAGGCCCTGGTCGGGAGAGAAGCGGACGGCCGGCAGCAACGCGACGTCCTCGCCGCCCGCGCCGAACTGCAACGCGGCCATGAGCTCGCCGATCACGTCCTGCGCGGCTTTTTGCAGGGTCGCGTCGGTGGCGGGAATGACCGACCCGTCGCAGGCCGCGACCGCGCCGGGGTTCGACTCGAACAGCGGCCCCACCGTGGCCCGCGCCATCGCGAGCGGATTCAGCTGACCGAGATCCTGGATCGGGATCGCCCCACCGCCGATGGCGCCCGCGGTCTCGGCAACCAACTTCCGCACCGACCCGTCCCCGACGAGCCGGGTCGCGCAGCCGATGCGCGTCAGGCTGGTCTGCTCGACGTAGGGGAGAAGCTGCGCCAGCGCGACTCGCATGCGGCGCCGGAGCTCGCGCCGCCCTTCCTCGGCGCCGGCGGCCGGCTCGCAGCGCACGCGCTCTTGCTGCGTCACCCGACACACGTCGCCGCCGGTGACGCCGGGCACGGTCGGCGTCGCTACGATCTCGAAGGCGAATCCGACGCCGGGGGTGAAGACGAAGTGGAAACCGTCGTCGGAGCCCTGCGGGTAGAGCTGGGACGAAGGCACGTTGTCGATCTCGCCCGACGAGACGGGAAAGCGCTCGGCCGATTCGGTGAAATCGACGATGACACCGGCGAGCTCCTGCAGCTTGTCGGTCGCGCGCGCCCGGTTCGCGGCCTCGCGCACCTTCTGCACCGCGGGCAGCAGGAGACCGATGAGAATCGCGATGATCGCGATCACGACCAGGAGCTCGATCAGGGTGAAACCGCGTGCTCGACGCATGAGTGCTTCCTCCCTCGCGCGATGACTACGGGCTGCGTATCGAGTCGTCTCTACGGAGGCAAACCGCGCCCGGATGGGGCAGGTTGCTGAAAAAGGGGCATCTGCGTCGTTGCTCCCTCGCTCGCTTGTGCGG
>CAZWAX010000635.1:0-2663 GCA_964631985.1 uncultured Polyangiaceae bacterium | reverse complement strand
CGAACAGGAGCAGGTTGGCGCCCTTGGCGAGCCAGGCGTCGCCGGCGGCGAGCGCCATGACGTGCGCCTTGGAGACCATGGGCACGGCGTCGAAGTCGAAGCCGTCGAGGGTCTTGCCGGGCGGCAGCCTGGCGTCGGCGAGGTGGCGCTCGATGCGGCGGCGGTCGCGCTCGGCCAGTTCGTGCTCGGCGATGGCGGCGAGGAAGCGGGCGGCGGGCCACCCCTCCTTGTCGGCGCGCTCGGCGAAGCTCGACCAGACGGTCTTCATGGTGGGCAGGCGCAGTTCATGGAGCATGACGCCGAGGCGGGCGGCGTCGACGGGAGCCGACGCAGGTTGGGTTTGGGCGTTCATGCGGCGTCTCCGACCGTCGGTGCGCCGAGCAGCACCTCGTAGCTGGCGAGCGAGCCGAGCTTCACCTCGACGAAGGGGATGCGCGCAGGATCGGGACCGAAGCGGGCTGTCAGCGCAGCGATGTCCGGTAGCCGTCCCTCCACGTGGTCTTCCTCCAGGCACTGCGCCAGCTCCGCCTCGCAGGCGCGGTCATGGGCGAGCGCGAGCAGGTCGACCATCAGCCGCGCCGCCTGCCGCTCGGGCAGGCGTTCGACCAGGACCTGGAAGGTCCGCCGGTAGGCGTCGCGGGGGAAGAGCCGGTCGCGATAGACGAGGTTGATCAGGGCCATCGGCTTGCGGCGCAGCGCGTGAATGACGTGATGGTAGCTGACCACCTGGTCGTGCTTGCCCTTGCCGTCTGGCCTGCCGCGCGGAAGCGTCATCAGCGGCGAGGTCCCGACGAAGACCTCGAGGCGGTCGTCATGGAGCCTCACGCGCAGGCGATGGCCGATCAGCCGCGAGGGGACGGTGTAGAACACCTTGCGCAAGGTGAAGCCGCCGGCGTTCGTGACGCGGACGGTGACCATCTCGTGGTCGCAGGCGCGCCGTTTGGGCAGCGAGGTCAGGTGGGGCCGCTCGCTGTCGATGCGCCGCCCGTTGCGCATATTGCGGCGGCCCACGATCTCGTCGACAAAGCGGCGGTAGGCCCCGAGATCGTCGAAGGCAGCCGATCCGCGCAGCAGCAGCGCGTCGCCGATGGCGCGCTTCAGATGACCGTGCGGGCCTTCGATGGCGCCGTTCTCATGGGCGACGCCGGTGGTGTTGCGGGTAGGCGTCATCCGGTAGTGGGCGCACAGGGCATCGTAGCGGCGGGTGAGATCGCGCCGCGCGTCGTCGTCGAGGTTGCGGAAAGCGGCGGACAGGCTGTCGGTGCGATGCTCGGCCGGTGCACCGCCGAGCGACCACAGCGCGTTCTGCAGGCCCTCCGCCAGGGCCACGAAGCTCTCGCCGCCGAGCACCACATGAGCGTGCTCGAAGCCGGAATAGGCCAGCCGGAAATGGTAGAGGCGATGGTCGAGCGGCTCGCCGGCGACAACGACGCCGAGATCGCCCATGTCGGTGAAGTCGGAGAGCCCGAGCCGGCCAGGCGGCCATGCCTGACGGAAGATCACCTCCTGATCGGGACCATGCAGCGCCCGCCAGGCCCGGATGCGTCGCTCCAGTGTCCGCCGCACGCCGGTCCCGAGAGCGGGATGCCGGCGCACGAGTTCCTCGAACACCGCGATCGGCCGCAAACCAGGAGCGGCCTCGAGCATCGGGACGACCTCGTTGACGAACACCTCGGCCAGGGGATCGGGGCGTCTGCGCTCGCGCGGCGGCTTCTTCTGCGAGGGCAGGCGCGGGTCGCGCGCCAGCCGGTAGCCCGTCGCGATCGAAATGGCGGCCTTGGCGGCTGCCGCGGCCACGCCGTCGGTCTGTCGGAAGGTCATGAAGAGCCTCATCTGATGGTCGGTGACATGACGGCCGGGCACGGACGAGACCCCCCACGACAAAGGGGTACCCTCGCCAGACCGGCCGGCCGCGATCACCGGCCCGGCTGCCGATCCAGGGCAGCCGAACGACGACGCCGGTGGACAACTGCGGTCGGGCCGTACGGCCCGCCCTCCGTCATCCACCGGCGTCAGACTCTCATCCTGATTGACGCGCCGTTCTCACCTTGATTGTCGCGGTCGAGATCGATCAGGTGGTGCCAATCCCGCCCGTTGCGGGCAAGGCGCGAGGCCTCCAGGCAGTAGACGGCACCGACCCGCCCCTCGCAGACGGCGGCGACGAGCTTTTGGAAGCCGGGCCGGACCATCAGGCCCGAGCCGGAGCGGCCGAGGTCGTCGTCGATGGTGGCGACCGCGGCGAAGCCGGCGGCCTTGGCCGCGTCGGCGAGCGCGTACTGGCGTCGTTGGCTCTCCAGGTTGCCCAAAACCTGCGCGAGCGTGGACTGGCGGACGTAGACGACCGCGGCCCCGGCGAGATCGTCAGGCGTGATCTTCGGGCTCATCACTGTCCTCCTGCATCTGAGACGCCTCGACCTGAGCGTCGGCCGCCGGCCGGCCCAGCGCCGACAGCAACAGCTCGGCTAGCGCCTGCACCAGTGTCGGGCTGATGGCTGCGGGCAGCAGGGGGCGATCCGGCTCTGGCGCCAGGCGCAGGGCGAGCTGGGACGGAAGCGGGCGCGGCAGGCGTGGCATGCGGATCCTCCAGCGGTTGGGGCGATCCGCATGGTGGCCCGGCCACCTGAGTCGGCGTGAGCGAAGCCAAGACCAGGCCGAGCTCGCGA
>CAZWAX010000634.1:0-2685 GCA_964631985.1 uncultured Polyangiaceae bacterium | reverse complement strand
GCCTCCGCCACCGCGATCCCCGGGAACAGATGCCCGCCCGTACAGCCCCCCGCGATCATCATGCGCAGCTTCACCCCGTCAGCCCGACTCGCGCGAGAGCGCGAGCAGAACGCCCGCCGCGGTCATGGCACCGACCATGGCCGTGCCGCCGTAACTGATGAACGGTAGCGCCAGGCCCTTGGTCGGCAGCAGGCCGAGCACGACCGCCATGTTGATGCCGGCCTGCAGAACGAGCACCGTCGTCGTGCCGAACGCCACCAGCTGCCCGAACGTGGTGGGATGACGGATCGCGACGCGGAGACCGCGGATCGCGAGCATCGCGAACAGCCCGACGATCACGAGCGCGCCCATCAGCCCGAGCTCCTCGCCGATCACGGAGAAGATGAAGTCGGTGTGCGCCTCCGGCAGATAGAACATCTTCTGCTTGCTCTCGCCGAGCCCGGCGCCGAAGAGCCCGCCGGATCCGAAGGCGAGAAACGACTGCACCAGCTGGAAGCCCGCGTCGCGCGGGTGTTCCCAGGGGTCGAGGAACACCATCACGCGGCGCAGACGATAGGGGCTCGAGCTGATGGCGTAGATCGCCAGTGGCACGAGCGACAGCACCGGGAGCGCGAGGTGCCGCCAGCGGACCCCGCCGGCAAAGAGCATCGCGAAGAGCGTGACCCCGAGCAGCGCCGCCGTCCCGAAGTCGGGCTCGAGCATCACCAGCCCGCCCAGGACCCCGATGACGATGAAGTGCGGCAACACGCCGAGCGAGAAGGTCGTGAGCCGCGGCCCCTTCCGTACCATCGAGCGCGCCAGGTAGAGCACCGCGATCACCTTGGCGATCTCGGACGGCTGGAGATTCATGACGCCGAGGCCGATCCAGCGCCGCGCCCCGCCGCGGACGAGCCCGACCCCCGGGATCAGTACGGCGATCAACATCACGACGACGACCGCGAGCGCCGGATAGGCCAGGCGCTCGTACGTGGTGGAGCGCAGGCGCGAGGCCACGAAGCACGCGAGCGCCCCGAGCCCGATCGACACCAGATGCTTCTTGAAGACGTGGAGCGGATCGCCGAAGCGCTCGCCGGCGAAGAAATAGCTGGTGTTGAACACCATGACGATGCTGACCGTCACGAGCGCCGCCACCGTGGCGATGATCCAGCGGTCGCCGCCGCGGGTGGTCACCGCGTACGGCTTGGCCCGCGGCGCGACCCGACGGGTGAGGATCGGAGCGGACAGGGTGGCGGCACGCGCCGTCGTCATAGGGCCTCCACCAGCGCTTTGAACTGGCGACCACGATCGGCGTAGTCGCGAAACATGTCGAAGCTCGCGCACCCGGGCGACAGGAGCACGACGTCGCCGCTCGTCGCCTGCGCCTCGGCGGCGGCAACGGCTTCCGCCAGGCTGTCGACGAGGGCGATCGGCGCCGTGCCGGCGAGGGTCTCCGCCAGCATCGCGCGCGCCGCGCCGAAGAGGACGAGATGCTTCACGCGGCGCGCGACCGGCACGCGCAGCACGCCGTAGTCGCCGCCCTTGTCGATGCCGCCCGCGAGCAGGATGACGTTCCCGGGGAAGCTCTCGAGCGACTTGATGACGGCGCCGGCATTGGTGCCCTTCGAGTCGTTCACCCAGCGGACGCCGTTCCGTTCCCGCGCGAGCTCGAGGCGGTGCTCGAGCCCGCGAAACGCCTCGAGCGCCTCCTGGACCCGCGCTGCCGGGACCCCGAAGGCCCGTGCCGCCGCGATCGCCGCCATCATGTTCTCGCGGTTGTGCGCGCCGACCAGCGATACCTCCGCGAGCGGGTAGATCTCCTCGCTGCCCGCGAGCCGGAAACGGATCGCCGCCTCGTCGTCCCGGATCGCGACCCCCTCGCCCGCGCCGAACCACAGTGTCCGCGCCGCGAAGTCGCGGGCGTGGCGGCGGAGCCACGGATCGCCGCCGTTCAGCACCGCCGTGTCGGTCGCGTCCTGCCGGGCGAAGAGGCGGAGCTTGGCGCGTCCGTAGGCGTCGAGATCGGCGTACCGATCCAGATGATCATCGGTGAGGTTGAGGAAGATGCCGACCGTCGGGCGGAACCGGTCGACCCACTCGAGCTGGAAGCTCGACACCTCGACGACCGCCGCCTCCCAGTCGCCGCCGACGGCCGACACGAGCGGCGTCCCGAGATTGCCGCCGACGAACGTCCGGCGGCCGTCCTGGCGCAGCATGGCGCCGAGCAGCGTCGTGGTCGTGCTCTTGCCGTTGGTCCCGGTGACCGCGAGGAGTGGAATCTCGAGGTGGCGCGCCGCGAGCTCGATCTCGCTCGCGATCGGGATCCCGCGCGCAACCGCAGCGCCGAGCAGCGGGCCGTCGGCCGGTACGCCCGGGCTCGGCACGACCAGCGCGATGCCGTCGAGCGCGGCGGGATCGTCGGCGCCGAGCTGCACCTCGACCGCGGCGCCGAGCGCGGCGAGCTCGTCGACCGCGCTCCCGAGCTCGTTCGCCGACCGGCGATCGACCGCCCGCACGCGTGCGCCGGCGCCGGCGAGAAAGCGGGCCGTCGCGACCCCGGTGCGGGCCAGACCGATCACCAGGACCGGCAGGTCGCGCGTCACGGCGGGGATGGCCGCGGGGGGGGGCATGCCGCGTCCGGGCACCGCACGTGCAGCGGGCTGAGCCGAATTAGCGCGGAGAGGATCGGAACTACCCAGGAACCGCACG
>CAZWAX010000633.1:0-2692 GCA_964631985.1 uncultured Polyangiaceae bacterium | reverse complement strand
GGCTCGTGGGTGTCGCCTTCTTGGCCTTGGCGTAGAACCGGTCGACGAGGCCGCTGAGCATCCACATCCGCAGCAGGCTGCCCGTCTCCGGGGTCGCGTTGCGCGCCCACGCCTCAACGAGCCGCAACCGCGCATCGGCACGCTGTGAAGCGGAAAGCCGCGACCACCCGCCGCGAGGTCGGAAGACGGCGAGCTCGTCTTTGAGGTCGAGCCCGACGGCGTCGAGCAGCGCGTCCAGCTTGGCCCATTGCCTGACCTGCGAGTCAACATCGGCCTTGCCGGCCTGAGCGGGGCGAAGCTCGTGCGGGATGAGGAGCAGCTCGAACACGGGAGCGACTGCCGCCCAGACGAAGACAGCCGTTGGGTTGCCGCGGAGCGTGACTTTGCGGCGGTCGTCGCCGGCCAGGCTCGACACCAGCCGGGCCTCTTGCCGAACCCACCAGCCGAAGTTGACGGCGCCTGCAATGACGGTCTCGCGTTCAGGCAGGGCCCATGCACCGCGGCTCTCCATCGTCGCGACCTCGTAGGTGGCGGTGATCCGCTGCTCGGCATCGAGGCCGAGCAGCGTGACGGTCTCGTCGTCGTAACGGTCGCCGAGTCGCAGCACGCGCTCACCGGCGAGCGCACGCTGGAGCAGATCAGCGATGGCGGTGTCGAGCTCGGCGAACTCCGACCGGCGGCTCTCCGCGCATTCGAGCGCAAGACGCTCCCTAAGGTCGGTGATGGCCGCAAGCCGCCGCCCGTAGGTGCGCTGATCCGTCATGAGGCGAGCTGCGCCATGATCGCGGCGTACTGGTCGAAGGTGACGGGTTTGTCGGTGGTTTGCACGTAGTTGGCGTACCGCTGCGCCAGGGCCTGTCGTTCGCGCTCGACGCGCGCCTGCTCGATTCGCTCGGCGTCATGGACGACGTGCTGCTCGACCGCGCCGCGCTCGAAGAGCACGAACGCCTCGGGATGCTCGGCGCTGTCGCGGCCGGTAACGCCCGGCAGCCCTCCTGGCTCGACGCCGTTACGGCCCCGCCCTTCCGGCACTACGTGCACGGTGACGGGGTCCATGTCGTTCTCGGCGTAGATCGTGTCGATGTGGTCGTCGATGCCGAGCTCGGCGTGGTAGACGACATCGAGGAACTGCTCGCCGGGAGCGACACGGCCCGTCAGGGCTGGGTGGTGGACGACCCGGATCCCGCGGCCGATGAACTGGTAGCACTCGCTGAAGCTGCCGTAGGGCCGCATCGGCACCACGACGCTGATGGCCGGGAAGTCGTAGCCCTGGCCGAGCATCTTGAGCTGCACGAGCGCCTGCAGGTTGCCGGCGTCGGACTCGAAGCGGGCCTTGACGTCTCGGATCTGCGCTTCGCCCATCGAGTGGTGCAGGTGTGCCGCCGGGATGCCGAAGTCGTTGGCGACGCGGGCAATCTGTTCGGCGTGCCGTTCGCCAAGGGCGGAGAACAGCACGCGCGGCTTGACCGGGTACAGAAGCTCGGCCTGGCGTTCGAGTGCCTCCTTGACGATCCGCATGACCTGGCGGATCGGCTCGGTGGACTTGGCCGTCACGCGCGCGAGCTTGCGTTCGTCGCCGAGGAGCTCCAGCAGCGCGTCCCGTCCGATGATCTCCTCGCGGCTGCCGTCGGGCCAGACCATCTCGTAAGTGGTCTGGGCGACATCGGGAGCGAAGCGGTGGACGCGCAGGTTCTTGGCGTTGCCGTCGGCGATGGAGTCGATCAGCCGGTAGCGATAGACGACGTCGGCGTCGATCGGGCGGCCGTCGAGGCGCTGGAAGCAGGCCGACATGAGGAGGGTCAGGGCGCGGGTGAAGTGCCGGAACGTGCGTTGGTAGGACTCGGCGGCGGCGATGTGCGCCTCGTCGACGACGATGAAGTCGACGTCCCCTGGGCGGAGCTTCGCGAGCAAGTCATCATCCTGGCTGCCGTCGCCGAGCGAGTGGAAGTTGGTGACGATCACGTCGCAGCCCAAGAGCTGGTCGCGTGTGACGTCCCTAACCGGGCCGTCGTCGCGGTCAAGGGTGCGCACGCGCGGCGGCGGGCAGCCGGGAATCAGCGGGCCGCCGGGTAGGCCGTAGAGGACGTTGCCGACGGCTTGGTGGTCGAAGGCCTTGTCGAAGGTTCCCCGGATCACGCTTCCCGGCGTGATCACCAGCGCCCGGCGCTTGGTGAAGGCGAGGCTGGCGGCGACGCCGAGGGCCGTCTTGCCGGCGCCGACGGACATGACGCACGCCGCGCGCGTACCGCCCGCTCCGTAGTAGTTGGCCAGGGCGGAGAACGCCTGGGTCTGGCAGTCGCGCAGCGTCTTTTGGTTGATTCGTTCGCGGACCGACTCGAAGTAGGCGCGGGTCGACGGCGTCTGCTGCTGGGTCGGCGCGGGGCTGAGGGCGTGTATCGGGTCGGGGTCCATCTCGGGCGTCTCGATGACCGGGTTGGTCACCAGCAGCGCCGCCAGGGAGATGTCACGAGCGAGCACGGCCTGGAGTTGGGCGACGCAGCGGGCTGTGTCGTTGCGGATCGCGTCGTAGGAGAAGCGCACGACGACCCGGCCGGTCGCGTGCAGGTCGTTCTGCCGGAGCCGGTCGTAGGTGAACGCGTCGCGGGAGGAGTGGAACCGGAATCCGTCGAGTTCGACGGTGACCAGCAGGTCGTCGCCGGCGATCTCGTAGTCCAGGCGGTAGTGGCGTCCG
>CAZWAX010000632.1:0-2708 GCA_964631985.1 uncultured Polyangiaceae bacterium | reverse complement strand
GCGCGACGCCGACGGCTACTTCTGGTTCGTCGGCCGCGCCGACGACGTCATCAAGACCTCGGGGCATCTCGTCGGCCCGTTCGAGATCGAGCGGGTGCTGCTGGCGCACCCGGCGGTCGCCGAGGCGGGCGTGATCGGGATGCCCGATCCGATCGCGGGCGAGGTGGTGAAGGCGTTCGTGTCGCTGCGCCTGGGCCACCTGCCGAGCGACGAGCTGAAGCGCGAGCTGCACGCCTTTGCGCGTCGCCACCTCGGCGCCGTCGTCGCCCCCAAGGCGATTGCCTTCGCCGCGTCGCTCCCGCGGACGCGGAGCGGCAAGATCATGCGGCGCGTGCTGAAGGCGCGCGAGCTCGGCCTGCCGGTCGGCGACCTCTCGGCGCTCGAGGGCGACGCGGGGAGCGCATGACCGCGGTGCCCGCGAGCCCGAGGCCGATGCCGCGCGCGGAGGCGCTCGCGCATCTTCGGCACATGCTGCGCGTCCGGCGTTTCGAGGAGAAGGCGGCGGAGCTCTACAGCCTCGGCAAGATCCGGGGCTTTCTGCACCTTTCGATCGGCGAGGAGGCCGTGGCGGCGGGCGCGATCGCGGCGCTCGGGGCCGACGACGCGATCGTGTCCACCTATCGCGAGCACGGCCACGCGCTGGTGCGCGGCCTGCCGATGGACGCGCTCATGGCCGAGCTCTACGGCAAGGCCAACGGCTGCAGCCGCGGCCGCGGCGGCTCGATGCACTTCTTCGATGCCGCGCGGCGCTTCTACGGCGGCTACGCGATCGTCGGCGGCGGTCTGCCGATCGCCGTCGGGTTGGCGCTCGCCGACCGCCTGCAGGGTCGCCCGCGGGTGACCGCGTGCTTCTTCGGCGACGGGGCGGTCGCGGAAGGGGAGTTCCACGAGTCCCTGAACCTCGCGGCGCTCTGGAAGCTGCCCGTGCTCTTCGTGTGCGAGAACAACCTCTACGCGATGGGGACCGCGCTCGCGCGCCATCAGTCCGAGACCGACATCAGCCGGAAGGCGCAGGCCTATGCCATTCCGGCGGCGGCCGTCGACGGCATGGACGTGACGGCGGTCGCGGCCGCGACCGGGGAGGCGCTCGCGCTGGTGCGTGCCGGCGGTCCGTTCTTGCTCGAGGCCCGCACCTATCGGTTCCGCGCCCATTCCATGGCCGACCCCGAGCTCTATCGCAGCAAGAGCGAAGTGGCGGCGTGGAAGGCGCGCGATCCGATCTCGACGTTCGTCGACCGTATGCAAGCGGCGGAGCTGCTGACCGCCACCGACGTCGCGGCCGTCGAGCATGACGTCGCCGTCGAGCTCGCCGCCGCGGTCGCCGCCGCGGAGGCCGGCCCGGCCGAGCCCGTCGCGGACCTCGGGCGCGACCTCTACGCGCCCCTGCCATGAGCGTCACCGTCACCTATCGCGAGGCGATTCGCCGCGCGCTCCGCGCGGCGCTCGTCGCCGACCCGCGCGTGTTCCTGATGGGCGAGGACGTGGGCGCATACGGCGGTGCCTTCGCGGTGAGCCACGGGCTCCTCGACGAGTTCGGCCCCGAGCGCATCCGCGACGCACCGCTCTCGGAGTCGGCGTTCGTCGGCGCCGGCATCGGTGCTGCGCTTGGGGGCATGCGTCCGATCGTCGAGGTCATGACCGTGAACTTCAGCCTGCTGGCGCTCGACCAGATCCTCAACAACGCCGCGACGCTCCGCCACATGTCCGGGGGACAGCTCGGCGTGCCGCTGGTGATCCGCATGGCCACCGGCGGCGGTCGGCAGCTCGCCGCGCAGCATTCGCACAGCCTCGAAGGGTGGTACGCGCACATCCCCGGCGTGAAGGTGGTGACGCCCGCGACGGTCGCCGATGCCCACGGGCTGCTGCTTGCCGCGCTCCGCGAGCCGGATCCCGTGCTGATCTTCGAGCACGCGACGCTCTATCCGATGGAGGGGCCGCTCGACGACCCCGCCGCCCCGGCCGAGATCGGCAAGGCCGTCGTCCGCCGTGCCGGGACGGACGTGAGCGTGATCACCCACGGCGGATCGCTGCCGAAGGCGCTCGCGGCCGCCGACGCGCTCGCGCGCGACGGCATCGCCGCGGAGGTCGTCGATCTCCGCACGCTCCGGCCGCTCGACGTCGGGACGATTCTGTTCTCGGTGCGGCGGACGCGGCGGGCCGTCGTGGTCGACGAGGCGTGGCGCACGGGGAGCTTCGCCGCCGAGATCAGTGCGCAGATCATGGAGGGCGCGTTCTACGATCTCGATGCGCCGGTCGCGCGCGTCTGCAGCGCCGAGGTGCCGATCCCGTACGCGAAGCAGCTCGAGGACGCCGCATTGCCGCAACCGGCGTCGATCGTCGCCGCGGTTCGTGCCATGGTCGGCCGCCATGGCTGACTTCGTCATGCCCATCCTGGGCGCGGACATGGAGGCCGGCACGCTCGTCGCGTGGAACAAGCGGGAAGGTGATCGCGTCGAGCGCGGCGAGATCGTCGCGGAAGTCGAGACGCAGAAGGGGCTCATCGAGATCGAGATCTTCACGAGCGGCGTGCTCGAGAAGATCCTGGTCGCGCCCGGCGCGACCGTTCCGGTCGGGACCGTGCTGGCGATCGTCCGCGAGGACGTCGGCGCCGCGGCTTCGGCACCCGCGCCCGCGCCGCTGGTGGGTGCCCCGCGCGCTGCCGCGCCCCCGCCCCCGTCGCCGGCAGCGGTGAGCGTCCTTCCGGGCCC
>CAZWAX010000631.1:0-2715 GCA_964631985.1 uncultured Polyangiaceae bacterium | reverse complement strand
ACGGGAAAATCCTGAACCGGGACTGGAAGAATCTATTCGACTAGAAGGGGGATCTCTCGCGCTGCGCACGCGAGGATGCATCCGTGGCGTCAGCGGCCGAGGAGCTCTTTCATGCGCTCCGGATTGGCGAGGTCCTCGGGCGTGAGCTTCAGGTGCCGCACGGTGCCCGGGGCGCGCGTGATCTCGAAGAGATAGAGCGCGGCGCCGGCGGTCTCGCGGACGTCGACCCGGCGGCCGTAGAGCGTGACCTCGCTCAGGATGACGTCGCGCTCGGACTTGCCGTTCGCCGGCACGTGGACGTGCGCGAAGAGCACCCAGAGGCGCGTCCCGGGGACGAGCAGCGGGCGCAGCTCGGCAGCATACGCGGCGGGGTTCTTCCGGTGCGAGCCGCCGAGCGTGATGGCGGGATCCGCGGCGGGATGGTGAAAGCGGAATGCCTGCACCGCGCCGTCGTAGACGTAGACGCGGTCGGTCGGCTGGCGTTCCGTCGCGATGGTCGCCATGAGCGGCGCCGTCTCCTCGTACACGATGCCGGCCGCCGGGGCGCGGAGCCCGCGGCCGACCATCGAGAGGACGAGCAGCGCCGCGACGATCGCCACGCCGAGGCGGCCGGCTGCGGCCAGGCGCGAGGCCCCATGTCGGATCGCGTCCGCCCCGCCGCCGATCGCGGCACCGAGCCCGAGGTAGACGAAGGGCAGCAGGAAGATCGTCGTGCGTCCGCCCGCGAGCGGATAGACGCGCCAGGCGGCGGCGGCGATCAAGGTGGCGGCGCTCACCGCGGCGGTGATGCCGAGCCAGCGGGCCGCGAACAGCAATCCGGTCACGAGGACGGCGGCGGCGAGCGCGGGGGGATGCACCGACGCGTACCCGACGAAGTCGAGGAGCCGATCCGCCACCCAACCCGCGCTCGGAATGCCTTCGAGCGGCGGGAACTCGCCGGCCCAGTACGCCGTGACGAGCGGACGCTCGCGCTGCGGGCCGATCACGAAGGCGTACCAGGCGAGCGCCGCGAACCCGCTCGCGACGTGCGCGGCGAGCCAGCGGCCGCGCTCGGCGTTCGTGCGACAGCAGGCGAGGGTGGCGAGCGCGATCCCGGGCAACACCAGCGCGGTCGGAAAGGCGACGCCCGGCGCGAGGCTCATCGCGACCGCCAGCACGATCCACGGACGCCAGCGCGCCGGCTCGGCGGCGACCGCGCTCGCGACGGCCAGCAAGAGCAGCACGACGACGACGTCGGTCGAGTATTGCTTCAGCTCCTGGCCGTGCAGCAGTGCCGTCGGTGACGCGGCGAAGCAGAGGGCGGCTGTGAGACCGGCGGCGGTGCCCGCCGCACGGCGGCCGACGACGAACGCGAGCGGTACCGCGGCCAGGCTCGCGAGGACCGGGAGCGCTCGCATGCCGGCGGCCGAATGGCCGACGAGGGCGCCGACGGCGCGGAGCACGAGCGCGAAGAGCGGCGGCATGGGCGCGCCGATCCCGCCGCCCCCCGCGCCGAGCAGCTGGTTCCAGAAGGTGTCGCTCGGCGCCAGGACGAGATTCGCCCGCCAGGCCTCGTCGAGCCAGAGTGAGCGGCCGAGCGTGGGGAAGCGCAAGAACGCGGCGACGAGGGTGAGCGCGGCGACGGCAAGCGCCGGGGCGCGGCCGGTCGCACGGGGGGCGCTCACGGCCGGGAACGCTAAGCGAACGGCGGCACGCGTGCAATCCGATCGCTGGAGGCCGCGATTTCGTACGAGCGCAGGCGCGCCGTGTGGTCGAAGATCGTCGACGTCAGCATGAGCTCGTCGGCGCCGGTGCGGGCGACGAACGCGCGCAGGGCCTGCCCGACCTCGTCGGGGGTGCCGATCGCCGAGCACGACAACACCTCGGCGAGGACGGCACGTGCCGGCGGCGGCAGCTGCAGCTCGAAGTCGCGGACCGGCGGCGGCAGCTGCGAGGGGTGGCCGGTGTAGAGGTTCACGAACGCCTGCTGGACCGACGTCGAGAGCAGGCGCGCCTCGTCCGCGCTCTCGGCGGCGAAGACGTTGAAGCCGAGCATGACGTACGGCTTGGCCAGCTGCTCCGACGGCCGGAAGCGGGCGCGGTAGATCTCGAGCGCGGGCACGAGCTGCGTCGGTGCGAAGTGCGAGGCGAAGGCGAACGGCAGACCGAAGGCGGCGGCCACCTGCGCGCCGAAGAGGCTCGAGCCGAGGATCCAGATCGGGACGCGCAGCCCTGCGCCCGGCACCGCCTGGACCTGCTGTCCGGGCGCGGCCGGCTGGAAGTAGGCCAGCAGCTCGCGCACGTCGTCGGGAAAGCGGTCGGGATCGGACGCGAGTGTTCGGCGCAGGGCCCGCATCGTCGTCTGATCGGTGCCGGGGGCGCGTCCGAGCCCGAGGTCGATGCGATCGGGGTAGAGCGACGCCAGGGTTCCGAACTGCTCGGCGATTTCCACCACCTGGCGGTCCAGGCCCGCAATGATCGAGGCCACGGCAATCACTGTCATGGTGCCGATCAAAACCCCCAGCACGGTGAGAAAGGACCGGAACTTGTGCGTGCGCAGCGTGTCGAGCGCCAGCATCAAGTTTTCGCGGAAAGCCTTGCGCGCGCGCAAGGCAAGTTCAGCGCGCGTGGACAATGCCGGAAAGGAGTGGGGCTTCGTGGCCATGCTGATCGCCTTTGTTTCAATTCTCCCATGGACTTGTGAAACGGGCAAGAACCCTGACGACGAGGTCGTAT
>CAZWAX010000630.1:0-2718 GCA_964631985.1 uncultured Polyangiaceae bacterium | reverse complement strand
ACCGGCGAGCACGCCCTCGGCCGCCGCCGCCGAGCCATCCACGGAGCCGTCGTCGACGACCACGAGCGCGAAGTCGCGATGGGTCTGCGCGACGACCGAGGCCACGGCCTCGACCAGCATCGCCGCCCGGTCGCGCACCGGGATCACGACCACGAGGGCCGGCATGGGGATCAGCGCGCCTGGCGCGGCGCGCGACGGGCCGGGCGCGCCGCGCGGCCCCGCGTCCACTCCGCGATCGTCTTCCAGACCGCCGAGACGCCGTCGCCCGTCACCGCCGAGAACGGCACCACCGGCAGCGCGCTCGCCGCGAGCGCCCGGAGCGCCTTGGTTTGATCGCCGCGCTTCAGCTTGTCGATCTTGGTCGCGAGCACGAGCACGGGCACGGCGATCGCGGCCAGGAAGTCGAGCAGCTGATGCTCCTCCTCCTCGAGACCGCGCCGCACGTCGACGATGAGGACGACGCCGGCCAGCACGCCGCGGGTGCCGAGATAGCTCTCGACGAGCGGCCGCCAGGCATCGCGCGCCGTCTTCGACACCTTGGCGTAGCCGTAGCCGGGGAGATCGACCAGCACGAGCCGTTCGTCGATGCCGAAGAAGTTGAGCTGTTGCGTCCGGCCGGGGGTGGAGCTGGTGCGGGCGAGCCCGGGGCGTCCCACGATGAGGTTGTTGGCTGACGACTTGCCGACGTTCGAGCGTCCGGCGAACGCGACCTCCGGAAACGACGGGGCCGGGAATCGTCCCGGCTCCGTCGATGCTCCGATGAACGTGGCGCTGGTGACCTTCACGACCGAAGCGGCATGCCAGCTCCGCGCGCGCAGCGCGCGGCCGAGCGACAGCGAGCCGGGAGTGGGGCCCCGGCCCGGCTCTGCCGGGCCGGGGCGAGGGAGAGATCCCTCGAATCTACGACGCGCCACCCTGGGCTGCGATGCCCTTCTTCATTCCGGCGATCAGGTTGTCGAACGAATCCTTGATCGCGGTCTTCTGGACGCTCACGGGGACCGGGATGTTGGCCTTGTCCTTCTGCTGCGCCTTGTAGATCACCATGGTGCCTTTGCCGTCGGGCGCGGGCTTGATCTCGTACGACCCCGAGATGTCCACCAGCGAGCTCTCGAGGGTCTTCAGGTCGATGCGCTTCTGGTCCGCGTGGGAGGTGAGCTCCATGGTGAAGGCATTCACCTGCCCGAGCGCCGAGACCCGGTACTCGATGACCTTGACGTCGCCTTCGGTCTTCACGAGCTTCGACTGTTGATATTGCTCGGAGTACTTCTCGATCTCCTCCGGCCGTTGGAACGCATCCCATACCTTGTCGATGGGTTCGTCGATCTTCTTCTCCAACCGGATCGTGAACGTATCGCCCTTCTTCTCGAGGATCTCTCCCTCCTCGAGCTTCGGCGAGCAGCCGGCCACGAGGACGGCGAGCACACTCGCGGCGACCAGCCATGTCTTCATCATGAATCCTCCTTCTGGGGGCGTCCTACTGGCAGAAAGGCATTTCAGTGACAAGCGGCGACGCCTAGTATGCGGTGCCGTCCGCGGCGGGCTTTTCGTTGGTCCCGAGATCTTCCTCGCTGCGGGACCGCCCATCGCGCTTCGGCTGCGTCGTGCCGCTGAAGTAGATGGGCTGGTCTCCCCGCAGCATCGACGGGGTGACCACGTAATCGCCGCCCGTCGACGGGACCCACACGCTCTTGGCGATGTCGTAGTTCAGCCCCGTCAGCACGTACGCGAAGCCCCCGGTGATGCCGCCGAGCGTCGCGTACACGAACTTCACCGGCATGTAGACGAGGTTGGTGAAGAACGCCCCCACGCCGAGGCCGAAATCGGTCGCGAAGCGGTTGTCGTCCTCCTCCGCCGCCACCGGCCGTGCCGCCATGCCCAGGACGACGGTCAACAGCACCGCCGCCACGATCGTCCGCCCACGTCCCAGTCTTGCCATCGGTTCCTCCTCCATCGGCCGCCCCAGAAACCCGCGAGGCGGCGTTACTCTTCCGTCCGCACCACGCTGCCTTGCGGCAGCACCGTCAGCAAATGCGCGAAGGCACGCCCGACGTACGCGGCGTCCTTCGATTCCAGCGTCACCTTCACCATGTATTCCGGATGATTGATCTTCGGATAGGAGCCCAGCAACAGCTCGGGGAACGACCGCAGCGTGTCGTTCAGGTGCTCGGCGATCGTCCCCTCCCCCACGCTCGTGTAGACGACCTTCAGGCAGTACGGGTCGGCGTTGAAGCGCGGCTTCAAGCTCTCGAGCTTGGATCGGAAGATCTCCGGAATGCCGGGCAGGATGTAGATGTTCTCCACCTTGATGGTGGGGAAGTTGATGCTCATGTCGGTGATGAGCTCGGCGCCTTCCGGGACCTCGGCCATCTTGAGACGGGCGGGGTTGATCTTGTCGCCGTAGAAGGCGCGCAGCTTGTCGGCGATGTCGGGGTGGACGATCACCTTGCGGCCGAGCGCCATGGCGACACCCTCGATCGTCACGTCGTCGTGCGTGGGGCCCACGCCGCCCGACGTGAAGACGAGGTCGAACGACTCGTGGTGATGGCGGACCTCGTCGCGGATCAGCGGCAGCTCGTCGGGGATCGTGGTGATGCGTCGAAGCGCGACACCCAGCGGGCGAAGCTCGCTCGCGAGAAAGGGCGAGTTGGTGTCGACGACCTTCCCCGAAAGAATCTCGTTGCCGATGACGACAACGCCCGCCGACAAATCGCCCATGCC
>CAZWAX010000629.1:0-2737 GCA_964631985.1 uncultured Polyangiaceae bacterium | reverse complement strand
GGCGCGACCGGCAGCGCGCGCACCCCGGCGGCGACGCTGCTGCTCGGCGCGAAGGCCAGGACGCCGGGAGTCGCCGGTGTCCGTACGAGCGTACCGAGCTCGGCGAGCGCCGCGGCGCTCGCAGCGCTCGCGCCGGCGTCGTCCCCGTCGACGACCCAGCGGAGCGCGTCGCATTGGGCGATGCCGCGGGCCGCGAGCGCCGACCACGGCAAGGTGGCGTGCACGAGAACGCGCGCGTGGCGGCGCCGAAGCTCGGCGACGAGATCGGCGACTGGCGAATCGGCCGCACAATCGGCGCCGAGGCGCACGACGGTCACGTCGGGGTGCACGCTGCCCACCGCCGACGTCACGAGGCGGCGGAGCGTCTGGGTGACCTCGGAGAAGGCGCCCGGAAGCGCAGAGTCGGCGGCGGCCGACCCGTCCGCCGCGGTCGGCACACAATCGAGCACCGCGACCGGCTCGCCCGCGAGTGTCGCGAGCTCCTCGGCCAGGGCGAACGTGAGGGCGAGCGAGCGCGCCGCCCCGGTACCGGCGCCGACCAGCGCGCAGGTGCGGACCCCGCGCGCGCTGCCCCGTCCCATGCTCTGGAGATTGCGCATGAGCCCGAGGCTGAGGCGCGCCCACAGGATCGGGTACGTCTGGAAGAGCTCGCGTACGAACGCGCCCGGGAGCGCGTACAGCACCGACTCGACGACGGCGACCGCTCCGGCGGCGCGCGGCTCGCCGGTCAGCACCGCCATCTCGCCGACGTGCTCGCCGCGCGCGACCTCGCCGAGCGGCCGGCCACCGAGACTCGCCACGCTCACGATCTGCAGCAACCCCGAGCGCACGACGAAGACGGCGTCGCCCGGCGTTCCCGCCTCGAAGAGCGCCTCGCCTTTGGCGAGCGGGACGCGCGTCGCGGCGCGCGCGATCGGCGGCAATGCCGCCGGCGGCAGGACCGAGAACAGCACGGTCTTGGCGAGAAAGGCGGCGACGTCGTCCATGGCGGCTCGCTAGCGATGTGGCCGTCCGACTGTCAAGGCGCGCGTCGCAGCGCATGCGCCATGCGTTCCTCTGCGGTTGCGCGGTTGTAAACCCGCAGTCTTCCTTGCTACCTTCGGCGACGCCGCATGAAGATCAGGGGGGCAGCGCGCACCGACCCGGGTCGGGTGCGCCGCGAAAATCAGGACAACTTCGGGCTCGCCACCAACCTCGGCCTCGGCTTCGTAGCCGACGGCATGGGCGGTCACGCCGGGGGCAAGCGGGCCAGTGAAGAAGCGGCGCGGGTGATCACGGAGACGCTCGCCGCGGGTGCGTCCAGCGGCATGGACGCCGGGATGCGTCTGCGGCTCGCGATCGAAGAGGCCAATCGGAAGGTCTGGGCCCTCCCGCAGACGGAGCCGGCGCTGCACGGGCTCGGGACGACGGTCGCGGCCCTCCTCGTCGACGGCGCCGTCGGCCACGTCGCTCACGTCGGCGACTCGCGCGTCTACAGCATCCGCAACGGCACGATCGAGGTCCTGACCCACGACCACTCCTACCTGAACGATCTCGCCGCGCGCGGTGTCGCGCTCACCGATCCAGCGATGCGCGCGCGCTACGAGAGCGTGTTGACGCGCGCGATCGGCGTAGCGCCGACGGTCGACGTCGACGTGACGGCGCGCCCGCTCGTCGCCGGCGACACGTTTCTCCTCTGCTCGGACGGGGTCTATCGCGTGCTCTCGCCCGAGCAGCTCGCGAGGATCGTCGCCGACGGCGGCGAGGACCTCGACGGGACCTGCGACACCATCATCACGCGGACCAACGATGGCGGCGGCCCGGACAATTGCACCATCGTGCTGTTGCGCGTCGACCCCGACGACGCGAGCGCCCCGTGAAGATCTCCGCGCGCTACGAGGTTCTGGGCCTGCTCGGCCAGGGCGGCATGGGCGTCGTGTACCACGTCCGCGACACCACCCGCGGCCGCGAGAACGCCCTGAAGACCCTGGCCCCGGGACGCTCCGACGACATCGTCGAGCGCTTCCTCACCGAAGCGCAAGTGATGTTCCGGCTCGAGCACAGCAACATCGTCCGCGTCTACGATTTCGGCAAGGACGGTGAGACCTACTTCCTCACCATGGAGCTGATCCGCGGGAAGAATCTCCGTCAGCTCCTGAACGCACGGCAGAACAAGGGGTTTCCGCTGAACGAAGTCATCCGCATGGGCATCGAGGCCTCGGATGCCCTGAACTACGCGCATAGTCAGAAGCCCGAGGCCGTCGTCCACCGCGACATCAAGCCGGTCAACATCATGATCGAGGAAGAGACGGGGCGCGTCGTCGTCACCGACTTCGGCATCGCGAAGCTGATGGCCGACACCGGCGGCGAGACCCAGGCGGCGAGCGATCTCTCACGCACCGTCTTCGCCGGCACCGTCCCCTACTCCGCCCCCGAGCAGTTCCAGCCGGTCGGCGCGGCCCGCCGCCTCGATGCGCGCGTCGACATCTACGCGCTCGGTGCCGCGCTCTACGAGATCTACACCGGGCGCCACTTCTTCGCGGGCCTCTCGGCCGACGAGGTCGAGCTGCACCACCGCTCCATCGACAGCGGCGAGTGCCCCGTCAAGACGCCGCACGCGTGCGCGCACAAGGTCGAGTTGCCCGAAACGCCGGCGTCGTTCGTCCACGTGCTCGAACGCGCGATCGCCCGCGACCGGAACGAGCGCTACAAGACCGCCGCCGAGATGCTGGCCGATCTCCAGGCCTGCGCCGCGACC
>CAZWAX010000628.1:0-2741 GCA_964631985.1 uncultured Polyangiaceae bacterium | reverse complement strand
TGCGGCCCGGAGCCCCGTCGTCGCCGCCGAGGCCACGACGAGCCCGGCGATCGCGATCAGCACGAGCGCCACCAGCAACTCGACCAGCGCCGACCCCGCGTCGTGAGGCCGTGGCCGCGGGCTCACGTCCGCCCCCGCTCGACCGTGACCCGGCCGCGCTGGTTCAGGCGCAGCGTTGCGTGCAGGCCGCGCCGGTCGACGAGCAGGACGGTGCCGTTCTCGGCGTTGCCGCGCGCCGAGAAAACCAGGTCGCCGCCCGAATTGACGTCGGCGACGCGGATGCCGCGCGGCAGCACGCGCTCGGCCGTGACGTGGAAGCTCCCGTCGTCGTCCGCGCGCTCGACGTGGTAGCTCGCGGCGCCGCGGACGAACGTCAGCCGCGCCCGCGCCGCCGATGCGATCGCCAGCACCCGCGCGTCGTGCAGGTCGGCCGCGAGCTGGTGCGTCGCCGCCTCGAGCCGGAGCGCCGCCTCGAACCGCGGCCACACGAGCGCGGCGCCCGCGGCGACGACGCCGAGTACGGCGAGCGTGGCCAGGAGCTCGATCAGCGTGAAGCCGTCACCCGACGTCGTGGTCTCGATCCGCATCCGACGCTGGTCCTTCTAGTCGGCGGCCCGATGGTCGGCATCGCTACTCGTACCTGGTCCCGGCGCTCTCAAGGATTCGCGCCGACCGGCCGATAACGTCTGCGATGGACCGCGTCCTGGCCGTGCTGTTCGCAGCCTGGGCGTTGCTCGGGGTGGTGCCCGTCGGGTCGTGGACGGGGGTGCGGAACCTCGCGTACTACGCCGACGCGTGGGCGCTCTGGGGGCGAAGCCTCGCGGTGGCGGTGCTCGCGACGTTGCTGGTGATGGTCCTCGGCGGCGTGCGCCCGGCGCAGGCGCTGCGACGCACGGCGGCCGCTGTCGCCGCCGTGCCGCTGCCGCGTTTCCTGATGGCGTTGGGGGTGCTCGCCGCCCTCGAATCGGTCGCGGTCACCGTGTGGGCATTCGACCGCATGCCGCCGATCATCGATGCCTGGGTTCAGTACTTCCAGGCCCGCGTGCTCCTCGCCGGCGCGTGGGTGGCGCCCGCCCCGGACTCCCCCGCGCATTTCGCGACGCTCTTCGCGCCGATCACCGAGCGGGGCTGGTTCGGGCACTTTCCTCCCATCCATCCGGCGCTGCTGGCCCTCGGCTTGGCGGCGGGGGTGCCGTGGCTCGTGACCCCGCTGCTCGCCGCGTTCCTTCCGGCCGCCGTGTATGCGCTCGGGGCCGCGGGCGGCGACCGACGCGCGGCGCGGCTCGCCGCCGGGCTCGTCCTGCTGTCGCCGTTCGTGATCGCGATCGACGCGAGCGCCATGAACCACGTGACGGCCGCGCTCCTCGTCGCGCTCGGCCTGGCCGCGCTGCCGGGCGTTGCCGGGGGTCGGGTCGGCGCGGGCGCGACGTTGGGAGCGGCCGTCGGTCTCGGTCTCGGGATCCGGCCGCTCGATGCCGGCATCCTCGCCATCGTCGGCGGCGCGGCGGCCCTCACGGGCCTCGCGACCCGCCGCGGATTCGGTGCCGTGGTCGCCGGTGCGCTCGCCGGGGTCGCCGCCCTCGTCCCGACGCTGGTCTACAACCACGCGACGACGGGAAGCGTCCTGACCTTCACCTATACGGCCGTCTCGGGCTCGCTCATCGGGATCGACCTCGACGTGCCCTGGGGGCAGACGCTCACGGTGGGGCGCGCGCTCGGTCTCACGGCCGTCGACGCGCATCAGATGAACCTCTACTTGCTGGAATGGCCCGTGCCGGTGACGATCCTCGCGGCGATCGGCTCTTGGGTGGGTGGCCGTCGGACGCGGGCCGCCGCGAGCTACGTGCTGCTCCTGGTCGCGGCCCTGTTCTTCTACTTCCACCGCGACACGCTCTTCGGTCCGCGCTTGCTCTTCTCCGCCGTGCCGCCGCTGCTGGTCTTGATCGCGACCGGCATCGTCGGCCTCGCCGACGTTCGCACCCCTCTCCGGCGTTTGCCGGCCGCAGTCGGCGACGTCGCGGTCGTCGCCCTCGCGATCGTGGCGCTCCTCGCCGCCGCGACGCTCGCGCCGCTCCGTCTCGCCTCGCATCGGACCGCGGGGAGCGCGGTCGGGCTCCATCCCGAGGAAGACGCCCGGCGCGCCGGCATCGCGCGGGCGCTCGTCCTCATTCCCGACGGCCTCGGGTCGCGCATCATCGTCCGGTTGTGGGCGGCGGGAGTGCCGATGGCGCGCTCGACCCGGCTCTACAACCGCGCCGACGCATGTCGACTGATCGATGCGCTCGCGACTGAGGCTCCGGGTCCGGACGTCGAAGCGCGTCTGACGGCGGCGCTCGCGGATGCCTCGCCGGGACGGCGCGCGCTCGGCACCACGCCCGATCCCATGCTGCGGTTCCCGGTCGACGGGCGCCCATCGCCACGGTGCAGCGCCGAGATCACGCGCGACCGCCGCGGGACGCTGCAGTTCGCGCCCTATCTCTATCTCAATGCCCCCGCGCTCGACGGGCCGATCGTGTGGGCACGCGAGCTCGGCGACGAGGACGACGCGGTCCTTGCCCGCCGCTACCCGGATCGTCCGGTCTACCGCTACCGCGGACCGCAGCGCGACGGCGCGAGCCCGTTCGTCCTGCTTGCCGACCGCGGCGACAGCTGGGCCGCGCTTCGTGAAGGGGGAGCGATCCCCCTCGTGAACTAGCCTCGATGTGACAAAAACTACGCCGCTTTCAGGAGCCGATCGAGGC
>CAZWAX010000627.1:0-2755 GCA_964631985.1 uncultured Polyangiaceae bacterium | reverse complement strand
GGACAGGAGGTTCGTCAATGCCCGGCTTGCCCTTCAAGAAGACCGAATCGGCGGGCACCGGCACGATGGGGTCGGCACCCGCGGCTTTCGCAGCCGCGATCGCCGGCTCGTTCTCCTCGATCTCCTCGCGGCCGATGGTGCCGGCCTCGCCCGCGTGCGGGTTCAGGGCCGACACGGCGATGCGGGGGGCGGCGATGCCCTGCCCCACGAGCGCCTCGTGGGCGAGCAGGATCTTCTCGTGGACGCGCGCCTTGGTCACTTTGTCACATGCCTCGCGAAGCGACATGTGATTCGTCAGCAGCAGGAGGCGCATCTCGCCGAGCAGCAGGACCATGGCGTAGCGCTTGACCCCCGCCTCCTCGGCGAAGATCTCGGTCGCCCCCTCGTAGTGGAAGCCGGCGGCCCGCATCGACTCTTTGTTGAGCGGGGCGGAGACGATGCCGTCGATCTCGCCGGAAAGCGCGTAGCGGGCGGCTTCGCGGGTGTAGCGCACGGCCGCCGCACCGAGCGCAGGCTCGATGACGCCGATCTTCACGGTGGCGGGATCGACGTCGTGGTAGTCGACGACGGCGAAGGCGTTGCCATCGCCGCGCCAGACCGACGGCCGCTCGACCGTACGAAACGCGAGGTCGAGGCCGGCGGTCTTGGCGGCCGCCGCAAGCACGCGCACGTCACCGAGCACGACCGGCTCGCAGAACGTGCGAATGGCCGGGTCGGCGAGCGACTTGACGAGAATCTCCGGGCTGATGCCGGCGGCATCGCCCATGGTGATGCCGATCGTGGGCAGGGACATGTGCTTCGGGCTCCTTCAGAGGTGAGTTAGGCTTCGAGAATGCCGAGCGGACGGGTCGCGGGCGTACCACCAATCGCGGCACGGCGCTGCAAGACGGTGCGATACGTCGTCTCGACCTGATCGATGACGCGCTCCCAGCCGTACTCGTCCTCGACCGTGCGGCGTGCGGCCGTGCCGAGGATGCGGCGCCGGGCAGGATCGGCGAGCAGATCGAGGATCGCGGCGGCGTAGGCCTCGGGCCCGTCCGCGTCGACGACTACGCCGTTCGTCCCGTGGTGCACGGCCTTGGCTGAGCCGGCGGAAACCACCACCGCCTTCGCCGCCGCCATGTAGTTGAGCAGCTTCATCGGGAAGCCCGACCACTCACGGCGGGGACAGAGCGCCAGGTCGGCCACTCGAATCAGGTCGCGGACGGTTGCGAAGTCGCCGGCGGTCACGATCCGGACGCCTTCCGGCAGGTGGCGTAGATGCGGGGGGAGATCACGCGGTGCCGCATGCGTCGCGAGCACGAGCAGCGCGTCGCGGTTCGTGCGATGCACGATGCCGATGCTGGCGAGCAGCAGCTCGAGGTTTTGATAGCCGTCGACATTCCCGGTGTAGAGCAACACGGGCCGCTCGCCGAAGCCGAAGCGGGCGCGGATCGTCGCGACCTCGGCCAGCGAGCAGGCCGGAAACTCCTCGGGCGAGCCCCCGGGAGGGATCACCTCGATCGCCTCCTCGCCGACGCCGCGCGCGCGCAGAAACCCCACGAGCTCGCGGCAGATGGCGATGCAATGATCGGCTCGTCGCGGCACCTCGCGATCGGCGATCGCGCCGACGACGCGCGCCCAGCGCCGCGCCGTCCGGCTCCGGAAGTACGTCGGCAGCTCTTCCGCGAGCGCGTTGTGGCTGTGGTAGATGAGCGGGACGCCAGTCAGGCGCCGCGCCGCGAGCCCGATCATCGCCGCCTCGTAGTTGTGGGCGTGCATCACCTCGATCCCGTCACGCTTCACCACGTCGAGGAGACGAAGCAGCAGCGCCGCGTCGAGCACGAGCTTGGCCGGGCGCGGGCCCGAGCCGAGCGCGCGGAGCCCGGGGAGCCGTGGGATGCGCCGGACCGGGAACTCGGCGAGGGCCTCTTCGAGGCCCTCCGCGTACGTGACGACCACCGGGTCGTGGCCGCGTGCCCGCAGGCCCTGTGCGAGCCGGCGGATCAGCAGCTGCGATCCCTGAAGCGTCGGGAAGGGACACGCGGCGACGATCGCGACGCGATAGCGCCGCTCGTCGGCGGCGAGCGCCGGCATCATACGGACGCCCTCATGCAGCGGGCTCGCTCAAATAGCCGAGCGCGTGCAACCGGCGCCGCAGCTCGGCCTCATGGTCCTGATCGGTCGGGTCGGCCGCGATCGGCGGTGCGTCCTCGGTGATCGTCGCGTGTCCCGGAATCCCGGGAAGCAGCCGCCCGTCCATCCATGCCGGCACCGGCAGGCCGGCGAGGTGCAGCACCGAGGGTGCGACGTCGACGATCGCGGCCTCGGACGGCGGGGCCGGCGTCACGCCCGCGCCCGCCAACACCCACAAGCCTTCGGGGCGATGGCTGCCGTTCATTCCCCCACCCTTCCCCGCCACGTGCTCGTGCCGCGCGAGCCGGCGAACGCTCCGGTTCTCTGCCGGCGTGCTGGGGAGACAGGGGAACGAGTAGCCGTCGTCGAGCGCGAGCTCAAGGACGAGATCGGGTGCCGCATCCGCCATCGGCCCGTCATAGATCGCGTCGCGGCGATGCACGCGGGCGACGATCGGTCGGCCGGTCTCCGGGTGACGCCACGCCAGGAGGGCGGTGCTCAGGGCGCTGACGACCGCCTCGTACTCGGCGCCCGGCGCGACCTGGCCCTCGGGATCGCGACCCCGGACGTTCAGCCAGATGCTCGGCGCGTAGTTCAGCTCCTCCGAGAACGCGCGCGTGCGGGCCATGTCGATCGCGCC
>CAZWAX010000626.1:1576-2767 GCA_964631985.1 uncultured Polyangiaceae bacterium | reverse complement strand
GTCGCGGCGACCGCGGCGATCGCGACGTCGAGCGGGTCGCCCCCGTCCGGCCGCGCCGCCGCGACCGCGATCGCCAGCAGCTGCGGCTCGTCCACGCCGGGCGCCGGCACCAGATGCGTCAGCTCGAGACGCCCTTCGGTGAGCGTCCCGGTCTTGTCGGTACAGATGGTCGTGATGCGCCCGATGTTCTCGACCGCGGCCGCGCGCCGGACGAGGGCGTGCCGGCGCGCCAATCGATAGACGCCGACGCCGAGAAAAAACGTGAAGACGACCGGCAGCTCCTCGGGGAGCGCCGCGACCGCCAGCGTGAGCGCGCTCACCAGCGCATCGACCCAGCCGTAGCCCTGCGCGAGCCGGACCCCCCCGAGCAGCACGCACGCCAGCACCGCGACTCCGGTCAGGATCAGCACCAGCCGATCGATCGCGCGTTGCAGCGGCGTCCGGACCGTGGGTCCCGCGGCCGCGACGCGCACGATCTCGCCGTAGAG
Source organism: uncultured Polyangiaceae bacterium (assembly GCA_964631985.1). Classification (GTDB taxonomy): domain Bacteria; phylum Desulfobacterota; class Binatia; order UTPRO1; family UTPRO1; genus UTPRO1. The sequence continues at coordinate 2,279 of CAZWAX010000626.1, read as the reverse complement.
GGTCTCGGCCCCCGTATAGACGAGCGCCACACGACCCTCGCCGGCGAGCACACGCGTCCCGGCATGGAGCCAGTGGACCGCCGCGATCGGCGTCTCGCTCTGCGGCACCGGCGGCCAGCTCGCGAGCGGCCGTTTCCGCACGGGGATCGACTCGCCGGTGAGGGTCGATTCGTCGACCTGGACGTCGGCGCCCGCGACGAGGATGCCGTCGGCCGGTACGAGCGTCCCCGCGGCGAGCCGCACGACGTCGCCGGGCACCAGCTCGCCCGCGGCGATCTCGGTCTCACGACCGTCGCGAAGCACCAGCGCGCGCGCCGCCACACGCGTCCGCAGACCCGCCGTCGACGCGGCCGTCCGGCGATGCAGGTAGGCATCCATGAGCGCCAGCGGCACGATCGCCGCCGCCAGCGTGGCGGCTTCGAGACGGTCGCCGATCGCGGCATAGAGGCCGCTCGTCACGAGCAGGAACCACAGCATCGGATCGCGCGCCGTGTCGGCGACGAGGCCCCACCACGGATGCGGGGCGGTCTCGACGACGTCGTTCCGTCCGTAGACCGCGCGCCGCGCTGCGGCCTCGGCCGAGCCGAGCCCACCGAGATCGGCCGCTCGGTCGCGTGGGAAGACGCGTGCCGGCATTTATCTCAAAAGGGGGATCGCTCCCCCTTCACGACGCGCGGCCCAGCCGCGCGTCGCACATCCCCCG
>CAZWAX010000626.1:0-1476 GCA_964631985.1 uncultured Polyangiaceae bacterium | reverse complement strand
CTCCGCTCGGCCGCGCCCTCCGCGCCCGCAGGGGATCGCTCCCCCTTCACGACGCGCGGCCCAGCCGCGCGTCGCACATCCCCCGGCTCGCTCCGCTCGGCCGCGCCCTCCGCGCCCGCAGGGGATCGCTCCCCCTTCACGACGCATCCCCCGGCTCGCTGGTCGCTCGGCCGTACGCTGTGCGTGCGGCCGTCGGTCGTGGATCACGGGCCTGTCGCGCGCTTCAGATAGGTGACGACCGCGCGGGCCTCGCGATCGGTCAGGACGCGGCGGAAATGCGGCATCGTCGGGCGCTGGGTGGCGAGCATGTGCCAGACCGCCGTTCGGACCTGCTCGGGATCGCGGCGCCGGAAATACGCCTGATCGAACACGACGGTCGGCCGCTCCGTCTCCTCGGCGAAGCTGCCAGTGCCGCGTCCGTCGTCACCGTGGCAGGCCGCGCAGTGGCGGTCGTAGAGCTCCCAGCCCGGCGACATCAGACGCACGAACGCCAAGAGCTCGGCGAGCTCGCGCGTGTCGACCGGCGGATCGACCGCGGGCATGCCCCGCCGCCCTTCGCGCACGATCGTCGCGAGCTCGCGTTGCGTGAGCGACGCCTGCAGCGCCGGATCCGCGAGATCGCGCGGCTGGCGCGCGCCGGGCGGGAGCGTCAGCTCGGGCGCGCCGTAGCGCCCGTGACAGAGCTCGCACCGGTCGAGATAGACGGCCTGGCCTTCCTCGACGCGGCGCCAGTCGACGCTCGGCAGACGTTCGAGGTGCGCCGCCAGCGCCTCGACCTCGCCGGCGCGCGCGCGGAGCGCGGACACGTCGAGCGCGAGCTCGAGCGGCACGCCGGTTCGGATGCGCCGCACCAGGTCGTCGATCGAGTAGCGCGCAAGCACGCCGCTCTGGAGGTCGCGCGGCCGGCTCGCGAAGAGCGTCGCGTCCGGGCCGTCACCGCGGCCGGTCACGCCGTGGCAGCCCTCGCACCACCGGGTGTAGAGCACCTGGCCGTCCGGCTCGGCCGCGTGTGCGGCCCCGGTGAGCGTGATCACGACGGCGACGATCACCCGACCTAAGCGATGCGCGATCATGTCCAGCCGCACTGCAAGCCCGCGGCCAACCGCGATGCGACTCTGCCGGCGGCCCCGTTCCCAGTCGTGAGAACGAATCGCGTCCACGAACCGGAGCATTCTCCCAGCCTTGGGAATCCTTCATGCATTCGCCCAGTCTGCACGTTCGGCATGCGAATTGGAACGCTGGCGGCGATGACGAGCCCGCACTCCGTCCGAGGACCCCATGAGCGCACGTCGATGACCACCGACCAGCCGACCAAGGGCGCCGTTCTGATCGCCGAGGACGAGACCGCCGTCCGCGAGAGCCTGACCGAGGTGCTCCGCGACGAGGGCTACGACGTCACCGCGGTCGCCGACGGCGAGGCGGCGATCGCGGCCCTCGACACCCAGGAGGTCGATCTCGTCATCTCCGACCTCCGCA
>CAZWAX010000625.1:0-2772 GCA_964631985.1 uncultured Polyangiaceae bacterium | reverse complement strand
GGCCGAAGCCGATGACGAGGAGCGCCTGGATGCGTTCGGGGATCTTGTCGAAGAGATTCGTCCACTTCACCGACTGCAGCACCCGCGCCCGGCCGTAGAGGGTGCGCAGGAAGAGCCCGAGGCCGATGGCCACGATGACGGTGTGGATGGCGAATCTCGTCCAGAAATCCATGCAAGCTTCCTTTCGTTTCGGCCCCGATGCTCAGGTCCGCGCGGCGTTGGATTTTGTAAAGGATCGATGGGGGGACGGCAAGGCGACGGGTGGCTCGAAGTCGACGCCACAAGCGCGCTATGAGGGCGGCAGTGACACCGACGTCATGGCATTCGTCGCGTTCATCCTCGGCTCGTTGACGGCGCTCGCCGGCGCGATCGGCGTCGTCGCGCCGGGTGTGCTGGCCGCGCTCGCGAGCGCCTTCCACGGACCGCTCGGCCTGACCTTGGCGACGGCGATCCGCCTCGTGCTCGGCGCCGCGCTCTTCACGGCGGCCCCCGCGTCGCGCGCGCCGCTCGCGTTCCGAGCGCTCGGCGCGGCGATCCTCGTCGTCGGCCTCCTCACGCCCCTGATGGGGGTGGCCCGCTTCGACAACCTGCTCGACTGGTGGGCGACGCTCGATCCGCTTGTGGCCCGCACGTGGTCGGCCTGCGCGGCGACGGTCGGGGGGTTGATCGCCTACGGCATCATCCCGAGAGACGCGCGCTGAGCATCGACACCCGCTCAGCGTCCGATCGTCGATGAGACCTCAGATCATCGCGACCGCTTCGATCTCGACCAGCATCGTCGGCACCGCGAGCGCCGACACCACGAGGTAGGTGCTCGCCGGCCACTGGCCTTCCTTGAACCACTTGAGGCGCGCGGCGGCAACGGCCGGGCGATAGGACGGGTCGGTGACGAAGATCGTGATCTTCACGAGGTCGTCCATCGTGCCGCCGCAGCCTTCGACCACCGCCTGCAGGTTCTTGAAGACCTGCTCGGTCTGGGCGGCGGCGTCGTTCTCGCCGACGAGCTTGCCCTCGGCGTCGAGCGCCACCTGGCCCGAGATGAAGACGGGCGTGCCGCTCTTCTTGATCGCGTACGAATAGCCGGTCGGTTTCGCCAGCGTGGGTGGGTTGATCACGGTCTTCGACATGGTTCTCCTCCTTCGCGGCGGCGCAGATACACCGAGACCGATCCGGGCTCAAATCACCTGTAGCGCACGCTCACCGTCGCGCAGCACGACGTCGGCGAACGCGGCGCGGCCGCGGCGATGTCCGAAAACGCTGACCGCGATCAGCCAGACGGCGACGATCCGTGCCGGCACGGTGCCCACGGCGGCCGCGTAGTCGCTGGCCACGACGCGCCGCTCGTCGTGCCAGCGTCCGAGCCCTTCGTTGCCGCTTCGCACCACCCAATGGGTCTCGCGCGCCGCCCAGGTCGCGAGCGGGCAGCGATAGTGGCTGTCGACCGGCAGGCCGGCGCTCCAGTACCAGGTGAGGTCCTGGCCGTTCTCGAACGCGAGCGCGAGGCTCATGTAGTCGTGCGCGATCGGGGTGTCCTCGGCGGCGACCGCCGGCAGCTCGTCGACGCGCCAGCGCCAACTGAGCGTGGTCGATGCGGCGAGCGGAAAGTCGACCGGCGTCTGCAGAATGCCGACGTCGTTGGCCGTGTCGATGCGGATCGCCGGGCGCCCGTCCTCGTGGGCGGCGCGGAAGCTCTCGGTCGGGCCGAGGAACCAGAGATGACGCCACCCCGCCGGTGGCACGCTCGCCCGCTCCAGGCGAGCGCGCTCGGCGGCGAGCAAGGGATCGCCCGGCACGAGCGGCGCGAGCGCGGTGAGTCCGTCGCGCGGCTCGCCCTGCCAACGGATGACGACGACGTCGACCACGCCGGTGCTGCCGGCATACGCCTCGACCGGCGTCGCCAGCGTCCCGTCGGGCGTCGCCCACTCGCCGTTGTAGAGTGCGAGCTCGAGCTCACCGTCGCGCTCGGCGCGGAACGAGGTCGTGTCGGAGGTGCCGTTGACGTTCGGCCCGCACCCACCGACGCGCGCCCAGAGCGCCAGGCGCGGCGGCAGCCAGAGGTCGAGCGCCTCCATCAGCACCAGGCGGCCACTCGCGAGCAGCGAGATCCATTCGCCGCGACGCACCCGGATGCCGCTCGCGGTCCAGGGCGGGACGCTGCCGGGCAACGAAACGCAGCGCGCTTCGAGGACCGACGCGGGGCGGGTCGACGCGGCGATCGCCTGCCAGGCGTCCCAGGTCGCGCGTGCGATCGCGTGCGGCATGCCGTTGCTTCTCGCCCGCGCGCCCCCACCATTGCAATGGCGCCGCTCTTGACGACGGCCCCACGACGCCCCATGAACACGGGGTGACCCTCGCCGAATGGCATGCCGGCGGGCGCCGCGAATCGGTCCGACTCGCGAGCGGTCCGTGGAACGTGTTCGCCCGGAGCGGCGGTGCGGGACCGTGGTGCACGCTCTTCCACGGCTTTCCGACCTCGTCGTGGGACTGGCATCGGGTCTGGCCGACCCTCACGGCCCGGCGCCGGACGCTCGCCTTCGACTTCCTCGGCTTCGGCGACTCCGACAAGCCCCAGGAGCACGGCTACAGCCTGATCGAGCAGGCCGATCTCGTGCTGGCGCTCTGGCAGAAGCACGGCGTCGGCCGGACCGACCTCGTCGTGCACGACTACGGCGTGTCGATCGCCGAGGAGATCCTGGCGCGGCACGCCGAGGGAGGGCTCGGCGTCGAGCTCACCAGCGTCACCTTCCTGAACGGCGGCATCTATCCCGACCT
>CAZWAX010000624.1:0-2787 GCA_964631985.1 uncultured Polyangiaceae bacterium | reverse complement strand
TCGTCGGCGACGGCACGCACGTGTCGAGCGACGTCGCGCGCGCCGGCGACGAGGCCGTCATGCTCGCGCGCATGAGCGGTGTGCCGGTCGTCGCCGGCGCCGATCGCGCCGCGGCGGCGGCCCTGGCGGTCGACACCTTTGGAAGCCGGCTCCTTCTCTGCGACGACGCCTTCCAGCATCGGGCCCTTCGGCGCGACCTCGACCTCGTGCTCGTCGACGCCGGCGAGCGCGGCGGGCTCGGTCGCCTCTTGCCGGTCGGTCCGCTGCGGGAGCCGCTGCGTGCCCTCAAGCGCGCTCAGGTCGTCCTGGTGCGCGAAGGCGAGGAAGGTGGGGAGTGCCCGGCGCCGCTCGCACCGCACCAGCGCGTCCTCCGCGTCCGCTTCGCGCCCACCGCGCTCGTGCAGCCGGCCGCGCCCGGCTGGGAGGAGATCGGCCTGGCCGCGCTCGCCGGGCAACGGGTGCTCGCGGTGAGCGCGGTGGCACGGCCGGCGTCGCTGTATCGCGCGCTCCGCGACTGGGAGGCCGAGCTCGTGCACGTGCTCGAATACCCCGATCATCATCCCTACGACGCCCGCGACTGGCACGCGATCGCCGCGGCAGCGAAAGACGTCGACCTGATCGTCACCACCGAGAAGGATCTCGTGAAGCTCGAGGCGTTTCCCTTCGCGCGCGGCAAGCTCCTGGCGCTTCGGCTCGGCGTCGAGGTCGAGGACGGCGAGGCGCTCGTCACCCAGGTGATCGGCGACGCGGGATGAAGGCGCGGGCTGCTGGCAGACCCGCGGTCTTCGTCGACCGCGACGGCACGCTGAATCGCGAGGTCCACTACCTCCGCCGGGTCGCCGATCTGCGGCTCCTTCCGGGCACGACCGCGGCCGTCCGCCGTCTCACGGAGGCCGGCTTCGCGGTCGTGGTCGTGACCAATCAATCGGGGGTCGCGCGCGGCCTGATCGCGCCGGCCACGCTCGACGCCATCCACGCCACCCTGTACCGCCGGCTTGCGCACGGCGGTACGCGGCTCGCCGGCCTCTACGTCTGTCCGCACCACCCGACGGTCGGGAGCCCGCCGCTCCGGCGACGCTGTCGCTGCCGGAAACCGGCGCCCGGCATGGTCGAGCGGGCGGCCCGCGAGCTCGGCCTCGATCTCGGCCGCAGCTACTGCGTCGGCGACGGCATCGGCGACCTCGGGCTCGCGGCGGCAACGGGCCTGCGCGCCGTGTTGGTGCGCACGGGATACGGACGGAGGACCGAGGCGGCGCTCGATGGCGATGCACCCCCGGTCGGTCCGGTGGCGCCGCCGGCCCATGTGGCCGCGAACTTTCGTGCCGCGGCCGACTGGATTATAGACGACGCGCGCAGCGCGTCTGCGCAGCAGCGGCATCGGCCGCGGCCGAGGAGGTAGCCATGCCCGTCAGTCAGGAATTGCTCGACATACTCGCGTGCCCCAAGTGCAAGCAACCGGTCACGATCAACGCCGGGGGCACGGGCCTGGTGTGCCAGGTCTGCCGTGTCGAGTACCCCATCATGGACGACATTCCTGTGATGTTGATCGACGAGGCGAAGCCGCTCGCCTGACGCCGGCGGCGCCCCCGCTGCCTCCGCGCGTCCTCGAGCGCGCGCGCACTCCATGACTCGCGAACGCATCCTGCTCGTGCAGACGGCCTTTCTCGGCGACGTCATCCTGACGACGCCGTTGCTCGCGGCCCTCCGCCGCGCCTACCCGCACGCCGAGCTCACCATCATGGTGACGCCGGCGGCGGCGCCGCTGGTCGCCGCGCATCCGGCGCTCGACGCGGTGCTGGTCGATGACAAGCGCGGCGCGGGCCGAGGGCTCGGCGGGCTCGTGCGGCTCGTGCGCACGCTCCGTGCCCGGCGCTTCACCGTCGCGATCGCGGCCCAGAAGTCGATCCGCACGGCGCTGGCGCTCCGGGGCGCGGGCATCCCGCGGCGCATCGGCTTCGCCACCGCCCGCGCAGCGACGCTCTACACCGAGCGCGTCCCGCGCCCCGTGGACGCCCATGACCGTGACCGCCTGCTCGGCCTCCTGGCGCCCCTCGGCATCACGACGTTCGAGCCGGCCGCACTCCAGCCATGGGTCGCCGTCGACGCACCGACACGCGCCCGCGCGCGCGCGCTGTTGGCATCGCATCGCATCGCCGGGCGTCCCTTGGCCGCGATCTGTCCCGGCTCGGCGTGGCGCACGAAGCGCTGGCCCGCGCCGTCGTACGCGGCGCTCGTCCGCACGCTCGACGCCGAGGGCTATCGCTGCCTCCTGCTCGGCGGGCCGGACGAGCGCGCGCTCACGGCGGCGGTGGCCGAGACGGCCGGCGGCCTCGCCGTCGATCTCGGCGGCGCAACCGACCTGCCCCTCCTCGCCGCCGTGCTCGCCGAGGTGGCCGTCGTCGTCACCAACGACAGCGCGCCCATGCACGTCGCGACCGCCGTTGGCGCCCCACAGGTGGCGATCTTCTGCGCCACCGTCCCGGCCCAGGGATATGCTCCGCTCGGACGCCGGGCCGTCGTCGTCGAGCGCGACCTGGCGTGTCGGCCGTGCGGACCGCACGGCGGCGAGCGCTGTCCGCGCGGCACCGACGACTGCATGGAGCTCGTGACGGTGGACGAGGTGCGGGCCGCCGTCGCCCGGGTGCGCGCGCTTGCCGCCTGAGTCGACGCCCGGGGACGCACTCGTCCTGGTCGTTGCGCATTTCGTGGCCGACGGTGACCCCGCCCCGGCGCTCGCCGCCATCGACGCCGGCCGGCGCGTCCTGGTGCGGCCGCCCGCGCTCGCGG
>CAZWAX010000623.1:0-2805 GCA_964631985.1 uncultured Polyangiaceae bacterium | reverse complement strand
GGTGCAGCTGGATCGCCTTGCCTTCGATCAGGATCGGCTCGAAGGCCTGGATGCCGAGGCGGTGCAGCGTCGGCGCGCGGTTCAGGAGAACGGGATGCTCGCGAATGACCTCGTCGAGAATGTCCCACACTTCCGACTTCTCTTTTTCCACCATCTTCTTGGCACTCTTGATGGTGGTGACGAAGCCGCGCTCTTCGAGCTTGTTGTAGATGAAGGGGCGGAAGAGCTCGAGCGCCATCTTCTTCGGCAAACCGCATTGGTGGAGCCGGAGCTCCGGGCCGACGACGATGACCGAGCGGCCCGAGTAATCGACGCGCTTGCCGAGCAGGTTCTGCCGGAAGCGGCCGCTCTTGCCCTTCAGCATGTCGGACAGCGATTTCAGGGGACGCTTGTTCGGTCCGGTGATGGCGCGGCCGCGGCGGCCGTTGTCGAAGAGCGCGTCGACGGCCTCCTGCAACATGCGCTTCTCGTTGCGGATGATGATGTCGGGGGCGCTCAGCTCCATGAGTCGCTTGAGCCGATTGTTCCGGTTGATGACGCGCCGGTAGAGGTCGTTCAGGTCGGAGGTGGCGAAGCGACCACCATCGAGGGGCACCAGCGGACGAAGATCAGGCGGGATGACCGGGATGACCTCGAGGATCATCCACTCGGGCCGATTCCCGGAGACCCGGAAGGCGTTCAGCACCTTGAGACGCTTTGCGATCTTCTTGCGCCTCGCCTCACTGCCAACCTCGCGCATCTCGACCCGAAGACGCTCGGACTCGTCGTCGACCTCGATGTCCCCGAGCAGCTTGCGGATGGCGGCGGCACCCATTTCGGCCTTGAAGGAGTCAGGGCCGTGCTCTTCCATCGCCTTGCGATAGCGCTGCTCGCTGAGCACTTCTTTGTATTCGAAGGGCTGACCCGGCAGCTCCTTCTTCGAGCTCGTGACCACGAACGACTCGAAGTAAAGGATCTTCTCGAGGTCTTTCAGCGTCATGTCGAGCAGCGTCCCAATGCGCGACGGCAGACTCTTCAGGAACCAGATGTGAGCGACCGGGGTTGCGAGGTCGACGTGCCCCATGCGCTCGCGACGCACCTTCGACTGGATGACTTCGACACCGCACTTTTCACAGACGACGCCACGGTGCCGCATGCGCTTGTACTTGCCGCAGTTACACTCGTAGTCCTTCGTCGGTCCGAAAATCTTGGCGCAAAAGAGGCCGTCGCGTTCCGGCTTGAACGTCCGGTAATTGATCGTTTCGGGCTTCTTCACCTCGCCATGCGACCACGACCTGATCTTGTCGGGCGACGCCAGCGAGATTCGCAGCGCGTTGAACGCAACCGGGTTCTTGGGCTTCTCGAACAGATTGAAAAGATCTTCCATCGCCATGTGATCGTCTCCGCTCTAGCTTTGGGCCTGGGTCTGGCCGCCCTGCTCTTCGACCAACTCCACGTCCAGCGCTAGGCTCTGCAGCTCTTTCACCATGACGTTGAACGACTCGGGCAAACCGGGCTCGAGCACGTTCTCGCCTTTGACGATCGCTTCGTACATCCGTGTGCGACCGGCGACATCGTCGGACTTGACCGTCAGCATTTCTTGGAGACTGTAGGCAGCGCCGTATGCCTCGAGCGCCCACACTTCCATCTCACCGAGACGCTGGCCGCCGAACTGCGCCTTGCCGCCGAGCGGCTGCTGTGTGACGAGCGAGTATGGGCCGGTCGAGCGGGCGTGGATCTTGTCGTCCACGAGATGGTGCAGCTTCATCATGTACATGACGCCGACGGTCACGGGCTGCTCGAAGGGCTCTCCCGTGCGACCATCGGCAAGGGGCATCTGACCGCTCGGCGAGAGGCCGGCACGCTTGAGCATCCCGAAGATCTCGTCCTCCGTCGCCCCGTCGAACACGGGAGACCCGACGTGGATGCCGCGTCCGGACTTGCGCACGATTTTTGTGAGGTCGTCGTCACTGATCTGGTCGATCAGGTCCACGACCTCCTTGATGACGTAGATCTCCTTGAGCTTCCGCCGCACGTTCTCGACGCTACTGGCGCCGTTGGTTTCGAGCTCGGAAGCCAGTTGGCGCCCGAGCTCGCGCGCGGCCCACCCGAGGTGGGTTTCGAGAATCTGTCCGACGTTCATGCGCGAAGGCACCCCGAGTGGGTTCAGCACGATGTCGACCGGGGTCCCGTCAGGCAGATACGGCATGTCCTCCTCGGGGAGGATGCGCGACAGCACGCCCTTGTTGCCGTGACGGCCGGCCATCTTGTCACCCACCTGAAGCTTGCGCTTGATGGCGACGAAAACCTTGACCATCTTGATCACGCCCGGCGGCAGCTCGTCCCCGCCCTTCAAGCGCTCGATCTTCTCCTCGAACATCGTCCGGATGCGATCACGCTGCTCACGCATTGCATCCACGACCCGCGAGAGCTCGTCCTCGATCTTGTCGTTGTCGACCTTGATGTCACCCCAGTATTGCGACGGGATCTGATCGAGATCCTCCGACTTGATCTCCGCACCCTTCGGCAGCAGCACGCGGCGGCTGTCGTCGGCGAGGCGGATCGTTGCCTCCTTGCCGACGAGGAGCTTCTTCACTTTCTTCAGGGTCGAGTCCTTGATGATGCGATCCTCGTCGTGCTGATCCTTGGTGAGGCGCGCGACCTCTTCCTCCTCGATCAGACGACTCCGCTCGTCCTTGGTGACGCCCTTCCGGGAGAACACCCGAGCGTTGATCACCGTACCCTCGACACCCGGGGGAACGCGCAGCGAGGTATCGCGAACCTCGCCGGCCTTCTCGCCGAAGATCGCCCGCAAGAGCTTCTCTT
>CAZWAX010000622.1:0-2831 GCA_964631985.1 uncultured Polyangiaceae bacterium | reverse complement strand
GAGAGCTCGGGCAGGATGACCTCGCCCGGGTGCACCAGCACCATGCGGATCATGTCCTCGGAGAGGTTCGGGTAGAAGCGCAGCGACTCGCGCACGAAGTCGTTGATGCCGGCGAGGGTCTCGACGCCGGCGAAGCCGCCGCCCGCAACGACGAACGTCAGCAGGCGCTCGCGAATGGCCGCGCAGCATTCGGTGTCGGCCTCCTCCAGGAGGGCGATCAGCCGATTGCGGAGCGCGATCGCGTCGCCGAGTGACTTCATGGTGAGCGCGCGCTCGGCAAGCCCGGGGAGGCCGAAGAAGTTGGTGATCGACCCGAGCCCCACGATCAGGTGGTCGTACGGCAGCTCGTGGGTGTGACCGTCGGCGCCATGCGAGACCACGACCACCCGGCGCGCGACGTCGATCGCCTCGACGTCGCCGTCGAAGAAGCTCGTCTTGGGAAGCAGCTTCCGCACCGGGTTCACGATGTGGGTGACGTCGAGGTCGCTCGCCGCCACCTCGTGCAACATGGGCGTGAAGAGGAAGAAGTTGTCGCGGTTGACGATCGTCACCTCGACGGCGTCGCGGGACTTCAGCCGCCGCTCGAGCTCCAACGCCGCGTAGATGCCGCCGAAGCCGCCGCCGGCGATGAGAATGCGCTTCTTGGTTGGATTCGCCACGCCCCTCTGATGCCGGCGCGCACGGGGAGGTTCAGCCGGTCGTCAGGTCGGAGCCGTCGGTGTCCGACCGCGGTAGATCGTCGGTGATCGTGAACCACGGCGCCTTGTCGCTCACCCAGATGTGAGCGGCCGGGCGTCGGCCTGGATCGCCGTCGACCGTCCCGAGGCGGAGGCGGACGATCTCGGGGTCGTCGTCGCGGCGGCTCCAGACCGGCGACCCACAGACCCGGCAGAAGGCGCGATGCTTCCCGGGCGAGGACTCGTACTCGGTGATGGCGTCGGCGCCGGTCAGGAGACGGAAGTACTTCCGGCGTGCCGGGGCGCCGATCACGAAGGGTCCGCCCTGCGACTTCTGGCAGGTCCGACAGTGACAGTACGCGACGGGCCCGAGCTTGCCGTCGACCTCGTAGGTGACGCGACGGCAGAGACAGCTTCCGGTGATCATGGCGAAGCTCCTTTCCTTGCAGTGTGCACGGCTTCGCATTGCATTCTGCACGGTCGCGCGTGCGACGGAATTCGTCCGACGGCGGATTCATGGGTCGCGCCGCCGCGGCATGTGCGTTGCTCCTGGCATCATCATGAACCGCCAACCGGAGGTGCCCCATGGACGTGCTGTACATCGCGTTGACCGTCGGATTCTTCGCGGTTTCGCTGGCGCTGGTCGAGCTGCTCGACCGGCTGTGAGGTGATCCCATGACGATCTTCTACATTTTGGGGGGCGTCGTGAGCCTCGTGCTCTTCGTCTACCTCTTCGCCGCCCTCCTCAAACCGGAGCTCTTCTAATGACTGCGAACGCGTTCCTGCAGGTGGGAATCTACGTCGTCGTCCTGCTCGCGCTGGCCAGGCCCCTGGGCGGCTTCATGGCGCGGGTCTACGACGGCAAGCCGACGTGGCTCGACCCGCTGTTCCGCCCGGTCGAGCGCCTGGTCTACCGGATCTGCGGCGTCGATCCCGACGAAGGCATGGATTGGAAGACCTACGCGGTCGCGATGCTCCTCTTCAACGCCCTCGGCATGCTCGCGGTCTACGGTCTGCAACGTCTGCAGGCGGTCCTGCCGCTCAACCCCCAGGGCTTCGCCGGCGTCACGCCCGACTCGGCGTTCAACACGGCGGCGAGCTTCGCGAGCAACACCAACTGGCAGGGCTACGGCGGCGAGGCGACCATGAGCTACGCGACCCAGATGCTCGGGCTCGCGGTGCAGAACTTCGTCTCGGCCGCGACCGGCATGGCCGTCCTGGTGGCGCTGATCCGCGGCTTTCGCAGCCAGGCGACCCGCGAGATCGGCAACTTCTGGGTCGACCTGACGCGCAGTACCCTCTACATCCTGTTGCCGCTCTCGCTCGGTCTGGCGCTCGTGCAGACCTCGCAGGGCGTGGTGCAGAGCTTCAGCGCCTACAAAACCGTTCCGCTGCTGCAGGCGGCCGCGGTCACGAGCCCGGTGAAGGACGCCGACGGCAACCCCGTCCTCGACGAGCAGGGCGAGCCCAAGACCGAGACCGCGGCCGTGACCGAGCAGACCCTCCCCATGGGTCCGGCGTCGTCGCAGATCGCCATCAAGCAGCTCGGCACCAACGGCGGCGGCTTCTTCAACGTCAACTCGGCGCATCCGTTCGAGAACCCGACCCCGCTTTCGAACTTCTTCGAGATGCTGGCGATTCTGCTGATCGCGGCCGCGCTCTGCTACACCTTCGGCCAGATGGTCGGCGACACCCGCCAGGGGTGGGCGGTGCTCGCCGCCATGACCGTCATCTTCGTCGCCTCGCTCGCGCTCTGCGAGTGGGCGGAATACCGCGGCAACCCGCGGCATGCCGCCGTCGGCGCCGACATCACGGCGAGCGACGTCCAGCCGGGCGGCAACATGGAAGGCAAGGAGGTGCGCTTCGGCGTCGCCAACTCCGCCCTCTGGGCCACCGCCACGACGGCCGCCTCGAACGGGTCGGTGAACTCGATGCACGACTCCTACACCCCGCTCGGCGGGCTCGTGCCGCTGTTCCTCATGCAGCTCGGCGAGGTCGTCTACGGCGGCGTCGGGTCCGGCCTCTACGGCATGCTGGTCTTCGCCATCATCGCCGTCTTCGTCTCCGGGCTCATGGTCGGCCGCACGCCGGAGTACCTGGGCAAGAAGATCGAGGCCTACGAGATGAAGATGGCCTCGCTCGTGATCCTGATTC
>CAZWAX010000621.1:0-2832 GCA_964631985.1 uncultured Polyangiaceae bacterium | reverse complement strand
CCCCGAGCCGACTGCGGTGTGGACGGCCATCCCGACCGCGCGGCGGACGCCGACGCGCGCTCGACGGGCGGTCGCGCCAGCCGTCGCTCGGCCGACGAGTCGCCCGGCGGCGCCGGTGCCGGTTCCGGACGAGGTCGAGCCACGGGTCGACCGGCCGCGCGTCGAGGCGACCGAGAAGCCGAGTCTCGGATCCGATCTCCAAGACGCGACGCGCGCCTATCGCCAGGCGGTCGACACCCACAACGCCCGGGTCGACGAGTACAACGCGCTCGCCGATGAGGTACAGCGCCGGAACGCGTGGGACGACAGCGAGGCCTCGGTCGAGCTCCGGCATCGGCTCGATCGAGCGCGTGACGCGGTCGAAACCGCGCGGGTGCAGGCCGAGATGCTGCGTGCGCGCATGGAGTCGATCCGGGCCCGCTATCGTTAGACCCGGTACTTTGCGTCTTTCCGGCCCGGGAACCGTCTGAGACAATCGCCGCCGTCATGGCGGGGGTGGATGAGGCGGTCGCGTGGATGGCATTGCGGATGGCGCCCGGGATCGGCGACGTCCTCGGACGGACGCTCGCCGAGCGTTGCGGCGGACCCGCCGCCGTCTTCACCGCGCCGGCTACCGAGCTGATCGCACGTGGGTGTTCGGCCAAGGTGGCCAATCGGCTCGATGCCTCGGCGGCGCTCGCGGAGGCCGAGCGTGAGCTCGCGCGCGTCACGGCGGTCGGGGCACGCCTCGTCTCGTTTGCCGATCCCGAGTATCCGCCGCTGCTCCGCCACCTCTACGACGCCCCCCTCGTGCTGTTCGCCCGGGGGATGGCGCTCGAGGCCGGGCCTGCCGTCGCGATCGTCGGTGCGCGGCGCGCGACCGCCTACGGCATCGCGATCGCGCGCGAGCTCGCCGCGGGGCTCGCACTCGCCGGGGTCGCCGTGGTGAGCGGGCTCGCGCGTGGGATCGATGGCGCTGCCCATGAAGGGGCGCTGGCGGCGCAGGGCCGCACCCTCGCGGTGCTCGGCTCCGGCGTCGACGTCATCTATCCGCGCGAGCACGGCGAGCTCGCCGAGCGTGTCGTTGCCGGCGGGACGCTGCTCAGCGAACGCCCGGTCGGGACGGCGCCGCTCCCCGCCCATTTTCCGGCCCGCAACCGGATCCTCGCCGGCATGACCCAGGGCACCGTCGTGATCGAGGCCGCCGAGCGGAGTGGGTCGCTCATCACGGCGCGACTCGCCAACGAAAGCGGGCGAGAGGTCTTCGCGGTCCCGGGTCGGGTCGACTCGCCGCTCTCCGCCGGGGTCCATCTATTGATCCGGGAGGGGGCCACCCTGGTCCGCGACGTCGAGGACGTGCTCGAGCAGATCACGCCGGCGCTACGGGCTCGGGGGGAGCGGGCGCGGTCGGGTGAGGGGACGCCCGAGGATGCCGCTCCTTCCATTCTCGACCTCCTCGCCGGCGGAGCCGCCTCGGTCGATGATCTCATACGCGCGAGCAGCCGCCCCGCAGGGGAAATTATTGCAATGATGCTCGATTTCGAGCTTCGCGGAGTGGTTCGGCAGGTCGCCGGACGAAGATTTCAGCTGACGGGCAGATTTGCCGGGGTTGGTGGTTTACAGTAAGGGGGGGTTCGATCCCGAACAGCCATGGCCAAGAACCTCGTCATCGTCGAGTCGCCTGCAAAGGCGAAAACATTGGGGAAATACCTCGGTCGGAACTACACCGTGAAGGCCTCGGTGGGTCACGTGGTCGACCTCCCGAAGTCCAAGCTCGGGGTCGACGTCAAGAACGACTTCAAACCCGACTACGCCGTCATCCACGGCAAATCCAAGGTCATCGACGAGCTCAAGAAAGCCGCAAAAGACAAAGAAAACATCTATTTGGCTCCCGACCCCGATCGCGAGGGGGAGGCCATCGCCTGGCACATCGCCGAGCGCCTCGGCAACAAGAAGAACATCCACCGGGTTCTCTTCAACGAGATCACCAAGAAGGCCGTGCAGGAGGCGATCAAGAAGCCGCTGAAGCTGGATCGCGCCAAGTTCGACGCTCAGCAGGCCCGGCGCGTCCTCGATCGCCTGGTCGGATATCAATTGAGCCCGCTGCTCTGGGACAAGGTGCGCCGTGGCCTGTCGGCCGGGCGGGTACAGTCGGTGGCCGTCCGTCTGATCACCGAGCGCGAGCGGGCGATCCGCGCCTTCGTCAAGGAAGAATACTGGACGATCGCGGCTCTGCTCGAGGGCGACACGCCGCCGCCGGTCAATGCCAACCTCTTCGAGCTCGCCGGGAAACGCCCCGACCACAAAACCTTCCGCCTCGAGAACGAGGCCGCCGCGACTGCCGTCGTCGACCATCTGAAAGGCGCCGAGTGGGTCGTCGCCAAGGTCGAAAAGAGTGATCGCAAGCGCAATCCGTCGCCCCCGTTCATCACGTCCCGTCTGCAGCAGGAGGCGTCGCGGAAGCTCGGCTACCAGCCGCGCCGCACGATGGGCATTGCCCAGAAGCTCTATGAGGGCGTGGAGATCGGCGACGAGGGCGCGGTCGGTCTCATCACCTACATGCGTACCGACTCGACCCGGCTCTCGCCCGATGCGGTCGAAGCCGTGCGCGGTTACATCGGTACCCGGTATGGCGCCGACTACGTCCCCGAGAAGCCGCCCGTCTTCAAGTCGAAGAAGAACACCCAGGACGCCCCCGAGGCGATTCGTCCGACCAGCATCGAGTTCCCGCCCGCGCGGGTGGCCCAGTACCTCGACAAGGACGAGCTCACCCTCTACACGTCGATCTGGAACCGTTTCGTCGCCTGCCAGATGTAGCCAGCGCGGCACCAGTCGACGCCCATCGACCGCACC
>CAZWAX010000620.1:0-2872 GCA_964631985.1 uncultured Polyangiaceae bacterium | reverse complement strand
CGACCGATTTCCAGGACGAGACCGAGCTGCGCCGTCGGCTCCGCGAGCCCAACTCGCAGCGCCTGTGGGCCATCGCCGACGCGTTCCGCGCGGGCTTGAGCTTGGACCAGGTCCAGGACGAGACGCGCATCGACCCGTGGTTCCTCCGGAACGTGCAGGAGATCGTCGCCTACGAGGACGAGCTCCGCCGCGGCGGCATCGGCCGACTCGCAGCGGCCAAGGCCATGGGATTTTCCGACGTCCGCATCGCCACCCTCACCGGGACGACGGAGCAGGACGTCCGGAACGCGCGCACGGCCTCAGGGCTGCACGCGGTCTACAAAAAGGTCGACACGTGCGGTGCCGAATTCGCCGCGCTCACGCCGTATCTCTACTCGAGCTTCGACGCCGAGGACGAGAGCGACGTCTCGCAGCGGAAGAAGATCATCATCCTCGGCGGCGGACCGAACCGCATCGGCCAGGGCATCGAGTTCGACTACTGCTGCGTCCACGCCGCCTTCGCGCTCAAGGACGACGGGTTCGAGACCATCATGGTCAACTGCAACCCCGAGACCGTCTCGACCGACTACGACACCTCCGACCGGCTCTACTTCGAGCCGCTGACGCTCGAGGACGTGCTCGCCATCGTCCATCGCGAGAAACCCGACGGCGTGATCGTGCAGTTCGGCGGCCAGACGCCGCTGAAGCTCGCGGTCCCGCTCGCCGCGGCGGGCGTGCCGATCATCGGCACCAGCCCCGACTCGATCGACCGCGCCGAGGACCGCGAACGATTCGACGAGGTCCTCACCAAGCTCGAGCTGCTGCGGCCCGACAACGGCATCGCCCGCACGCAATCCGAGGCGATCGCGATCGCCAACCGCATCGGCTACCCGGTGCTCGTCCGGCCGTCGTACGTGCTCGGCGGCCGCGCCATGGAGATCATCTACGAGCCGCACGATCTCGAGCGCTACGTGCGGCGCGCGTTCGCGGCCTCGCCCGACCGCCCACTCCTGATCGATCGCTTCCTCGAGGACGCGATCGAGGTCGACGTCGACGCGGTGAGTGACGGCCGCGACGTCGTGATCGGCGGCATCATGGAGCACATCGAGCGGGCCGGCGTGCACTCGGGCGACAGCGCCTGCGCGCTGCCGCCGACCTCGATCGACGCCGAGGTCCAGGCCGAGATCCGGCGCCAGACCATTGCGATGGCGCGCGAGCTCGGCGTCGTCGGGCTCATGAACGTGCAGTACGCGGTGCAGAACCGGAAGGTCTACATCCTCGAGGTGAACCCGCGGGCGTCGCGCACCGTGCCGTTCGTCAGCAAGGCCATCGGCGTACCGCTCGCCAAGATTGCCGCCCGCGTCATGGCCGGGAAGACGCTCGCCGAGCTCGGCTTCACGCGCGAGATCGTGCCGACCCACGTGAGCGTGAAAGAGGCGGTGTTCCCGTTCCTCAAGTTCCCGGGCGTCGATACCGTCCTGGGGCCCGAGATGAAGTCGACCGGCGAGGTGATGGGCATCGGCCCGTCGTTCGGCGTCGCCTTCGCGAAGGCGGAGGTCGCGGCGGGCACGGTGCTGCCGCGCCGTGGGACGGCGTTCGTCAGCGTGCGCGACGAGGACCGCGAGGGCGCGATCCTGGCTGCCCGCCGACTCCACGAGCTCGGCTTCCGCATCATCGCGACCGTCGGCACGGCCGGGGTCCTGACGCGCGCCGGCATCGCGGCCGAGACCGTGAACAAGGTCTTCGAGGGCAGTCCGCACGTCGTCGACGCGCTCGAAGCCGGCAGCATCGCGCTCGTCATCAACACGCCCCGCCCCGACGCGCAGGAGCTGCGGGACTCGTTCTCCATCCGGCGCACGGCACTCGAGCGGAAGATCCCGTACTTCACGACGATCGCCGGCGCCGTGGCCGCAGCCGAGGCGATCGCCGCGATGGCGACGGGACCGCTCGGCGTGAAAGCCATCCAGTCGTACCACGCGGAGCTCTCGCCGCGGGTCTGAGGACGCCTCGCTTCCTTAGGGGTGCCTGGAGCGCGCGGAGGTGCGGTCGCTTTGCTCCCGCCCGTCCGTTGAAGCTGCGGGCGGCTCGGTCAGCGGGCGGAGGGCGTCGGCGTGGCTGGCAAGGTAGGCCATCACCTCGGTGCCGTTCAGCACGCGGTCGACGTGGAGGCGGATGCGATCGCCTTCGAAGGTGAACCACTCGTCGCCAACGAGCTCGAGGGGCGGCAGGCCCGCGCGCTCGTAGCGCGCGACGGCCCGGATGTAGACGCGGCCCTCGGTGATCTCGGGTCCGCGGGTCACGTGCAGGCGGCGCGAATCGAACCGCCGGTCGAACATCGTGACGGCATCCCGAAAGGACGTCAGCACGGCGTCGCGCCCGGCGACGCGGGCGCCGTTCAGCTCGGAGATGGCGTCCTCCGTGAAGTAGGGCTCGAGAAGGGTCCAGTCGTCGCGGTCGTAGGCGGCCTCGAAGGCGGCCGCGTAGGCGTGGAATCGCTCGATCATGGGAAGCTCCTTTCGTCGTTCGCTGCCGGATAGCCTCGGAATTGGACCCGAACAAGCTTCCAATTCATGAAAGTTCATGAGATCCAATTTCCGTGCAACTCGACTCGCTCGACGGCCGCGGCCCGCTCTATCGGCAGCTGTATCGCGCGCTTCGGCGGGCGATTCTCGATGGGCGCGTGCGCGCGGGCGCTCGGCTCCCGTCGACGCGGTGGATGGCGAGCGAGAGCGGCGTCGCCCGCAATCGCGTCGTCCTGGCGTATGCCCAGCTCGTCGACGAAGGCTACGCCGTCGGCCGGGTGGGCTCGGGAACGTACGTGGCGTCGGAGCTTCCCGGCACGGAGCGCCCGGCCGCGCCCGCGCCGCTGACGGATGCCCCGCCGCGGCCGCCC
>CAZWAX010000619.1:0-2875 GCA_964631985.1 uncultured Polyangiaceae bacterium | reverse complement strand
CCGCCCGCGGCACCGGCCGCCGCGCCGACACCACTGGCTACCGCCGTGTCGCGCGCGAGCTCACCCGCGCGACCGCTCGAGGAGAGGTGCTGCCCCGCGAGCTGCCGGCACTCCGCGATGTCACGCTCGGAGGTGCCGGCTCCGACCTCCGCGTAGTGCGCGTTCGGATACAGTACCGGTCGGCGCGGCGCACAGCCCGCGACCGCCACGGCGACCACGATCATCGCGGACGACCACCCGAATCGACGTGGCACCATCACGGAGCCCTCCTCATCGATCGAGGGAGCATACGACATGCCAACGGCACGATTGCCGATCCACGTTTCTTATCGCAGGGATGCGGATTTCGGCGCGCGTACTGGCGTTTCCCATGCCCGCGACACACTTCCCAGTCGTGCGAGAAGGCGGTCCGCTCGGGCGGCTCTTCGGTGCCTCAGGCCGGGAACTGGGCGTCGGCGGACGGCTGATCGTACGATTCCAGGCGGTCGAGACGTGGACCGGCGGCGAGCCAGGCATCGGCAGCGTCGACACCCAGGCGGTGCATCTGGGCGATCACCTGGCGGTCGAAGTAGAGGTACGAGCCCGCGTTGAACGTGGCGTTTCGGGACGGACGGATCACCTCGTAGAGGTTCACGTCGCGATAGAGATTGCCTTCGATGCGTGCCACCCGATTGCGCTCGAGGAGCAGCTTTCGATCGATGTTGTAGGCATTTTCGAGAAACGAGTCGGCGGTACGCTCGACGGCGCGACCGAAATGGAGGAACGGTCCACGGACGGGATCGGGGGGCTCGGTGACCAGCACGGTGATGATCTCGTCGGCGCCGAGCGCGACGACCGGGGCGAGCGGCGTATTGACCAGCAGCCCACCGTCCCACAGGAGATGCGATCCGATCTCGACCGGCGGGAAGAGCAGGGGGATGCTCGCGCTCGCGAGGACCATGTCGACGGTGATGGCGTCGACGATGACGTAGTCGGGCGCGCGGGTGAAGGGGGTGTCGTGATTCACGAAGCGCACCAGCTTGCCGGTGTGTGCATCGACGGTATTGATCGCGAGGCACAGGCGAGTGGACACGCGTTCGCCCCCGAACGCCTCGACCAACCGCCGCCGCAACGGTGCGGTGTCGGCGAGGAAGGGCTCCCGGATGCCCTGCAGGAGACTGCTCACCAACTCGAAGCGGGTCGTGAGCAGGTACTCGATCCAGGCCGCCAGCAGACTTCCCCGCTGCGGCGGAAAATGGTTGCGGGAGCGATGCAGGAAGGCGCGCCACGGGGTGGCCGAGGAAAGCCAGCGCAGGAACTCTCCCCACGTCAGGCGTGCCAAAGTGACCATGAGATCTTGGAAGAAGCGGTCGCTCGCGATTACGGGCGGATCCGCCGCGATCCCATGCCAGAAATCCATCATCTCGCGCGGCGATTTTCCGGCGGCGATGAGGGCGGCGTTGATGCCGCCGGCGGACGTGCCGGACAGCACGCCCGGACCTTGCGTGAAGCGTGGGTCGTCGAGGAGGCGCTGGTAGACCCCGACCTGAAACGCGCCCCGCGCGCCCCCGCCCGACAGCACCAAGCCGAGCGTGCCGCGCCGCGGAATTCTCTTGATTTCATGCACGCCGTGCTCTCCCTCCCGTGGTCGCAGCTCAGCGCGACGCCCGCACTCGCGGCCCCAGGGGGCCACGGTCGGCTCGCACGCTCACTCGACGGTCGCGCTGGCCGTGCCACCTCGATCGAGGTCGGCGAAGATCGCGAGCTCGCGCTCGACGGCCTGGACGAGCTCATGCAGATCGGGAAGCGCATCCCAGTCGGCGTTGAAGCCCCAGTGCAGGCTACCCGCGTAGCTGAAGAGGGCGATGCCGAGGGCCTGGTTGGCGAAGAGCGGGACCAGAGGATAACAGGCCAGCATCCGGGCGCCCGCGACGTACACCGGTATGGGGGGCCCCGGCACGTTGGTCGTGACGACGTTGTACTGGCGCGCGAACGCGGTCAGGCGCGCGAACTGCACCATGAGCGCGGGAAACGTCGCATCGCTCAACGATTCGAGCAATTGCATGCCGGCCGCCTGTCGCGAGCGCTTCACCCGCTGGGTCTCCGCTATGGTGCGCTGAAGCCTGCGGAGAGGATCGCGCTCGTCGAGCGGGAGGCGGACGACGATCATCGCCACGCGATTTCCGACGTCGTGGCGCGTATGGGCATCACGGACGTTGACCGGGACCATCACGCGGAAATCGAGTGCCGCTGGATCGATCCCCCGACGCCGCAGGAACGAGCCCAAGGCACCCGCCAACACCGCCAATACGACGTCGTTCACCGTCCCGCCGTGGCGGGTGCGAACGCCTTTCAGGCCCTCGAGGTCGGTGACCGCCCAATCGAAACGGCGGTGTGGCCCGATGTCGACGTTGAACGGAGTGGGCGAAGCCGAGCTGAGGCCCGTGCCGAGCGTGGAGCCGATGCTCGTCACGATGTCGCGAGCGCCGGCGAGGGCGTCCCCCGGCCGGACCACGGAAAGGACGGCGGCCGTCACAGCCCTCAGCGGCGTCGTCACCCGATGTTGGAGCTCCGCCGCGAGCAACTCGAACATCGATGGCGCGGGGCGGGGAAGCCAGCGCGGTGGCTCGTCGACGGGCGGCGTCACCTCGGGAGTCGGCCGCAGCAGAGCGCCGGTGAGCTGCACGCTGCCGACGCCGTCGATCATGCAATGATGGGCTTTGGTGATGATGGCGAACCGCCCGTCCTCGAGTCCCTCCACCACCCACATTTCCCAGAGCGGCTTGCCACGATCGAGCTCCTGCGACATCAAGCGGCCCGCGAGGCGCTTCAACTGTCGGTCGTCTCCCGGCTTCGGCAGATGCGTGTGGCGGACGTGATAGGCGAGGTTGAAGCG
>CAZWAX010000618.1:0-2879 GCA_964631985.1 uncultured Polyangiaceae bacterium | reverse complement strand
CGCGCTCGACGGTGCCGACCATGCCGAGCCGCGTGACGAACCAGTACCAGCGGCCGCTCCAGTCGGGCAGCACGGTCACGAGCGCGTCGTCGCGCCCGGGCGGTGCCACAGTGGCCGCGAGATCGTAGGCACGCTCGAGTCGGAACCCGGCACCGTCGTGGGCAATCACCTCGATGCGGTGCTTGGCCGTCCCGACCACCGCCCGATCCGCCTCGTCGAGGTAGAAATACGCCCCGCCCGACGTGTCGGTCGTGATGGTGCGGATCGAGAGCGACTTCATCGACGGCCGCGGCGGCAGATCGTACGACGCGAGCTCGCGGAGTGTCCGCGGATCGAGCACCAGCAGCTGCATGCGGAGCGCGGTCGTACAGACCGTCACGATCCGCCCCGCCTGGTCGAAGGTGACCGAGGCGCACTCGCCGCCGAGGAGCCCGCGCGCGGTCGAGAACACCTCCGGATCGTGGCCGAGCGGCCCGCTCTCGGGATGCGTGTCGCTGGCGAGCCCGTCGCCGTGCATGCTGTTCCGGCCGTTCCGCGCCATGAAGGGGTGCTGCGCGACGGGCGGCGCATCGACGGGATGCGGCTCCGCCGCGCGGCCGGTGAAGCTCGGCACCCGACGCGCGCCGAAGCCCTGAGCGATCGGCTTCGGGTCGCGGCCGTCGCATCCCTCCCAGACGACGAAGGAGAGCGCGACTCCGACGAGGACCGCCAGCGTGACCCCGACAGCGACCAGACCTCGCCTCACCATTGCACCCATCGCCCTCCCTTACGCACCGCTTTGGAAAGCCGTTTTGTAGAAAGCGGTCGGACCTTACTGATCGGAGGGCCGCGAGAAAAGGGCGTGTCGCGAAACCGCCCCGCGTCCGGGGCCGCGGGGCGGGTGCTGCGTCGTGGTGAAGGGTGGGACGAAGCGGCAGCGCAGAAGCTAACTCGCTTTGCGGCTCTTGCTGATCGACCGCTCCTTGCCACCGGTCTTCGCGGTCGTGCGGCGCTTCGCCGTCGTCCGCTTGCCGCTGCTGCTCTTGCTCTGCTTCGGAACCTTACCGCCTTCGCGCCGAGCCTCGGCGAGCCCGATCGCGATCGCTTGCTTCCTGCTCGTCACCGTCTTGCCGGAGCGCCCCGACTTCAAGGTGCCGCGCTTCCGCTCGTGCATCGCCTTCTCGACTTTTTCCTGGGCCTTCTTGCCGTATCTGGCCATGATGCATCCTCCTCGCTCGTCGTTTCAGCGAGATCCATGCCATCGCGGGCATCTCGCGGCTGACGGTGGGGTGGCGAACCCGGATGGCCTGTGGGCGATGCCAGGAGTGCGCGATGAAAAGCTGTGACGAGTCGATGCTTACCGCCGTACTTTCACATGGAGGGGAAGCTCCAGGCGCGAAGGGCCCGGAAGCCCCACGATGTTGAAGCCGGCGAAGTCCCCGGTCAGCGGGGGAATACAGACGAGCGCGGCGGTCGCTTCCAGTGCCGTCAGCTCCTTCGGCCGTTCGAGGCGGCGCAACACGTTCGTCGCCTCCACGAGCACCAGATGAGGTGCGATGATCTCGGCCTCGGTGAGCACGCCCTCGGCCCAGGCGCCTGCCGGACCCGCGTCGGTCGTCGCCGCGACCGGGATCGACGCGTCGACCACGACGCTCATCGACGATCGGCGTCGCGCTGCTTCAGGATGCTCTTGGGAGAGCTGGACTCCCATGAACCCGATGTGCCGGCGGTGGAGACATTTCGCAATCGGCCAAAGGATCGGCTACCCCCCGAGCCCCATCCGCTTCGCGATGATCACCTTCATGATCTCGTTCGAGCCCGCGTAGATCGATTGCACCGCGGCGTCGGCGTAGTCCTGCGAGATCGGGTACTCGTGCATGAAGCCGTAGCCGCCGTGGAGCTGCAGGCACTCGCCGACGACCTTCTTCTGGAGATCGGTCGTCCACCACTTGGCCATGCTGACCTCGGAGACGATGTCGTCGCCGCGGACGTGGGCGGTGACGAGGTTGTCGACGAAGGTCTGACCGATCTGGATCTGGGTGGCGAGCTCGGCGAGGGTGAACTGGGTGTTCTGGAAGTGGGCGATCTGCCGGCCGAACTCCTTCCGCTGCATGGTGTAGGCGATGGTGTCGTCGAGCGCGCGGCGACAGGACGCGATCGCGGTCACGCAGATCGAGAGCCGCTCCTGCTGGAGCTTCTCCATCATCATCTTGAAGCCCTGCCCTTCCTTGCCGAGCAGGTTCTCGGCCGGCACCCGGCAGTCCTCGAAGAAGAGCTCGCTCGTGTCCTGCGACGGGAAGCCGAGCTTCTCGAGCTTCCGGCCGCGCACGAACCCCGGCGTGTCGGCCTCGATGACGAGGAGGCTGACGCCCTTGTGGGCCGGCTTGGCGGTCGGGTCGGTCTTCACCGCGGTGATGTAGGCGCCGCCGAGCTGGCCGATCGAGATGAAGGTCTTGGCGCCGTTCACGACGTAGTGGTCGCCGTCGCGGATGGCGCGGGTCTGGATGTTGGCGAGGTCGGAGCCGGCGCCGGGCTCGGTCATGCCGATGCCGAAGAGCAGGTCACCGCTCACCGCCGGCGGCAGGAACTTCTTCTTCTGGGCCTCGGTCCCGAACGACACCAGGTACGGCAGGCAGATCGACGAATGGACGGTCGTCATGATGCCGTGGGCCCGCATGTAGGTGAGCTCTTCGGTGACGATGGCGTCGTAGCGGAAGTCGACGCCGGCGCCGCCGTACTCCTCGGGCATGCAGGGCGCCAGGAACCCGGCCTGCCCCATGCGCTGCCAGGTCTCACGATCGGTGATGCCGTCGTGGTTCCATTTGGCGATCTTGGGCTCGATCTCTTTGGCGGCGAACTTGCGGAACTGGTCACGGAAGAGATCGTGCTCTTCGGTGTAG
>CAZWAX010000617.1:0-2881 GCA_964631985.1 uncultured Polyangiaceae bacterium | reverse complement strand
GGCGGGACCGGCGCGGCGCGTGGCGGAAGCGACGGATCCGGGCACGGGCATCGGGGAAGCGGCGGTGGGACCGGCACCGGCAGCGACGGCCTCCGCGCCTTTTGCGCGAGCTGCCCCGTGCCCGAGTATCCCGGCCGCGCGCGCCGGCAAGGGTGGCAAGGCACCGTCGACGTCGAGCTCGCGATCGGTCGCGACGGTGCCGTCGCCGAGGCTCGGGTCGGACGGTCGTCGGGTTATCCGGCGCTCGACGAGGTCGCGCTCGGGGTGGCGCGCCGGAGCCGCTTCACGGTGCCCGCCACGGGCGCCGGGCTCCGGGGCCAGCTCCGCTATCGCTTCGTCCTCGACGAGACGGCGGCGCGCAGATAGTTGCGGCAGGCCCCATGACGTCGATGCCTTCCCGTGTGGCCGTGCTCGGCGTGCTGGCCTTCCTCGCCGGCGCGCGGATGTCCGGCGTCGCGGCCGCGGAGGATCCGACCCCGCGCCCGTCGCCGGCGTCCCCGGCACGGATCGTCTCGCTCGCGCCGTCGGTCACCGAGACGCTCTTCGCGCTCGGCATCGGTGCGCGCGTCGTCGCGGTCTCCGACTACTGCGACTACCCGCCCGAGGCGACGCGTCTGCCGCGCGTCGGCTCCTTCAATGCGCCGAGCGTCGAGGCCGTGCTGGCGCAGCGCCCCGACCTGGTGATCGGCCTCCCGAGCCCGGGCAATCACGAGAACGTGCTCACCATGCGGCGGCTCGGGGTACGGGTCGAGGTCGTCGATCCCGAGCGGCTCGCGGACCTGCCGGTGGTGACGCGCCGGATCGCCGAGGTCGCGGGCGTGCCCGAGGCGGGCGACCGGTTGGTCGCGCAGATGGCGCGCGAGATGGACGCGGTGCGGGCGCGCGTCGCCGGCGTGCCGAAGCCGCGGGCGCTCATGATCGTGGGCCAGGATCCGCTGATTGCCGTCGGCCCCGAGAGTTTTCTCGGCGAGATGCTCGCGGCGGCGGGCGCGGTGAACGTCGCGCCCGCCGGCGCGGCCTGGCCGCGCCTGAATCTCGAGGTCGCGATCGCCGAGAACCCCGACGTCATCGTCGACTGCAGCATGGGCACCGAGGCCGGCACCGCGACGCTCGCCTTCTGGACCCGGTTCGCGTCGCTCGCCGCCGTCCGCAACGGTCGGGTCCATCCGTTCCGCTCGTTCGAGGCGCTCCGTCCCGGGCCGCGCCTCGCCGGCGCGCTCGAGGAGCTCGCGCGCCTGCTGCACCCCGATCGGTTCTGACGATGGCGCTCGGGCATCTCACCTGGGGGCGCCTGGCGCGCGTGAACGGCGTGCTGCTGGTGCTGCTGCTTGCGAGCCTGGTCGCGGCCGCCGCGATCGGTCCCGTCACGCTCGACTGGCGGCGCGTGCTCGGCGACGCCGGCGGCGTCAGCCCGGACACCGTCATCCTGCTGCGCGCCCGCATCCCGCGCGTGCTGCTCGCCGCGATCGTCGGCGGCGCGCTCGCCGTTTCGGGGGCGGCGCTGCAGGCGCTCCTGCGGAATCCGCTCGCCGAGCCGCATCTGGTCGGCATCTCGAGCGGGGCGGCGCTCGCGGCCGTGCTGGCGCTCGTGACGGTGCCGATCGCCGTCGGCCCCGCGTTGGTGGCGCCGGTCGCGGCGTTTCTCGGCGCGCTCGTCAGCATCTGGATCGTGGTGCGGCTGGCGTTCGTCGGCGAGCAGGTCGAGCCGACGACGCTGCTGCTCATCGGCGTCATCTACAACGCCTTCACCGGCGCGCTGCTCATGTTCATCAACAGCGTCGTCGACCTCTACCAGGCGCACGGCGTGCTCTTCTGGTTGATGGGACACGTCGGCACGCGCGAGTACCCGATGCTCGCCGCGTTGGCGCTCTACAGTCTCGCCGGCCTGGCGCTGCTCCTGTGGCACGCCCGCGATCTCGATTGCCTGAGCCTCGGCGACGAGCGCGCCGCCGAGCTCGGGGTCGACGTCGAGCACGCCCGCCGCATGGTGTTCGTCGCCGCCGCGCTCCTGGTCGGCGCCGTGGTGTCGGTGAGCGGCCTCATCGGCTTCGTCGGCCTGGTGGTGCCGCACCTGATGCGCCTGCTGCTCGGCGCCGATCACCGGATGCTGCTCCCGACGTCGTATCTCGCGGGCGCGGTCTTCCTGGTGTGGGCCGACACGGTGGCGCGGACGGTGCTCGGCGTGACCGAGATCCCGGTCGGGGTGGTGACCGCGCTCTGCGGCGCGCCGGTGTTCGCGTATCTGCTGCGCCGTGAGCGGCGCTTGGGGGAGCTGTGAGCGACGAGTCCGCGATCAATCGCGAGCGCGTAGCGCTCGATCGCGAGCGTATGGCGCTCGATGCCGAGCACGTGTCGTTCGCGTACGGCGCGCGGGCCGTGCTGTGCGACGTCAGCCTGTCGGTGGCGCGCGGCGCGATGCTGGCGCTCGCCGGACCGAACGGCTCGGGCAAGTCGACACTCTTGGCACTGCTCGCCGGCACGCGCCGCGCCCAGCAGGGCAGGGTCGCCGTCGCCGGCCGCCCGATCGGCGGCTTCGAGCGCCGCGCGCTCGCCCGCCTGGTGGCCGTCGTCCCGCAGGACACGAGCGTGACGTTTCCCTACACCGTCGCCGAGATGGTGCTGATGGGGCGCGCCCCGCATCGGCCGCCGCTCGGGCTCGAGGGCGCGC
Source organism: uncultured Polyangiaceae bacterium (assembly GCA_964631985.1). Taxonomy (GTDB): domain Bacteria; phylum Desulfobacterota; class Binatia; order UTPRO1; family UTPRO1; genus UTPRO1. Next base: position 213 of record CAZWAX010000617.1, on the reverse strand, counting down.
GCGACGTCGCGATCGCCGAGCGCGTCATGGCCGAGACCGGCATCCTGGCACTCGCCGCGCGCCGCATCACCGAGCTCTCCGGCGGCGAGCGCCAGCGCGTGATCGTCGCCCGCGCCCTCGCGCAAGAGCCGAGCATCCTCCTCCTCGACGAGCCGACCACCCACCTCGACATCCGCCACGCGATCGAGATCCTCGAGCTGGTCGCGACGGTGA
>CAZWAX010000616.1:0-2910 GCA_964631985.1 uncultured Polyangiaceae bacterium | reverse complement strand
CGCGCCCGCCCGGCCCGGCCGCGAGCGCGAGCTCGAGCGCGCCAACGGCGGAGAGCGCGCCGCCGCCCGCCGGCCCCCACGCGAACTCGATCGCGCGGCTCGGGATCCGCATCGACGTCCATGCCGCCGGCAGCGCGAACGCCTCCTCGCGATACCACCACACGTTCCGGCCGCTCGGGTCGGCGAGCTTCAGCTCGAAACGATTCCGCGGCCCGTCGCCACGGAGCTCGAAACAGAGCGCCCAGGTCTCGGGCACCGTGACCGCGACTTCCTTGCGGGCGACCACGAACCCGCCGCCCCCGCCAAAGTCGAAGTCGAGCCGCATCGCCGCCCCAGCGGGGCCCGCGTCCGGCGCGATCGACAACTGGGCGAGCCCCGACGCCACGGCCAACCAGCCGGAGACGTCACGAAAGTCATCGAGAATGATGTCCGCCATGGTAGAGCGCCGCCGGCGCGAAACGCCGGCCAATGGCGCGCGACCATACGCAAGCGCCCCCGCCGCTGACAAGCAGCAGCGGGTCGTGGCAGCCGGATCCGTCGACCCCCACCCCCTGCGCGCCGAAACGGCGACCGCCGTCGCAGCCCTCGTTCCCTCCGCTGGGAAGCGAGCGATTCCTCGCAGCTGGCACCGGGTTGGGCTATGGACCGGTCGCGATCGAACGATGAGCGACGCCACCGACAAGCACGACGCGCGGCTGACCCGCGAAACCTGGCGACGCTTCGTCGGCGCCGTCGCCGCCTTCGCGACCTCCGAGGTGCGCGGCAAGGCGATCTTCCTGTTCGCGACCCTGCTCGGTCTCATGTTCGCGATCAGCGGTCTGAACGTCCTCAGCAGCTACGTCGGGCGTGACTTCATGACCGCGATCGAGCATCGCGATCAGGGCGCCTTCCTGCACCAGGCGTTCCTCTACGTCGCCGTCTTCGGGGCGACGACCGCCGTCGCGGTGCTCTTCCGCTTCTGCGAGGAACGCTTCGGGCTCTTGTGGCGCGGCTGGCTCACGGGGCGCCTCGTCCACTTCTACCTGAGCAACCGGACCTACCTGCGGGTGAGCCACGACGACCATCTCACCAATCCCGATCAGCGGATCACGGAGGACGTCCGCACCTTCGTCGCCATGACCCTGTCGCTCTTCCTGATGTTCCTGAACGGGACGCTCACGGTGCTGGCGTTCTCGGGGGTGTTGTGGTCGATCAGCCGGCCGCTCTTCCTCGTCGGCATGGCCTACGCGGCGATCGGATCGCTCCTCACGGTCTTTCTCGGCCGCCGCCTCATCGTGCTGAACTACCAGCAGGCCGATCGCGAGGCCGATTTTCGCGCCGGGCTGATCGAGGTGCGCGAGAACGCCGAGGACGTCGCGCTGCATCGCCGCGAGCGCCAGCTCGAGACCCGCCTGCAGGAGCGCCTGGCGGCGGTGGTCTACAACCTGAAGCGCATCATCGGCGTCAACCGGAACCTCGGCTTCTTCACGACCGGCTACAACTACATGATCCAGATCATCCCGGCGTTGGTGGTGGCGCCGCTCTTCATCCGCGGCGAGGCCGAGTTTGGCGTGATCACTCAGTCGGCGATGGCGTTCTCGCATCTGCTCGGCGCGTTCTCGCTGGTGGTGACGCAGTTCCAGGCGATCTCGTCGTACGGCGCGGTGCTGGCGCGGTTGAACGCGCTCGCCTCGAGCCTGCAGCCGCCGATCCCGGGGGAGCCGGGGATCGAGACGTCCGAGGATCCCGAAGGCGTTGCCTACGAGGACCTGACACTGGCGGTGCCGGGTGAGGACGCCGCCTTCGTCCGGGGCCTCTCGTTCGCGATCCCGCCCGGCTCGCGCGTGCTCGTCAGCAGCCACGACCCGTCCGCGCGCGCGGCGCTGATGCGGGCGACGGCCGGTGTGTGGGACGAAGGGCTCGGCCGGGTGAAACGTCCCCCCCTCGAGCACCTCGCCTTTCTCCCGGAGCGTCCATATCTGCCGCCGGGTACGCTCCGCGAGATGTTGGGTGCGAGCGACGGCAGCGTGCCGCTCGACGGCGAGATGCGGAGCGCGCTCTTGATCATCGATGCGAGCGACCTCGTCGAGCGTGCGGAGGGGACGGATCAGGAGCGGGACTGGGAGCACGTCCTGTCGCAGCGCGAGCAGCAAGTGGTAGCGCTGGCGCGCGTCCTGGTCGCGCGTCCGCGTTTCGTGTTCGTCGACAATCTCGGTCGGATCGTCGGTGAGGGGCGGCTCGCCATGGTGCTGGCCGCCTTCGTCGAGCGTGGCATCACCTGCGTCGTGCTGAGCGGCGCCGACGAGCCGCGGCTCCACTACGACACGGTGCTCGTCCTCGCCGCCGACGGCACCTGGCACGTCGAAACCCTGCAGCCCGGGACGATCCCCGGTTCGGGAGGCCAGCCGTGAGCGATCGCGCGTTCCCCCACGCCCTGACGAGCCCGTCCGGCCTCGTCGTCCAGGTGAATCGCAACGGCTCCATCCGCCGGATGGACCACGGCGACGTCACGCTCAACCTCTTCCTCGGGAGCGAGCTCGAAGGCGGCCCGGCGAATCTCTACCTCCGACGCCACGGGCCGACGATCGCCGCGACGCCGCTCCTCGGTCCGGGCAGCCCGGGCACCGTGCACGTCGGCGACGACCGCCTCGTCGTGCGGGGCACCTGGCAGCAGCTGCGCTTCACGCTCGTGCTGGTCCTCGCCGAGGCGGCGCCGGCGTGGTTCTGGCACGTGCGGATCGAGAACGTCGGGTCGGCACCGGTGACGGTCGACGTCGTCGCCGCGCAGGACCTGGCGCTCGCGCCCTACGGCGCGATCCGCATGAACGAGTACTACGTGAGCCAGTACGTCGACTTCACGCCGCTCGCGCACCCGGAGCGGGGGTGGGTGCTGGCGGTGCGCCAGAACCTCCCCGTCGGCGACCGGCATCC
>CAZWAX010000615.1:0-2929 GCA_964631985.1 uncultured Polyangiaceae bacterium | reverse complement strand
GGGGCCTCTGGGGGCCCACGGGCGGGAGAAGTGGTTCGTGGGGGGCCGGTCCGGCCCCGATACCCGCGCGCCCCGGAGGCAGTCGATGTTCTTCACCCCCCTACCCTTCGTCGGCCGCGTAATCTTCATCTCGACCCCGAATCGCGGCGCGATGATGGCGGCCGGGCGCCTGGGAGCGCTCGCGTCCTGGCTGGTACGGATGCCAACGACCCTGGTCGGTCAGATCGCGACGGTCGCCACCGCCTTCGACGACGACGCCCGCATCGCCGCCCTGCTGCGCCGGCCGCCGACGGCGATCGACAACATGAGCGCGCGGCAGCCCTTCATCGAGATCACGTCGACGATCGCAGTCGCGCCGTCGATCCCCTCCCACTCCATCATCCCCGTGAAGGGCACGGGTCCGTTCGCGAACGGCAACGACGGCGTCGTCGCCTACCAGAGCGCCCACGTCGACTGGGTCGTCTCCGAGAAGGTGGTGCGTTGGAACCACTCGTGTCAGGGCACCCCGGAAGCCATCGAGGAGGTCCGGCGCATCCTCTACCTGCACGCGGCGGAGACGGCGCCCCCCGAACAGCCCGCACCGCAAGCGCCCGCGAAGCGCGCGCGCGGAAGGAAGGCTCGCGCTGCGGCACCCTGACCGGTCCCGATCGGCGTGAGATCGGCGTCGCTCGTGCTTCCGCTCCTGCTCGCCGCCGCGCTCGCCGCCGCGATCGGCCCGTCCGTCGTTCGCGCCCAGGAGCTCGAGCCGCGCTCCTACACCAACACGCCCGTCGGCATGAACTTCCTGATCGCCGGCTACGCCTATCAGGAGGGGGACGTCGTGACCGACCCGGGCCTGCCGCTCGAGGATGCGGAGGTCGAGGTCCACAGCGCGGTCCTCGGCTACGCGCACTCGTTCGGCCTCTTCGGCCGCTCGGGAAAATTCGACGTGATCGTGCCGCACTCCTGGGTGGACGGTTCGGCCCGGCTCGGCGACCAGCGTCAGGACCGTGTCGTCCAGGGATTCAACGATCCGCGCTTCCGCGTCTCCTACAATTTCTACGGCGCGCCCGCGCTCACGCTGCCGGCATTCCTCGACTACCACCAGGATCTCGTCATCGGCGCCAGCTTCCAGATGACGGTGCCGCTCGGCCAGTACGACGACGAGAAGCTCCTGAACATCGGCACCAACCGCTGGTCCTTCAAGCCCGAGCTCGGCGTCGCGAAGGCGTTGGGGCCGGTGACGCTGGAGGTCGCGCCGAGCGTCACGTTCTACACCGACAACGCCGACTTCTTCGGCGGCACGCGGCGCTCGCAGGATCCCCGCTACGCCGTGCAGGCACACCTCATCTACCGCGTCCGCGAGGCGCTCTGGGGCTCGCTCGACGGTACCTACTACGGCGGCGGACGGACGGCGATCGACGACCGGGAGAACGAGGACGAACAATCGAACGCGCGCCTGGGGGTGACGCTCTCGCTCTCGGTGACCCGCCACCACTCGATCAAGCTCTTCGGCAGCAAGGCGATCGTCACCCGCGTCGGCGGCGACTTCGACCTCTTCGGCCTGGCGCTGCAGTACCGCTGGGGCGGCGGCCTCTGACCGTCGCCACGGTCCGGACCCGCCGCGCACGCGGCGTCTCCCCGGTCTCGCGACGAAAGACGCGCCGGAACGCAGCCGGGTCGGCGTAGCCGACGCACGCCGCGATCTCCTCGACCGAGCGCGGTGTGGTCTCGAGCAGGTGCACGGCCCGGGCGACCCGGAGGCGTTGCACGAAATGCTGCGGGGTGCGACCCATCGCCAGCGCGACCTTGCGCGCCAACGTGCGCGCCGACGTGGCCGTGGCGCGCGCCATCTCGGGAAGTGTGAGCTGACGGTCGAGGTTGGACGTGACGAAGGCCTCGAGCTTCCGGATCGCCGGATCGGCGCTCCGGAGGTGCTCCAGCACCATGTAACGCGCCTGCGACGGGCGCTCGTCGAGCACGAGATAGCGGGCGACGGTGTGCGCCAGCGACGGACCGAGCGTGTCCGCCAGGATCGCCAGCAGCAGGTCGGCATGGGCGAATGCCGAGCCGGCGGTAACGACGCCCTCGGCCGCGACCACCATGCGATCCGCGCGCAAGGTCACGCGCGGGAAGCGCCGGGCGAAGCTCGGGGCGAGCCACCAGGTCGTCGTCGCCTCCCGGCCGTCGAGCACGCCGGCCGCGGCCACCACGAACGTCGCCGAGCACGATGCCGCGACCAGGACGCCCTTCGCCGCCGCCCGGGCGACGAGCCCGCTGCCGCGGGCGACGTCCGGACGCGCGAGCGCGGCGGCGATCTCGGGAGGGGTCGCCATCCCGAGCCCCGGCAGCACCAGCACGTCGCCCGCGCCGAGCGTACGGAGACTCGCGGCACCGTCGACCGGGAGGAGACGCCCGGACGCCGTCCGCACGGGCGCACCGTCCATGGACACGATCCGCTGACGCGGGGCTACGCGGTCGGCCGGGAGTGCGACGCGTCCGCTCCGGGCCAGACGCGCGGCCGTGGCGACGATGTCGAGGGCGACGCCCACCGGGCCATCGGCGACCCCGTCGAAGACGAGATGGGTGAAGGTCGGCATGTGGCAGGAATAGACCGAAAAATGTCGTTCTTGCCATCTGGCCAGGATCCGGCATCTGCCCCATGGTGGCGCGCATGCCGACACCGCACGACGACGCTCTCGCGGACTTCACGCGCCGCACGACCCCGCCCGACGACGGCCTCAAGGCGGCCCGGGTCGCCCGCCGGAACGCCGGCACCAGCTTGATGGCGACCTTCATCGCCGACGCCGGCGGCGAGGCGTTCGACCGCGGACCGACGAGCGGCTCGGGCGAGATGAACACCCGGCCGAGGACGAACGCCGGGGTGATGGTCTTGACCGGGAACCCGTAGGACCCGATCCACACCGCCTCCCCCGACCACCTCCCCGCC
>CAZWAX010000614.1:0-2935 GCA_964631985.1 uncultured Polyangiaceae bacterium | reverse complement strand
CACGGCCGGGCTGCATGATCTGACCGACGATCGGAAAGAACGCGGGGGGCGCCTGCTCCAGGAGCGCGTCGATCTTGTCGAGCTCGAGCGCCTCGGTGGTCTTCTTGGCGGTGAGGAGGGCCGAGTAGTTCGGGGTCTCCGACCCGCCCAATGAATAGATGTAGTCGGTGAGATCCCAGCGCTGCTCGACGGTGAGCGCTTCGCCGAAGGCCGGCATGGGCGTTCCGTTCAAGCCGGTCGTCATCGCGCGGAAAATGTCCGCACGGCTGGCACCGCCGCGAAACGTCCACGGGCGCGAGAGATCGGCCGGACGGATGGAGTATCCCGCATCGTCCTTGAGGGTCGTGGCCGTGGTGCCGTCGGTGCGGCCGGTCTCGCCGTGACAACCGGCGCAGCCGAGCTCGGCGTACGCCTGCTTGCCGCGCTCGACCGACTCGGTCGAGAGCGCCGGCGCCGCCGGCATCGTCATGCCCTCGACCTGCCCGTCGGGCTGGGCGAACTCGGGCGAGAACGACTTCACGTAGTAGACGAGATTGGTGATCTCGACGTCGGAGAGATTCGGCCACGCCGGCATCGACGTGTAGGGCATGCCGACCTTGATGATGTGGTGCAGGTCGGCGTCGGTCGGGAGCTTGCCGCTCGGCGTCGTCCGGATCTTGAACTTGGCGGTCGTGAAGTCGCGCGGACGCGGCATCAGGTGCGGCGCCGCGACGCCGTTACCGTCGCCCTTCTCGCCGTGACACTGGGCGCAGTTCTTGTCGTAGAGCGCCTTGCCGGCGTTGCGCTCGGCCTCGCTTCCGAGATTCGGCGCCGCGAAGGCCGGGGCCGCCGCCAGGCAGAGCCCGAGGAACACGGTGGTGAGCCGCATGTCAGTGCCCCTCGCCATGCACTTCGAGGGCCCGCGGCCGGTAGCCGGTGTGGTCGTAGAGGAACAACACGACCTCCCACATCTCCTCGTTGCTGAGGAAACGCTCCCACTCCGGCATCGCGGAATCGCCGGGCGCGCCTTCGTCGGGCATGCCCGGACCGCCCTTGGCGATGCGCCAGAAGAAGAACGTCTCCTGGAAGTTCGGCAGTACGCCCTGGTCGATGAAGTTCGCGGGCGCCGGGCTCACGCCGTGGGCGTACATGCCGTCGCCGGCGAGCGCGTCGGCGTGACAGTAGAAACAGTGCTTGTAGTAGTTGGCTTTGCCGTTGGCGACGTGAGCGCGGAACTTCTCGGGGTTGCTCGCCTCGAGCGGCCGGAGCGGATTGTCGCCGCCCACGAGGTCGATCTTCTCGTTGTGCACCGTGATCTCGGTTGGAGGCGACGGGTGCACGGTGCGGGCGAAGAACGGCGGCTCGACTGGCACGTTGGCGTTGGCGTAGACGCGATAGGCGGCGAGCGCCGGCAACGCGAGCAGCACGAGGATCAGCGGCAACGTGTAGCGGGAATCGCCGGCGAAGTTCGCGATCGGATCGATGAACGACCGCTGGCGCTCGGGGCTCGACGTGACGTACGCGACGAGCGACAGCGTGACGATCCCCATGTAGATGTTCTGCGCCGATGCCGGCACGGGCGTGGCGAAGCCGCGGCTCATGAACACGTACATCCCGAGCCACCATGCGAGCATCCACAAGAAGAGCGACGCCCGCATCACGCGGAGCACCACGAGCACCGCGACGATTCCCAGGATGACCGGTAGATTCACCACGCCTCAGCCCTCGGTCTGGTCCGGCAGCTTGGTCGCCATCGTGACGGTCGGCGTACCGCCGAGGCTCTGCAGCCAGGCGATCACGCACAGGATCTCTTTGTCGGTGAGCCCGATCGGCGGCTTGTTGATGGTGGGCATGCCGCCGTTGAAGCCGGGCACGATGAACACGTCCGGATGGTAGAGCGACTCGGCGAGGTAGTGGACGTCGTCCATGCCGGGTTTCCGGGTCTTGGCGCGGTCGCCGATCCCGGCGAGGTCGGGGAAGCGCAACGACCCCGCTTTCCCGATCGTGTGGCAGGTGAGACAGAGCCCCTTCTGCTGCACCACCCCGAATCCGACCTTCCCCATCTCACCGGTGGTGCGGTCGGCCCAGATCGCGACCAATTTCAAAGCCAATCGGGTGATCAACGATTGGTATTACGAGGATTGGGATACGAATGGTTTCCGCGTTCGAATCCAAATCGCCGATGACGATCAGGGCGGCGTCGCGGCAATCTTCCACCGGATCGACTGACGTCGAACGCGACATTCAATGAACAGCGGACCAAATGGATTGTCCGTCCGCTGTTCGTCGTGCGCTTCGCTTCAGCGTGACGCCGTGACTCTTTAAAGCCTCAGTGAAACGCGGCCTAAATACAACTGCGAGGAACTCGCTCGATGAAACACTTCGCCAAAAACATGCTCGTCTTCATACTGGGCCTCTGCCTGGTCGGACAGATGGCGCAAACGGCTTCCGCCCGATGGATTATCCAATATCGAAACGGTCGAACAGTCCGAATCTGGATTCCGGATTCGGGCGGAAGAAGGGGCCAAAACCGATTGCAGTCGATCACGATTACGCCGTCCTCGTCACCCGCCCCGACGAAATCGGATGCCACCACCGTGAACAATCCTACTGGCTATCGTTCCAACGGACTCCTTCTGAAGCAATTTTCGTCTTCCAACCCGAAGACCTCGGATGCCATGACCTTCAGTACACCATCAAGACCTTGGGCGAAAAGAAAGCCGTGACTGAGAATGGCACGGCGCTCGCTTTCTGATTAAACAATCTTATTGAGGAAACACATTATGACTCGACTCATTATGCCAATTCTGGGAATCGCTCTATTCGTGACGTCAACCGCGCACGCTCAGAGAGTCGAGGTCGCTCATGAGGATTCGAGCGACAAAGAAAAGCCAACAATCCTACTTTCGAAACCCGAGATCGTTACGGACGCACTGAAGAAATTCGACCTCAAGAG
>CAZWAX010000613.1:0-2940 GCA_964631985.1 uncultured Polyangiaceae bacterium | reverse complement strand
GAGGCAATCTTCGACGGTGATCCTGGCCATGCGGAGTCTCCTACCGATCCTTGGGCTTCGGTCTTTGTAGCGGAATGAGCTGGGCACGCAAGCTGGCCGATTGACAGGGTCGAGGGGCGCCGATAGCTCGCGCGCATGAGCGTCTTGGCGCGCTTGCGCGAGCGGACCGGAAGCTCCCGGGCACGCTTCGGTCGCGATCTCCGTGCGGTCTACCTGGACGCGAGGCGGGTGGCAGGCCAATTGCGCCACCACGCGACGGGTGCTCCCTACCCGAGTCACGCCGGCGAGCTCCGGCGCCTCGCCGACCAGGGCGATGGTCAGGCCGCGCTGCTCGCCGGCGAGCTCCACGCCATCGCCGGGAATCCCGACCCCGCCGACCCGGTGACCGCGCCGGAAGGCCGCAATCACTGGGAACGGCTGACGTTCGATCTCGCCGCGCTCGAATCCCTCCAGCGCCGCTACACCGAGCTGGCGCTCCGCTGGGACGTCGAGTTCCCGGCGTCGGCGGCAAGCCTGGCCCAGCTCCAGCGCGCAACGGCGATCATGGCTGCCGCGATCCGCACGATGGCGGCCCGCAGCGACCCCCACGCGGCAGGTCGCTGAAAAATGGCCATCTGCTTCGTTGCTCCCGCGTTCGCTTGCCGCGCCCTCGGAGAGGGTGCGGCGTAGCTCCGCTACGCCTCCGCGCTCACTTGGTCGCGCCTCGCATCTGACCATTTTTGAGCGACCTGCGGGGCTGCTTGGCGAATCGTTCGGGCGTCGCTTCGCTCCGCCCACCGAATCTCACCTAGGAGGTTCTTAAAGCGAGGAAGAATTCGCGGTTGCCGGCGGGGCCTAGGAGTGGGGAGGCGAGGACGGCGTCGATCGTGAGGCCGAGGTCGGTGACGTAGCGTTGCAGGTCGGTGAGGATCTCGGTGTGGAGGGCCGGGTCGCGGACCACGCCGCCCTTGCCGACGCGGCCCTTGCCGACCTCGAACTGGGGCTTCACGAGGGCGACGATGCGGCGGTCAGGGTCGAGGACGCGCAGCACCGCCGGCAGCACGAGGCGGAGCGAGATGAACGACGCGTCGATGGTGACGAGATCGAGCGGCTCGTCGAATTGGTCGCGGGCGAGATCGCGAGCGTTGGTGCGCTCGCGATTGACGACGCGGGGGTCGGTCCGCAGCTTCCAGGCGAGCTGCCCGTAGCCGACGTCGACGGCGTACACGCGACGGGCGCCGCGTTGCAGCAGGCAGTCCGTGAAACCCCCCGTCGACGCGCCGACGTCGAGCGCGACGCAACCGCGAACGTCGAGCGCGAGCGCTGCCAGTGTCGCATCGAGCTTGGCGCCGCCGCGGCTCACGAACGGACGGGGCTCGCCCCGCACCTCCAGCGGCGTGTCGGTGCCGAGCCGCGTCCCCGGCTTGTCGATCGCGGCGTCACCGGAGAACACGAGCCCCGCCATCAGCAGGCGCTGCGCGTGCTCGCGTGTCGGCGCGAGCCCGCGGTCGACCAGCAGCTTGTCGACGCGTTCCTTCGGCATCGATCCGCGGCGCGGCTGCGTCAGCAGGCGCGCTCGACCACGAAGCGGGCGATCGCCCGGAGCGGCTCGCCGGCCGGACCGAGCACCTCGGTGGCCGCGAGACAGCGACCCAAGAGGTCGCGCGCCGCCGCGCGCGCGCCGTCGAGCCCGAGCACCGCGGGATACGTCGCCTTGCCGTGCTCGGCGTCGCCCCCGACCCGCTTCCCGGTGACGGCCGTCGGCGCGGTGGCATCGAGGATGTCGTCGGCGATCTGGAATGCGAGCCCGATCGCGCGTCCGTACTCGGCGAGCGCGGCGCGGCGCTCGCCGACTGCGTTCCCGGCGAGTGCGCCGGCGTCGACGGCCGCGGCGATCAGCGCCGCGGTCTTCCGACGATGGATCGACTCGACGATCGCGCGATCGGCGGCGCGCCCCTCGGCCTCGAGATCTGCGACCTGGCCGCCCACCATGCCGCCCGCCCCGGCTGCGGCCGCGATCGTCGCGATCAGCGTCAAGGCCCGGCCGGGCTCGACGCCGACCTCGTGCGCCCCCTCGGCGGCGACGCGAAACGCTTCGGTGAGCAGCGCGTCGCCCGTCAAGATCGCGAGCGCCTCGCCGTAGACGACGTGCACGGTCGGTCGACCGCGGCGGAGCTCGTCGTCGTCCATCGCCGGGAGATCGTCGTGCACGAGCGAGTACGCGTGGACCAGCTCGATCGCGCAGCCGAACGGCAGGGCCAGACGCGACGCGGCCGGAACGGCCTCGCACGCGGCGAGCGCCAGGATCGGCCGGACCCGCTTGCCGCCCGACATCACGGCATAGCGCATGGCCTCGCCGAGACGCGGCGGCGTGCTCTCGCTCGGCCGCAACGCCTGCTCGAGCGCGGCATCCACCATCGCGCGCCGCTCGGCGAGGTAGGACTCGACGTTCACTCGCCGTCGACCTCGAGCGGGCGCGTCCGCAGCGTGCCGTTGCCGTCGCGCGTGAGCACCTCGATGCGCTGCTCGACCGACCCGAGGCGCTCGTTCAGCACCTTCACCAACCCGACCCCACGCTCGAACGCGGCGAGCGAGTCCTCCAGCGTGAGCTCGCCCGATTCGAGCTTCGCGACCGTCGCCTCGAGCTCACTGAGCCCGTCCTCGAATTTCTGCGGCTTCTGCTCGGCCATCACGATCCTCCCTTGGTGGCGCGCCGGCGCGCGGCCGGTGCGACTATCCGCGCCCGTGCCGCGCCCTCGGCGAAGCTGATCTGAATCTCGTCGCCCGGCGCGAGCGTGGCTGCCGCGCGGACGATCGCGCCGTCGGGGACGCGCCGCACGAGACTGTACCCGCGCCGCAGCACCGCGAGCGGGCTCAGATCGTCGAGCGACGAGGCGGCGCGCGCGACGCGCACCTGCGCCGCGACCAGCGTCCGCCGTCCCGCGAGGCCCAGCCGGTGTT
>CAZWAX010000612.1:0-2944 GCA_964631985.1 uncultured Polyangiaceae bacterium | reverse complement strand
GGTTTCCTTCACCAGCGGTGGCCAGGTGGTTGCGTTCGGCGACCAGCGGCTGCGGGGCTGGCCGGCCGTCGGCCCCCCGCGTCGTCCGGCCGCGTGGTTCTGCCAACGCGTCAACGGCGAGGGCGGCGGCGTGTAGGCATTCGGTTGCCTGGGGTCGCGCGCGTCGGGACGTCCATCCGGGCCGACTTTCGGCTGACCTTGATCGGCGCCTTGGCGGTCGTCGCCTTCGCGTTGACCTTCCGGACGGCGTCCTCTCCGCCTACGAGTCATCGAACGCGAGACTATGCCCGAACGTGCCGCGGGCGTCGAGCCTGCGCCGCGCATGCCCGTGCTTTTCGGTTCGCGAGTGACGCGCTATGAGCGCCCGCGTGGCAGCGAGGCGATGAGCGAACCGCGCACGCATCTCGCCGACGTGGTGGTGCTCACGCTGCTCACGGCGCTCGTGCTGGCATGGCCGCTGGCGGCGCCGCCGATCGGTGCCCACGGCGAGGCGCGCGAAGGCCTCGTGGTGCAGGACATCGTGCGCGAGCGCCACTGGGTCCTGCCGCTCCGGAACGGCGAGCTGCCGTCGAAGCCGCCGCTCTTCCATTGGATCGCCGCCGCGGCGGCCGACGTGGTCGGATTCTCGGACGCGGTCGTGCGCCTCCCTTCGGCGCTCGCGGCCTGGGCCGTGCTGCTGCTGGTCCATGCCACCGGCGTTGCGGCCGGCGGCCGCGCGTGCGGCTGGCTCGCGGTCGGGGCGCTCGCCGGCATGCACAGCTTCGTCGAGTCGGCGAGCGAGGCGCGCGTCGACATGGTCTTCGCCGCGGCCGTCACGCTGACGCTCGTCGCGTTTCTCCGCTGGTATCGAACCGACGATCCTGTCGCCCGCATCGGTTGCTACGCGGGCGTCGCCGCCGCGGTGCTGACCAAAGGCCCCGCGGGTGCGGTGCTGCCCGCGCTCGTCGTCCTGGCGTTCCTGGTGGTCGAGCGCCGGCTCGACCGCGTGCGGGCGTTCTGGTCGTGGCGCCTGGTGGGCCTCGTGCTGCTGGTCGACGTGGGATGGTACGCCCTCGCGACGTACGCCGGCGGTACCGACTTCCTGGCGCGTCAGATCTTCCACGAGAACGTGGACCGCTTCGTCGGCCGCGGCGTGTTCGGGATGCACGGCGGCCGCTCGCGTCTGACGATGGTCGAGAATCTCGCGACCGATCTCCTGCCGTGGAATCTGGTGCTCGTCTGGGCGGGCGTGCAGTGGTGGCGCGGCGAGCGCCAGGACACGATCGGACGGTTTCTGCACGTCTGGTGGATCGTGATCGTCGCGTTCTTCACGGTCGCCTACGGCAAGCGCGGCGTCTATCTGCTGCCGCTCTATCCGGCGGTGGCACTCCTCGCCGGGCGCGCGCTCGCCGCGCTGCTGACGCATTGGCGCGGGTTGCCGGCGCGGACCGTGCCGGGCCTCGGTTCGGTGCGGCCGGCGCGGGCGCTCGTCGCGGGGGTGATCGTCGTCGACCTCGCGGTGGCGCTGATCGGGCAGATCGTGCGCGTGCATCGCGCCGGCCGGTCGTCGCTCGTGCCGTTCGCGCACGAGGTGGCGGCGCGCGTGTCCGCGCCGGCACCGCTCGTCGCCGACGCGTCGCTCGACGAGAGCGATCTGCTGGTGCTGGCCTATCGCTTGGGGCGCGACATCCCCAGGCTGGACGAGGACGCGCCCTGTCGCGCGGGCACGCATCGACTCGCGACCCCGCGGCCCGGCGCGCCGCTGGTTGCGCCGTTGATCGTTTCCGAGCGACGGGGGGTGCCGGTCGCTTTGGTACAGGACAGTCCCGACACGTGTGATAGATAGGCGGCGCCGTCGAGAAACTCGCTCATGACGACCAAGAAGGCGCCGCCCAAGATCATGCTCGGTTTCGTGGTCCGCCAATGCGCGGTCGCGCTCGGGCACCGTCCGTCGCCGGAAGAGCTCTGCGAGTGGGCGAACAACCAGGGCAAGGGCCGCGAGCGACACTGCCTCTTCGGCCGGCCGATCACGATCGTCGAGGCGCGGGTCATCCTGCGGCATCCCGGTCGGCCGGTCACCGTGCGCAGCACGGATCCGTATCCCATCTTCGCGCTCGCCAGCCGGTAGCTGGCGCTACGACTTCCGCTTCGCCGGGCGGAACGTCGCGACGCGTTCCTCGTTTGGGTCACGGCTGCCGGCGCTGACGAGGCGGCAGCGCAAGCTGCCGTCGACGGCGTGGCGCCACACGTTGACGGGGCCCTGCTTCATGAGGTCGAACGCCAGCTCCGCGACCTTGGCGAGCGCCGCCGGCGGTTCGCGTCCGCCCTCGACGTACCACTCCGCCAACCGCCGCCGGATGAGCTCGGAGCCGTGCAGATGCGCCGGCCCTGCCGGGACCCGGTTCACAACAGGATGATGGGCGAGCGCACCTTGTCCTCGAGCCACTGCGTCAAGTCGGTGAGGCTCTCGGCGTTGATCTCGTGGCCCATCTCGTACTCGCGGTAGATCACCGGCACGCGCAGCGTGCGCAGCGTCTCGACCGATTGCTGGGCGCGTGCGACGGCGATGATCTCGTCGCCGCTGCCGTGCTGGACGAGCGTCGGGAGCTCGTCGCGACCGTCGGCGGTCGGCAATGTCCCTACGAGCTGGGGCGGCAGCCACGAGCTCAGCGCGGCGAGCCCGGCGAAGCGGCGCGGGGAGGTGAGAGCGAGGCGATAGGCGAGCACGCCGCCCTGGCTGAAGCCGAGGAGCACGAGCTTCCGCGGGTCGACGGCGTAGCGCGCGATCGCGGCGTCGAGGAAGCGCTCGAGGCGCGCGGCGGCCTCTTCGATCGGACCTTCGGTCGCGGGCTGCACCGCGCTCAGCGGGAACCATCCGAAACCGACCGCCCCGGTGTCGCCGAGCGGCACCTCGAGCGGACCCTGCGGGCAGATGACTTGAAACTGTCCGCCGCCGAGATACGGC
>CAZWAX010000611.1:0-2959 GCA_964631985.1 uncultured Polyangiaceae bacterium | reverse complement strand
GCGAGCGACGGCGCGGCGCCACACCCGCTCGGCCTGGCGCGGCTGGTCGCCGGCGAGCAGCGCGTCGCCGAGGCTCACGGCCGCCGGCTCGAAGTCGGGGTGGGCGCGCAGGAGCGCACGCAGCTCGGCGATGCGCGCCGCCGGATCGGCGATCTCGAGCGCCGTCTGATAGCGCATTCCGACCAACGTCCGTTCGCTCTCGGCGCGTGTGGACGGATCGTGCACGACGAGCAGCAGGGCCTCCTGCACGCGCCCGGCGTCGCGCCAGCGTCCGATCGACGTGTAGGCGTCGCGGAGCGCGGTCAGCACGCGCGGGCTCGCCGGATCGGCGCGCCGGGCGCGCTCGAGCGTTTCGATCGCGGCGGGCGTGTCACCGCTGCCGCGTTGCGCCTCGGCCAGAAAGAGCAGCAGCTTGGGATCGGGGCCACGGCGGTCGAGGCCTTCCTCGAGGACGGTGCGCGCGCCACGGAAATCGCCTTCCTCGAGATAGGTGCGCGCGAACATCAGGAAGGCGGAGAGGTCGTCGGGGCCGTCGCGCAGCGCCTTGGCGAGCGTCGTGCGCGCCTTGTCGAGCTCGCCGAGCCACGCGAAGCCGAGGCCTTCCTCTTTGCGGACCTGCTGGCGGCGGTGACGCTGCACGACGCGCTCGGCCCGCCAGCCCGTCACGGCCGTGCGGCTCGCCCGTATCAGCGAGACCACGAAGGTGACGGCCGCGCCCAGAAGGAAGGCCGACAACAACACGAGCGGCAGCGGCCCCTGCCAGGTGCTCGTCGCCGTGAAGCGCACGGTGACCGGATCGGGATTCAAATGCAGCAGATAGCCGACGCCGATCAGCGCGGCGGCGATCGAGGCGAGAAGAATGGTCAGCCGCAGCACGGACGATGGGTTCCGATCAGACCGCGGCGGTTTCGCTGCTGTAGCCGAGCGCTTGGCTGCGCAGCGGCTCGGGGAGCTGTACGCGCGGGGCGTGCTCCCACATGCGTTCGAGATCGTAGAACTCGCGGACCGGCTTGTAGAAGACGTGGACGATGACGTCGCCGAAGTCCATCAGCACCCACTGGCCGCGTGTCATGCCCTCGATCGCCGTCGGGCGATGGCCGTGCGCTCGCACGTGCTCGTCGATGGCTTGCGCGATCGCCTGTACCTGGCGATCGGAGCGTCCCGTACAGATCACGAGGTAGTCGGCGATCGAGGTGAGCGCGCCCACGTCGAGGACGACGAGGTCGACCGCCTTCTTGTCCAGCGCCGCCTCCGCGCACTGGAGGGCCGTGGTCAGACCGTCGGATGCGCTCAACGGGCGGCAGTCCTCCCCGAATCGTAAAGGCCGTTCGCCGCGACGTATGCGGCGACGGCGTCGGGAACGAGATAGCGAATGGAGCGCCCAGCGGCGCAGCGTCGGCGGATGTCGGAGGCCGAGATCATGAGTGCCGTGACCGGGAGGAAGCGGAGCGCTCGACCGGAGCGATGCACGTACACTCCACGACTCGGGTCATAACAGAAAGATTTTTCGACGGCAATTGGAACTTCGCCGTCGCGGGCTCCCGGACGCGATATGACGCAAAAATCACACAGCCCAAGGAGATCGTCATAGTCTTTCCACGTTCCGATTTCCGCGAAGGCATCCGCGCCGAGGATGAACGTGAGCGCCGCGTCGGGTTGGCGCGCTTGGACCGCGCGGATCGTGTCGATGGAGTACGACGGGCCCTCGCGCTCGAGCTCCGAGAGGTTCGGCGCGAGGAGCGGATTGCCGGCGACGGCGAGCTCGAGCATGCGGCGGCGGTGCGCGAGCGATGCTTGGGTGCCCGGGGCCTTGTGCGGCGGCGTCGCCGACAACACCAGCTCGACGCGGTCGAGCGCGAGCGCCTCGCGCGCCTCCTCGGCGGTGCGTAAGTGTGCGACGTGGATCGGGTCGAAGGTGCCGCCGAAGATCCCGAGTCGCGTCATCGCGGGCTCAGGTGCGGATCTGACCGTTGCCTCGCACGACGTACTTGTAGGTCGTGAGCTCGCGGAGCCCCATCGGTCCGCGCGCGTGCAGGCGATTGGTGCTGATGCCGATCTCCGCGCCGAAGCCGAACTCGAAGCCGTCGGTGAAGCGTGTCGAGGCGTTCACGAAGACCACGGCCGAGTCGATCTCGGCCGTGAAGCGATCGGCGGCGGCCTGATCGGTCGTGACGATCGCGTCGGCGAGGCCCGAGCCGTAGCGGCGAATGAAGGCCATGGCGTCGTCGATCGAGTCGACGACCTTCACCGACAGCACGAGATCGAGGAACTCGGTGCCCCAGTCGGCCTCGGTGGCGGCTTTCGTGCCGGGCACGAGGCGCACCGTCTCCGGGCAGCCGCGGAGCTCGACGCCGGCGGCGACGAGCGTGGCGGCGATCGCGGGCAGGAACGTGGCAGCGACGTCGCGATGCACGAGCAGGTTCTCGATGGCGTTGCAGACCCCCGGACGCTGGGTCTTGGCGTTCATGCAGAGCCGCTCGGCGAGCGCCAGGTCGGCGGCGCGATCGACGTAGAGCTGGCAGACGCCGTTCAGGTGCTGGATCACCGGGATGCGCGAGCCCTCCGTGATGGCCCGGATGAGCTCCTCGCCGCCGCGCGGAATGATGACGTCGATGAAGTCGTCCTGCTTCAGCAGCACGGTGACCGCGGCGCGATCGGTGCTGCGCACGAGCGCGATCGCGTCGCGCGGGATCGTGGTCGCGGCGTCGCGCAGTACGTCGGCGATGAGGCAGTTGGTGCGAAAGGCCTCGCTGCCGCCGCGGAGCACGACCGCGTTGCCGGATTTGAGGCAGAGGCCGGCGGCGTCGGCGGTGACGTTCGGGCGGGACTCGTAGATGATTCCGATCACCCCGAGCGGGACGCGCACCTGCTGGATGTCGAGGCCGTTCGGCCGGCTCCAGCGCGTGATCTCCTCGCCGACCGGATCCGGCAGGGCCGCGATCTGCTCGAGGCCGACCGC
>CAZWAX010000610.1:0-2962 GCA_964631985.1 uncultured Polyangiaceae bacterium | reverse complement strand
GTCGACGCCGGCGTCCGTGCTTCGAGAAATTCGGTCTTCTTCAACGGGCTGTTAGCACGCGAATCCAGATCAGTGTCGACCCATTGCATGGTGGAGTTTAATAGCACGGCTGTTTCGACCGTCAGCGGCATGGAAGTGTCCCACACGATTCCACGCGCGCGTTCGTTGAAGAGCTTAGGCGGCACGTACTCCCGAACGCGGTCGACCGTGTTCAGTGCGTTCAGTTCGTCGGCCTCACAGCGTGTCGACTCGACACGTACCTTGCGATTGGAACCACCCACGATCCGAATGCCGTGTTGCCGTGCGTAGACTTCCCTTTCGACCCTCGCGTGAGCGGGATGCAGCAGCAGGTCGTAGAGGTGGCGCGACGATGGTCCAGCTGCGGCTCGCAAGTCGAGGCTTGGACCGCGTGCAGCTAGCGCGGCCGTCGCGGCCGAGGCGCGTTCCGTGACCTGCGCCTCGTACTCGCGCAAGCAGGTTAACCACGGCCGGGCGGCGGCGTCAGCGACCGGCATCAAATCGCCTACCCGTGCGATGAATGATAGCGAGCCGACGCGCAGACCGAGCGCTTCAAGGCGGCGGCTCAGATAGGGCTCCTGGAGGTCAAACTTGGCATCTGTCCCGGACTTAAGCGGTGACGCCCCTGGCGACGGCGCGGCGGCTTCAACCCCGATGCCGAAGGGCGGCGCACCAAGGTCGCGTAGGAAGTACCCCTCCTTTTTCAGCGCGTCGACCGTTGGCGCCTCCGCATCGCCGACGACGATGCTTGGAGTCTCAACTTTGTCACGCAGGACGCCGCGTCCCTCAGGTCGCTTCCGTGCATTGCGTACACATACTCGTTGCTGTCGCTCATGGAGATTCCCTCCCATACCTGGATCCGCCCTCAACGGCTCGTTCACGATGCGAGCCGTGTCAAGGCGAATCGGCGCTCGAAGCACGTAGCCGTCCTAAATTGGCGCACCATTCTTCACGGGTGCGCCGGCGCGCGAGCAGACGGTCTTGCCGGCGAGGTCATCGGTGACGAGTGCGGCGACAATGACCTGCCCGGCGTTTTTCGGACCACTTGAGACGTGAGACGCTGCCTCTCCGGCACCCAGAACGGAGAGTGCGATGCGGAAGAGCCGATACACCGACGAGCAGATGGTGAAGATCCTCCGGGAGGCCGACCGGTCCCCGGTGGCCGCCGTGGCGAAGAAGCACGGCGTGAGTGAGCAGACGATCTACGTGTGGCGGCGGCGGTTCGGCACGATGACCCCGGCAGACACGAAGCGGCTGCGCGCGCTGGAACAAGAGAACGGTCGCTTGAAGAAGTTGGTGGCGGAGCGCGATCTCGAGCTCGAAGTGATGAAGGAGATCGCGGCAAAAAAATGGTAGGCGCACCCGCTCGACGGCAGCAGGTCGCGTACGCCTCAGCGCGCGGCCTCTCCCAACGCCGCGCGTGCGCGCTCCTCCACACGGCTCGCTCCTCGCTGCACTACGTGTCGACGAAGGCGCAGGCCGACGCGCCCATCGTCGCGCGGATGTGCGAGCTGGCGGGACAGTACCCGCGCTACGGGTACCGGCGCATTCGGGTCTTCCTCGGCCGCGACGGTCACCGGATGGGTCCCGATCGCGCCCATCGCTTGTGGCGCGGGGCGCGGCTCCAAGTGCCGCGGAAACGGCCGCGGCGGCGCGTGGCGGGCGCGCGGCCGAAACCCCCGAGCGCCACCGGCGCGAATCAGATCTGGGCCTACGATTTCGTCTTCGACGCGTGCGCCAACGGACAACAGCTCAAATGTCTGACGGTGATCGACGAGTACACGCGCGAAGCGCTCGCGATCGACGT
Organism: uncultured Polyangiaceae bacterium; assembly: GCA_964631985.1. Taxonomy (GTDB): domain Bacteria; phylum Desulfobacterota; class Binatia; order UTPRO1; family UTPRO1; genus UTPRO1. The sequence goes on along the minus strand of CAZWAX010000610.1, from coordinate 1,137 downwards.
CGCGGGGAGTATTCGGTCGGGCCGCGTGATCGAGGTCCTCGCCCAGCTCATCAGCCTGCACGGCGCACCACGCGCGCTGCGCAGCGACAACGGTCCCGAGTTCGTGTCGCTCGCGATCCTGCGGTGGCTCAGCGCCAACAGCATCGACTGCGTGCTCAGCGATCCGGGCAAGCCGTGGCAGAACGGCATGGACGAAAGTTTCAACGGGAAATTCCGTGACGAATGCCTTAGCCTCGAGTGGTTTCGAACCCGACCGGAGGCCGTGGTGATCATCGAGACCTGGCGGCGCCACTACAACGAAGTCCGGCCGCACTCGAGTCTCGACGACTTGACCCCAATCGAATTCAAGAGGGAGAAGCTCAGCACGACCAACCCCCAACCCGAAGAGGCCGTTTCTCAATAATCGACTGGTCCGAAGAACCCAGGCAGGTCAACAAGGTCGAGCGGCGCCTGGCGCTCCGTCTGCGCTTGGTGGAGGCGCGCTTCCAAGACGTCCGCCATGCCGGAAGGCGGAGCTGGCGGAGCGCGCGGTCGAGTTCGGGCAAGGTCATTCGGAGGTCTCCTGTCCTGCGGTCTGGCGATCGACGTGGTCGCGATTGTGGGTGAGCTGCCGGATGAGCGGATCGATCTGACGGAGAGTGGGCGCGCGGCCGGCCCGGTGCTCGAGATAGCGGCGGACGAAGCGATAGGTCGGGACGTCGCTCGAGCGCGGCGGCGCACGCATCATCGACGGCGGCGACGCCGTGCTGCTTCGCGAGCGCGCGGTCTCCTCCGCAGTTTGCTCACCGGAAGCGAGTTCCGCGTCGAGCGAAGCGAATCATCGTCTCGCGGTGGGACCGGGCGACATTCAACAACGTCCGGACTGTGCGTGAGCTACAGATCCCGCAGGTCAGTTGAAGTTGTGCGGAGCAGACCCGTGACGTCCGCTGTGATTCAAGACTACTATTGCCAATGCCGTGTGTCGTTTTGGACCAACTATCTTCCTAGTGCGAAGCGTATTTGCTTTGCGGCGCGTCGCCCTTGACGCATACCTGGCCGGCCACCAAGACCTCGGGAATCACCGGCACAAGGTCGAGGAACATCTAGCAGCCCGTTGAAAAAGGCGCCTGCCGCGCGTGACGTCTTCGACGAGTGAGG
>CAZWAX010000609.1:2218-2974 GCA_964631985.1 uncultured Polyangiaceae bacterium | reverse complement strand
GAGCACGTCGGTCGGGCGGTCTTTGCCGCGGTACGTGCGGTTGAGGTCACGCATCTCCGGATCGGCCACCAGGGAGACGCTGACCTCGGTTCGCAGCGTGAGCACCCGCAAGATCTGGCGCGCGCGGGTCGCGAGATACCCGCTCCAGACGGCGCCTGCCGGCGCCCGGCACGCGAAGGCTACGGGCATTCGGCAGACGCGGCCAGCTCAGGAATCGTTGCGCCCGGCCGCGGTGTCGGCGCGGTCGTAAGCGGTGATGATGTCTTGCACGAGACGGTGACGAACGACGTCCCGCTCGCTGAAACGCACGAACTTGATGCCGGCGATGTCCTTGAGAACCTGCTGCGCCTCCTTCAGACCCGAGATCTTCCCCGCGGGGAGATCGGTCTGCGTGACGTCGCCGGTGACGATCGCCTTCGAGCCGTAGCCGAGGCGGGTCAGGAACATCTTCATCTGCTCGGGGGTCGTGTTCTGCGCCTCGTCGAGGATGACGAACGAGTCGTTCAGGGTGCGTCCGCGCATGAACGCGAGCGGGGCGACCTCGATCGTGCCGCGCTCGAGCATCTTCCGCGCGCGGTCGAAGTCGACCATGTCGTGCAGGGCGTCGTACAGCGGGCGGAGGTAGGGGTTTACCTTCTCTGCGAGGTCACCGGGGAGGAAGCCGAGCTTCTCACCGGCTTCGACCGCCGGCCGCGTGAGGACGATGCGGGTGAACTCCTGTTTCAGGACGGCCGCGACGCCCATCGCCATCGCGAG
>CAZWAX010000609.1:0-2208 GCA_964631985.1 uncultured Polyangiaceae bacterium | reverse complement strand
CGCGAGATAGGTCTTGCCGGTGCCCGCCGGACCGATTGCGAAGACGATGTCGTGGGTGCGGATCGAATCGATGTAGGCCTTCTGCATCACGCTCTTCGGCGTGATCACCCGCTTTTGCGCCGCGATGTAGACGGTGTCGAGGAAGATGTCGCGGACGTTGGCGTTGTGGTCGCTCGCCAGGATGCGGAGCGCGTAGTCGACATCGCTGGAATAGACCGGGAAGCCGCGCTCGAGCACGCCGTAGAGCTGCGTCATCACCCGCCCGGCGAGCTCGCGCTCGACCTGATCGCCGCTGATCGACACCGACTTGCCGGCGACGCCGATCCGCACCCCGAGCGTCTTCTCGATGGCCTTGACGTGCTCGTCTTGGCGGCCGAGGAGCTCGTGGAAGAGCCGGTGGTCCTGGAACTCGAGATGCACGACGTCGGGGCCCGTGGCGAGCGGGGCGCGCCGCTCCGGCCGAGGCCCCTCGGCGGGCGCCGACGACGGCACGGCTTCGACGCGTGCGGGCGGCGGCGGCTTCATCCGACCAGCTCGTAGACCATCGCCAGGGCCTCATCGAGACGGCTCGGATCCTTGCCACCGGCCTGCGCGAAATCCGGTCGGCCGCCGCCATTGCCACCGACGACGGGCGCGATGCGCTTGATGATCTCGCCGGCGTGGAAGCGCTTGGCGAGATCCTTCGTCACCGCGGCGATCAAGCTGACTTTCGTTCCGTCGCTCGCACCCAGCGCGACGACCCCGCTGCCGAGCTTCTCTTTCAGACGATCGGCAAGCTCACGGAGGGCCTTGTCGTCGAGGCCGTCGACCCGCGTCGCCAGCACCTTCACGCCGTCGCGCTCGCGCGCCTGCGACAGCAGGTCGCCGCTCTGCGACTTCGCCTGGTCGCGCTGCAGCTTCTCGATCCGCCGCTCGAGCTCGCGGCTCTGCGCCAACAGGCGCTCCAAGCGCTCGACGGCCTCTTCTTCGGACGCCTTGAGGGTGGCGCCGATCTGCCGCAGCCGCTCCTCGCGCTCCTGCATCCAATCGAGCGCGCCGCCGCCGGTCATGGCCTCGATGCGCCGCACACCGGCCGCGACCCCGCTTTCGGCGCGGAACTTGAAGAGCCCGATGTCCCCGGTCCGCTGCACGTGGGTTCCGCCGCAGAGCTCGGTGGAGAACGGGCCCATCTGGAGGACCCGCACGCGATCGCCGTACTTCTCGCCGAAAAACGCCAAGGCACCGCGTTTGATCGCGTCGTCGTAGGCCATCTCTTCCGTGAGGCACTCGACGTTCGCGCGGATGCGGGCGTTGATCTCGTCCTCCATCGCCGAGAGCTCGGCGGCGTCGATCGGCCCGGTGTGATTGAAGTCGAAGCGCAGGCGGTCGGGGGCCACCAGCGAGCCCGCCTGGCGGACGTGCGTGCCGAGACGCTCGCGCAGCACGCCGTGCATGAGGTGCGTCGCCGAGTGATTGAGGCGAACCTGCTCGCGGCGCACGGCATCGACGAGCAGACGGACGTGGTCGCCCGGCGCGATGCCGCCTTCGAGGACGCGCACCTGATGCACGACCAGGTCGGGCCCGTGGCGGAGCGTGTCCAAGACCTCGAGCTTGTCGCCGCGCTCGGTCTGAATGATGCCGCGGTCGCCGACCTGGCCGCCCGATTCGCCGTAGAAGGGGGTCTCTTCAGTGACGATCTCGCCCGTCTCGCCGGTGCGGAGGCCACCAGGACGATCGCCGTCCGCGCCGGCGACGCCGGTCACGGTCGATTCCCACTCGTAGATGCGGTCGCCGACGAAGCGCGAGCGTCGATCGCCCGCGGCCGCGCTCTGGGCCACGAATTTCTTGGCCTCGCGACCGCGCGCGCGCTGTTCGCCCATCATGCGGGTGAAGCCCTCTCCGTCGACGGTGTGGCCGCGGCCGCGCAGGATGTCCTCGGTGAGATCGAGCGGGAATCCGAACGTGTCGTAGAGCTTGAAAGCGACGTCGCCCGGAAGCACGCCGGCCATGCCGGGCAGCTTGGCGATCTCGCTCTCGAGGAGACCGAGGCCTTTGTCGAGCGTCTCGGCGAACCGGCTTTCCTCGCTGCGGACGACCTCGGCAATGAAGGGCTGACGCTCGCGGAGCTCGGGGTAGGCGTCGCCCAGGATCTGCGCGACCGCGTCGACCAGGTTGGTCAGGAACGGGCCGTCGAGGCCGAGCATCTTACCGTGGCGCGCGGCGCGCCGG
>CAZWAX010000608.1:374-2994 GCA_964631985.1 uncultured Polyangiaceae bacterium | reverse complement strand
GGTCGACCTCGACCGCACCGTGACGGGTCGAAGGGAGGCGCGCTGCGAGGGTGAGGGCCTCGTCGAGGTCGGTGGCTTCGACCACGAAGTAGCCCACCAGCTGCTCGCGCTCCGTGCAGCAGGCCCCGTCGACCAGGACGCGCCTGCCGCGGCGCACCCGGATCGTGGTGGCGGTCGTCACGGGCTCGAGCGCGTTCCCGCCCCGGAAGTGGCCGCTCTGGCGGATGTCGTCGGTGAAGGCCAGGTAGTCGGCCACCACCCGTGCCCGTTCGGTGGGGTCGAGCTTGGCGAGCTCGTCCTGGTCGTCGAAAATCAGCAAAAGATACTGCATGCGCGCTCCTCCCCCTCGTCGGAATGTCGAAAACGGGGGGCGGTGAATCGACACCGGCATGAAAAGGAGCACGCGCCATGCGACTGCACGTCTTCCCGCCCTCGCCGAACGCCATCAAGGTGCTGGCGGGGGCCCATCTCCTGGAGCTGCCGTTCGAGCTGGTGACCGTCGACCTCTTCAAGGGCGAGCAGAAGAGCCGGGCCTTCACGGCCTTGAACCCGAACCAGCGGATGCCGGTGCTGGAAGACGACGGGTTCGTGCTCTGGGAGTCCAACGCCATCCTCCAATATCTCGCCAGCAAGCGCCCCGAGCGCGGCTTCTGGCCGAACGAGCCCCGCCCCCAGGCGGACGTCTCGCGCTGGCAGCTCTGGCAGGCGATCCACTGGGGACCGACCTGCGGAACCTACGTCTTCGAACGGGTCGTGAAGCGGCGTATGGCGCTCGGCTCCGCCAACGAGGCCGAGGTGACGCGGATCGAACCCGACTTCCATCGCTACGCCGGGGTGCTGAACGGGTGGCTCCGCGGGCGGTCGTGGATCGCGGGCGACGCGACGACCGTCGCCGACGTGTCGCTCGCGGCCTGGATGGTCTACGCCGACGAGGCTGGGTATCCGCTCGCCGGCTACCCGGAGATCGGCCGCTGGTATGCCGGGATCGCCGCGTTGCCGGGATGGCAACGGGCGCTGCCGTCCGAATGAGGAAAGGACCCCGCGCCATGGCGCGGAGAAGGGACTCGACGATGGAACGACCTCGCATCGTATCGCGCGACGAATGGCTGGTGGCTCGGAAGGCCCTGCTCGCCAGGGAGAAGGAGGCGACGCGGCAGCGGGACGCGCTCAGCGCCGAGCGCCGGGCGCTCCCGATGGTGCGGATCGAGAAACCGTACGCTTTCGAGGGTCCGAGTGGGAAGCGGACGCTGCCGGACCTCTTCGAGGGTCGGCGCCAGCTGATCGTCTACCATTTCATGTTCGACCCGAGCTGGACCGAAGGGTGCAAGAGCTGCTCGTTCTTCGCCGACACCTTCGATGGCGCCATCCGCCATCTCCGGGGCCGCGATACGGCATTCGCGGCCATCTCGCGGGCGCCGCTCCCCAAGCTGCTCGCGTTCCAACGTCGGATGGGGTGGACGTTCCCGTGGTACTCGTCGGCCGATTCCGACTTCAACTACGACTTCCACGTGACCTTCGCTCCCGCGGACGTCGCGGCCGGCCGCACGGAATACAACTACGTTACTCAGGGATTCCCTGAGCCCGAGGCTCCGGGGTCGAGCGTGTTCCTGCGTGACGGGGACGACGTCCTGCATACGTATTCGACCTATGCCCGCGGTCTCGATCATTTGATCGCGACCTACAATCTCCTCGATCTGACCCCCCTCGGTCGCCATGAAGGCGGTCTGCCCTACACGATGTCCTGGGTCCGGCATCACGATCGGTACGAGGTCTGACTCCCGACTTTCCCCTAGGGATGGTTCACCTTCCGTCAGGAGAAGCGGTGACCAAGAAGTGCGTGGACGCAAAACTTGCAATCGCGAGACACTTCCATCTGCGCCAAGTGTGCATTTTTTTGGCATAGCCATTGCTCTGCGCCGTGCAGGTTCTGCCCTACGCAGAAGCCCCCGCTCACCACCTCAGCAATGGCCGTCGACTCCCGTGAGAGCGACTGCCAACGCATGTGAAATCGTTGTGCCCAATCCTGGAAGGAGTCTCCCCCCATGAGAATCCGTCGCTTCGCGATCGTGGCCTGTTCGGTCGTGTTCGCCTTGTTGTTCCTCGCCAATCGCGCTGACGCCATCTGCGGAGACGGGATCCCCGATCTCGGCGAGCAATGCGACGACTCCAACCTGGTCGATGGTGACGGTTGCGATTCCAATTGCAGCCTCACCGCCTGCGGAAACACCATCGTCACTGCGGGCGAGGTCTGCGACGACGGCAACTTGACCGATGGCGACGGCTGCGACAGCAACTGCACGATCACGGCCTGCGGCAACACCGTGGTCACCAGCGGCGAAGACTGCGACGACGGCAACGCGATCGACGGCGACGGCTGCGACTCCAACTGCACGGTCACGGGCTGCGGCAACTCGATCCCGACCGCCGGTGAGGCCTGCGATGCCGTGCCGCTCGGCTCGGCGGGCTGCGACCCCGATTGCACGCTTCCTTCCTGCGGCGACAGCACGACCAACGGCTTTGCGGGTGAGACCTGCGACGACGGCAACGTGGCCGACGGCGACGGCTGCCACTCCAACTGCCGCCCCACGGCCTGCCGCCACACGATCCTTGCGGCGCGGGG
>CAZWAX010000608.1:0-364 GCA_964631985.1 uncultured Polyangiaceae bacterium | reverse complement strand
CGACGGCACCCTGACCGCCGGGGCCGGCTGCGACCCGACCTGCAGTCTCACGGCCTGCGGCAAACCCACCGTGCCGGCCGGCGAGGTTTACGACGAGGGCAACCTGACGGGCGGCGACGGCTGCGACTCCAACTGCACCCTGACCGCCTGCGGCAACACGATCGTGACCGCGGGCGAGGTCTGCGACGACGGCAATCTCGTGAGCGGCGACGGCTGCGACTCCAACTGCACCGCGACCGCCTGCGGCAACACGGTCCTGACCGCGGGCGAGGCCTGCGACGACGGCAACCTCGTGAGCGGCGATGGCTGCGACGCCAACTGCACCGCGACCGCCTGCGGCAACTCGATCGCGACGGCGGGCGAG
>CAZWAX010000607.1:1861-2998 GCA_964631985.1 uncultured Polyangiaceae bacterium | reverse complement strand
ACGCCTCGAAGGTGGCGATGCTCCGCGGCGATACGCTCGTGTCGCCGTCGACCCACCGGCGCTTGGCGAGCGTGACGATGCGCTGGCCCGCCGCCTCGAAGAGCTCCCAGCGCCGCGCATGGGTGGCGAGCAGCGTACCGTTGCCCGGGAGGGCCAGGCCGAGGGCCTCGTTCAGGCAGTTCATGCTGTTGGCGGTGAACATGCCCGAGCACGAGCCGCAGGTCGGGCACGCCGAGCGCTCCAGCGCGGCGAGATCGGCATCCGAGACCGAGTCGTCGCTCGCCGCGATCATGGGGTCGATCAGGTCGAGCTTCCGGACGATCGGGTTGCCGGCGCGGTCGTGCGTGCCGGCGAGCTTGCCGGCCTCCATCGGGCCGCCCGATACGAAGATGGTCGGGATGTCGAGCCGCATGGCCGCCATCAGCATGCCGGGCGTGATCTTGTCGCAGTTCGAGATGCAGACCAGCGCGTCGGCGCAGTGCGCGTTGACCATGTACTCGACGCTGTCGGCGATGAGGTCGCGGCTCGGCAGGGAGTAGAGCATCCCGCCGTGACCCATCGCGATCCCGTCGTCCACGGCGATCGTGTTGAACTCGACGCCCCAGCCCCCGGCCTCGTCGACGACGGCCTTCACCCGCTGGCCGACGTCGTGCAAGTGCACGTGCCCCGGCACGAACTGCGTGAAGCTGTTGGCGATGGCGACGATCGGTTTCTCGAAGTCCGCGTCCTTCATGCCGGTCGCGCGCCAGAGCGCCCGGGCTCCGGCCATGTTCCGGCCCGCGGTCGAGGTTCGGCTTCGGTAGGAGGGGGGGATCACGGCGTCGGATCTACTCGAATCGGGCCGCCGACCCAAGTGGCCGGAACGCCTGGGGGCGGTCATTCCTCGTCGTCGGAATCCTCGTCATCCTCGTCGTCGTCCGCGTCTGCGGCTCGGTCGCCGTAGCCGTAGTCGTCGTCCTCCTCGTCGGAATCGTACCCCGTGCGTTCGCAGTCCATGCGCCGACCTTATCCTGGTCCCCCCGAACGCATAAGGGGCAGGGCATTTCGCGGCGCTGTCCACGGCCGGCGATCCGCCATAGAGTCTCCCGATGGTGAATTCAGACGAAGATACGATGACGATCGAGGTCGGCAGCAAGA
>CAZWAX010000607.1:0-1851 GCA_964631985.1 uncultured Polyangiaceae bacterium | reverse complement strand
CGCTGGGGCAGGCTGTTGGCGCCCACGGTCGAGGCCATCAAGCGCGGGAAGATCACGCGGGTGCATTGCAACACCTGCGGCGGGCAGCACGCGCACCGTGCCAAGGCGCCCGGAACCCGCCTCGGGGCCGCGGCGCTGGTCAGCCGGGAGCGCAAGTACGAGCTCCTCTTGCGTGGCCGGACGGACGCCGACTCGACGCCGTACTCGACGTCGGGGTCCTTCGAGGTCGGGCAGCTGGTGTCCCATGCGACGTTCGGGCTCGGCGTCGTCACGGGTGCCCGCGATACCGTCAAGATCGACATCCTGTTCCCCGACGGGGCCAAGGTGTTGCAGCAGGGGAGTGGGTCGTGACCGCGCGCTGAGCAGGCTCGACGGATGGAAAAGAAGGCACGGCGGGAGGATCCCAAGTCGGCGTTTGCGGCGCTCGGCCTGACGGATCCTTTGCTGCAGGCCCTCGTAGATCTCGGCTACGAGGAGCCGACGCCGATCCAACGCGCGGCGATCCCGGCGCTTCTCGCCGGCCGTGACGTGCTCGGCGAGGCGGCGACCGGTACCGGCAAGACCGCGGCGTTCGCCTTGCCGGTGCTCCAGCGCTTGAACGCCGACGACGGCTCGCCGCGTCGAGCCTCTGCCGGCAACCGCGTGCGCCCCGAGGTGCGGGCGTTGGTTCTGGTGCCGACCCGCGAGCTGGCGGTCCAGGTCGCCGAGGCGATGCATCGCTACGGACGGGCGCTCGCCGGCAGCATCCTCGCGGTGTTCGGGGGCCAGCCGATCCAGCAACAGCTGGCACCGCTCCGCCACGGCGTCGACGTGGTGGTGGCGACGCCCGGCCGGGCGCTCGATCACATTCGCCGGGGCTCGCTCGTGCTCGACGCCGTGCGGATGGTCGTGCTCGACGAGGCCGACGAAATGCTCGACCTCGGCTTCGCCGAGGACCTCGAGGCGATCCTCGGGAGCGTGCCCGCGGGGCGGCAAGCGGCGCTCTTCTCCGCGACGCTGCCGCGGCGGATCGCCGCGCTCGCCGAACGGCACCTGCGCGATCCGGTGCGGATCTCGATTCCCGCCGAGCACGTCGTGGCCGGCGGGGTGCCGCGGCTCCGGCAGGTCGCCTACGTGGTCCAGCGCCGGGAGAAGCTCGAAGCGCTCGTCCGGGTCCTCGACGTCGAGCGGCCGACCTCGGTCATCGTCTTCTGCCGGACGCGCACCGAGGTGGACGATCTCGCCGAGACGCTCACGGCGCGCGGCTACCGCTGCGAGCCGCTGCACGGTGGGCGCTCGCAAGAGCAGCGGACCCGGGTCATGCGGCGGTTCCGCGCGGAGACGGTGAACGTGCTCGTCGCGACCGACGTCGCGGCGCGCGGCCTCGACATCGAGCACGTATCGCACGTGATCAACTTCGACGTTCCGTGCTCGGTCGAAGCGTACGTACACCGCGTCGGACGCACCGGGCGCGCCGGCCGTCCGGGCGTCGCCCTCACGTTCGCCGAGCACCGCGAGCGTCGTCAAATCCGGATGATCGAGCAGGGCCTCCATCAGCGCATCCGGATCGCCGAGGTGCCGACGCTGCAGGACGTGCGGACGCGGCAGCTCGAAGGGACGGTGGCGTCCCTGCGGGACGCGCTCGCGGGCGGAGACCTCACGGCGTATCGTTCCGTCGTGACGCCGCTCGCTGCGGAGTTCGATCCGATCGACGTGGCGAGTGCCGCGTTGAAGCTCGTCCACGAGCGGAACGGCGTGGCCCCGGCCGACGGCGCCCGCCTCGCGGCGGCGGATCGGGTCGTCGCCGAGGCCGCCCCGGTCGTGACGCCGCCCGCGCCCGCGGAGCTCCCTGCCGAGTCTCCCGCCGAGGCG
>CAZWAX010000606.1:0-3017 GCA_964631985.1 uncultured Polyangiaceae bacterium | reverse complement strand
GCTCGCCGTCGCCAACATCCTCCTCTACGCCGTCATCCTGTGCCTGCCCATCGCCGCCGTCGTGCCGCTGCAGATGCGGCCGCGGCAAAAGGTGGCCCTGACGCTGTTGTTTGCGACGGGGGGCCTGTAAGTCCGAGATGCCGCTGCGTTCCTTTCAGCAGCCTGTGAGTGTGGGCAAGTCTGACCTGCCGCCCCAGCGTCGTCGCGGCCGCCATCATCGAGGACGCGAGCCTGACCCGCGCACTGCCGCTCGACGTCGCCGAGATGCTGCGCGAGCGCGATGCGACCGCGGCGCTCATCCTGGCCCGCGAGGCGCTGGAGCCGGGCCCGACGCCGGAGCTGCCGGTCGGGCGGATGGCCGAAGGGCTGGCGCTCGTCGGCTCGCTCGCGGAGGCCGCGGGCGACGACGACACCGCGCTCGCGGCCTTCACGACGCTCACCGCGCGCTACGGCAAGGAGCCGGTCGCGGCTGACGCGGCCTATCGTGCGGCGCGGCTCGCCGCCAAACGGGTGCCCGGCGGCGACGTCGCGGCCTTCGACGAAGCGGCCCGTAGCAAGGACCCGCTCGCCCGCCGCGTCGCCGGCGCGGCCCGCGACTACGAGACGATCATGAAACCGTTCGCGAAGCGCGACGCCGCCCCGAGGAGCGAGCCATGACCGGGAATCCCGCCACCGTCGACGTGCCGTTGCACGACGGTCCATCGCAGGATGGTCCGGCCACCCCCGACCGTCTGGCCGAGCTGCAGGCCGCCTTCGAGGTTTTCACCGGCGCGACCTCCGTCCTCGAGCGCCAGTACCGGGCCCTGCAGTCGCACGTCGAGGCGCTGCGTGCCGAGCTCGAGGACAAGCAGCGCGCGCTCACGGCGTCGATCGAGCGCCAGCGCTGTCTCGAGAGCCAGGCGCTTCGTCACGGCCGCCTCGCGGCCATGGGGGAGATGGCCGCGACGCTGGCGCACGAGGTCCGGAATCCGCTCGGCGCGATGGAGCTCTTCGTCGGCATGCTCGCCGAGGAGGTCGCCGACCGGCCCGAGGCGGTGCGGCTCACGGAGCAGGTCGCGAGCGGCATCGCCGACCTGAACCATCTCGTCACCAACATCCTCGACTACACCCGGCTGCCGGAGCCGCGGCGCGCCGCGGTGGACCTCGACGTCCTCGTCGACGACGCGCTCGTCGCGAGCAGCCCGGCGCTCGGCGCCGGCATTCGCATCGAGCGCCACGGCGCGGGCGGGGCGAGCTGCGCGCTCGACCGCGGTCTCGTGCTGCAGACGTTGCTGAATCTCTTCCGCAACGCCGGCGAGGCGATGGCGGGCGAGGGGACGCTCACGATCACGGTCGAGCCGGCCGAGCGCTGGGTGCGCCTCACCGTCGCCGACACCGGTCCCGGCATTCCCGCCGGGCGCGAGGAGAGCATCTTCGCCCCGTTCTTCACCACCAAGGAGCGCGGGACCGGGCTCGGCCTGGCCGTCGCGCGGACGGCGGTCGCGGCCCACGGCGGTACGCTCGCGATCCGGCCGCGACCGGCGCCCGAGGCCTGCGGCGCGGTCTTCGTTCTCACCCTGCCGCAGATGGCGGCGTCATTCGAAGGAGATCTCTGATGGAACGCATTCTGGTCGTGGACGACGAGCGCGCCCTCCGGCTCGCCGTGTCCGAGGTGTTGGAGCGGAGCGGCTTCGCCGTGACCGCGGTGGACTCCGGAGCGGCGGCGTTGGCCGCGCTGTCCGACGGGGGCTTCGCGCTCGTGATCTCCGACATGCGGATGCCGATCATGACCGGCGCCGAGCTGTTGGCGGCGGTGCAGGAGCGTCATCCCGGCCTCCCAATGGTGATGATGACCGCGTACGGAACCGTCGAGGATGCGGTCGCGGCGATGAAAGCCGGGGCGCGCGACTTTCTGAGCAAGCCGTTCGCACCACCGGACCTCGTCCACCTGGTGCGGAACGTCCTCCGTGATCCCGAAACCGAGCGGGCGACGGCGAACGGCGGCGGCGGCGACGGCGGGCGGAGGAGCCAGGAGCGTCGCATCGTCACCCAGGCTCCGGCCCTGCAACGCGTGCTCGCGATCGCCGCCGGCGTCGCCGCGAGCCGGGCGCCGATCCTGCTCGAAGGCGAGAGCGGCACCGGCAAGGAGCTGGTGGCGCGCTACGTCCACGGCGTCGGCCCGCGGCGGAGCCAGCCCTTCGTCGCCATCAACTGCGCCGCGCTGCCGCGCGAGCTCCTCGAGAGCGAGCTCTTCGGACACGAGCGCGGCGCCTTCACCGGCGCCACGGCGCGGAAGCTCGGCAAGTTCGAGCTCGCCCACGGCGGCACGCTGTTCCTCGACGAGGTCAGCGAGATGGAACCGGTGCTGCAGGCGAAGCTGCTGCGCGTCCTGCAAGAGCACGAGGTCGACCGCGTCGGCGGCGTGCGGCCGGTCGCGATCGACACCCGGGTGATCGCCACCACCAATCGGCCGCTCCGCGCGCTGGTCGCCTCGGGCGCCTTCCGGCGCGACCTCTACTACCGCCTGAACGTCATCCCGCTGACCCTGCCGCCACTCCGGACTCGTCGCGAGGATCTCGACGCGCTGATCGACCACTTCTGCCGCCGCTTCGCGACCGACAAGCCGCTCACGATCGACGCGGCCGCGCGCGCGTATCTGAAGCGCCAACCGTTTCCCGGCAACGTCCGCGAGCTCGAGAACGTGATCGAGCGCGCCGCGCTGCTCGCGACCGGCGGCGTCATCACCGCCGCCGACGTGCAGATCGACGAGGAGCCGATCGCGGAGCCGACGGCGACCGGCTCGCTCGCGGGGCTCACCGTCCACGAGGTCGAGCGCCGCCTGATCATGGAGACCCTCCGTCGCACCAACAACAACCGCAGCCGCGCCGCCGAGATGCCGGGCATCAGCGTGCGGACGCTCCGGAACAAGCCCGCCGAGTACCGTACGGTCGGGGGCGAAGCGGGGGGCCCGGTACCCAGGGCGGCGACGATTACTGCTCGATCCGCTGGGTCCCGGATACTCGCTTCGCGAATTCCGG
>CAZWAX010000605.1:0-3025 GCA_964631985.1 uncultured Polyangiaceae bacterium | reverse complement strand
CCTGGGCCATCTTGATCTGGATCTCGTCACTGTTGACCAGGTAGTGGCTGGTGACACCGAAGCGCCCGGAAGCCACTTGCTTGATCGCGCTTCGGCGCGAGTCGCCGTTGGCGTCGCGCTGGTAGCGAACCGGGTCCTCGCCGCCCTCGCCGGTGTTCGACTTGCCGCCGATGCGGTTCATCGCGATGGCGAGGTTCTCGTGCGCCTCGCGACTGATCGACCCGAGCGACATGGCGCCGGTCTTGAAGCGCTTGACGATCGCGGTCGCGGGCTCGACGTCCTCGATCGGAATGGACTTCGACGCTCGGAACTTGAGCAGCCCCCGCAACGTCGCCAGATTGCGGCTCTCGTCGTTCACGACCTCGGAGTATTTCTTGAAGAGCTTGTAGCTGCCGGCGCGGACCGCGTGCTGCAGCAAGGCGATCGAGTTCGGGTTGTACATGTGGAACTCGCCGCGTCGGCGCCACTGGTACTGGCCGCCGGCATCGAGCTCGCCGTCGAGCTCCGGCCGGATCGTGTAGGCATGCGCGTGACGGGCCGCGCTCTCCGCCGCGATGGCGTCGAGGCCGATGCCCTCGATGCGGGAGGCCGTGCCGGTGAAGTAGCCGTCGACGAGCTCCCGGTTCAGACCGATCGCCTCGAAGATCTGCGCGCCGCGGTAACTCTGGATGGTCGAGATTCCCATCTTGGTCATGACCTTGAGGATGCCCTTGTTGGCGGCCTTCAAGTAATGCGCGACGGCTTCGTCCTCGGGGATGCCCTTCACGATGCCGTCACGGACGAGCTCCTGGACCGTCTCGATGGCCAGGTAGGGATTGATGGCGCCGGCGCCGTACCCGACCAGCAAGGCAAAGTGCTGCACCTCGCGCGGCTCGCCGGACTCGATGACGAGGCCGCAGCGCGTGCGATTGCCGCTCCGAATCAGCTGATGATGGACCGCAGCGGTGGCGAGCAGGCTCGGGATCGGGGCGTTCTCCTCGTCCATGCCGCGGTCCGTGAGGATCAGCAGCGTCGCCCCGTTGGTGATGGCCACCTCGGCCTCCCAACAAAGCACCGAGAGCGCCTTCTCGAGCCCGGCACCGCCGTCACGGACGCGATAGAGCATCGGGATCGTGACGGCGCGGAGCTTGTCGCGTTGCAGCCCCTTGATCTTGGCGAGCGCCTCGTTGTCGATCACGGGCTCCTCGAGCTCCAGCTGCCGGCAATGCGCGGTGCTTTCCTCGAAGAGGTTCTCCTCGCAGCCGATCGTCGCCTTCAGCGACATCACCAGCTCTTCGCGGATCGGGTCGATCGGCGGATTGGTGACCTGCGCGAAGAGCTGCTTGAAGTAGTTGAAGAGCAGCTGCGGCTTGTTGGACAACACCGCGAGGGGCGTATCGGTGCCCATCGACCCGACCGCCTCCTGGCCGTTCAAGGCCATGGGCGACATCAGGAACTTCAGGTCCTCGATGGTGTAGCCGAACGCCTGCTGACGGGTGAGACGGGTGGCGTCGTCGCAGGCCGGCACAGGCTCGCTTGCCGCCGGCAGATCGTCGAGCCGGGTCAGGCCCTCGTCGAGCCACTGCTGATACGGCTGGCGGCGCGCGATCGCGGCCTTCAGCTCCTCGTCGGCGATGATGCGGCCCTCCGCGAGGTCGACCAGGAACATACGGCCCGGTTGCAACCGGCCCTTCGCAACCACGTTCTCGGGAGCGATGTCGAGCACGCCGACCTCGGAGGCCATGACGACCAACCCATCCTTCGTCACGACGTACCGTGAAGGCCGAAGGCCGTTGCGATCCAGCACGGCGCCGATCACGGTGCCGTCGCTGAACGCGATGGAGGCCGGGCCGTCCCAGGCTTCGGTGAGACACGCATGGTAGCGATAAAATGCGCGCTTCTCCGGGCTCATCCCGTCGTGCTTCTGCCACGCCTCGGGGATCATCATCATGACCGCGTGCGAGAGCGGCCGTCCGGTGTGGACGAGGAGCTCGAGCGCGTTGTCGAAGCCCGCCGAGTCGCTGCCGCCAGGCGCGATGATGGGGAAGAGCTTCTCCATGTCGTCGCCAAAGAGCGGCGAGGCGAACATCGACTCGCGGGCGTGCATCCAATTGACGTTGCCGCGGAGCGTGTTGATCTCGCCGTTGTGCGCCACGTAGCGGTAGGGGTGGGCGCGGTCCCACGACGGGAACGTGTTGGTGCTGAAGCGCTGGTGGACCAGCGCCAGGGCGCTCGTGAAGTCGGGATCGGTGAGATCCGTGTAGAACTGGGGGATCTGATCCGGCAGCAGTAGGCCCTTGTAGTTGATGGTGCGGCTGGACAGGCTCGGCACGTAGAAGGACTCGGTGTCGCGGAGACCCGACTCGCGGACCTGCCGCTCGACGCGCTTCCGGATCACGTAGAGCTTGCGCTCGAGCGCCGCGGTGTCCGGCGTGCTGCGGCCGCGCGCGATGAAGATCTGCCGGATCTCCGGCATCGACTCGCGCGCGAGCGGGCCGCACTTGCTCGGGTCGACCGGCACGCGGCGCCATCCGAGCAGCCGTTGGCCTTCCTCGCGGACGACCTTTTCGAACATCTCGAGGCACTCGTTGCGCTCGTCGATGCGCTCGGGGAGGAACACCATGCCGACGCCGTACTCGCCGACCGGCGGCAGCGTGATGTCGAGCCCGGCGCAGACCTTGCGGAGAAACGCGTCCGGCATCTGCGTGAGGATGCCGGCGCCGTCACCGGTCAGCGGGTCGCAGCCGCAGGCGCCGCGGTGCGTGAGGTTCGCGAGGATCTGCAGGCCCTGCTCGATGATGGTGTGCGACTTGACACCCTTCATGTTGACGACGAAGCCGACGCCGCAGGCGTCGTGCTCGTGCATCGGGTCGTAGAGACCTTGGCGTCCGGGAAGTCGTGATCGTGACATGGGTGGGTCCTCCTAGTGCACGCCCTTCAGGTGCAGGGCCTTCTCCGCGGTTCGTCGCCCGCTCTTGGTTACCGGAGCCAGCTCGCCCACCGGCACCTGAATGATCTTGCCCGTGCGCTTGACCGTGTCGCCTTC
>CAZWAX010000604.1:0-3048 GCA_964631985.1 uncultured Polyangiaceae bacterium | reverse complement strand
GACGACACGCAGGACGATCAGCACACTGTCGCTGCCGAACTGTCGTACGTGTTCTGAGGATCCCATGAAAAAGATCGAAGCCATCATCAAACCGTTCAAGCTCGACGAAGTGAAGGAGGCCCTCGCCAAGCAGGGCATCAACGGCATGACGGTCTCGGAAGTGAAGGGGTTCGGCCGCCAGAAAGGTCACACCGAGCTCTACCGCGGCGCCGAGTACGTCGTCGACTTCCTGCCCAAGATCAAGATCGAGATCCTGGTCTCGGATCAACAGGCCGGGCTCGCGGCGGAGACCATCATCGCCACCGCCAAAACCGGTCGCATCGGCGACGGAAAGCTCTTCGTGCTGCCGGTGGAGGATGCCGTCCGCATCCGCACCGGCGAACGCGGCGAGAGCGCGATCTAGGCCCGATCCCGGGCGAGACGCCTGCGAGCACACCGCGGAGATGCCATGATCGTGGTCGCCGAAAACGACGACGGCACCCGCACGGTGCTCGCAAGCGCGCTCGCCCGGTCCGGGTACGACGTGGCGTCGGTCACCGACGGGCAGCTGGTGCTGTCGACGCTCGAGAGCGGCGAGGTCGGCCTGTTGATCCTCGATCTCCGCATGCCCGGCATGAACGGCTGGGAGGTGTTGCGCCGCCTGAAGGACACCCAGAAGCCGGGATCGCCGCCGACCACCCGGCCGCCGGTGATCGTCATCTCGGCGCAAAGTGACCCGGAGACCCAGCGGTTCGCGACCCGGCTCGGCGCCGCCGCCTTCCTCGCGAAGCCGATCGATCTGAACGACCTCGGGCACACCGTGCGGCGCGTGCTGCGGCAAGCGCAGCCATAGAATTCCCGGATCACCGCTGGCAACGCCTGTGGAGGGCGCGGCCGGACCACGAGGCGGCCGAGCGCTCCGCTGCTCGGCCGCTCGCCTTCTCCGACTCAGCGGAAGACGGAATCGCGTTCGGAGAGCGCCGCCACCACCATGCGTTGGATGCGCTCGCGGATCTCCTCCTTGAGGCGGTTCACCAGCAGCTCGTCACGATGCGCGTCCGGACCATGCTGAGCGGCGAGATCGATCGGCGCGCCGAACACGATCCGCCACTTGGTGGGCAACGGTACGAAGCCGAGCAGGCCGAGCCAGGGAAAGGTCGGCGTCACGGGGAAGTACGGGAGGTCGAGCCCGCGGGCGGCCCAGTCCCAGCGCGCCAATACCGGGTGGATCTCCTCGGCACCCACGACGGCGACCGGCACGAGCGGCGCGCCGGTCTGCAGCGCCAGAGACACGAAGCCGCCACGCCCGAAGCGCTGCAGGCGATAGCGGTCGCGGTAGTACTTGCCGAGCCCCTTGGCGCCCTCCGGGAACGCGATCACGGCCTGCTCGCGCTGCAGCAGCCGGCGGGCGTTCTGCGAGGAAGCCCGGACGATGCCCATGCGGGCCAGCACCGGCCCGAGAAACGGGGCGTGGTAGACGAAGTTTTCGACCAGGGGCCGCGCCTGTCGCCCGCCACCGGGATGGTGCGCGCGGAGCGCTTCGGCGATCATCACCCCGTCGTACGGAAAGAACGCGCCGGAGTGGTTGCCGACCAGCAACAGCCGCCCCGAGAGCGGGACGTGCTCGAGCCCCGAGGCCTCGACGCGCCACCATTGCTCGTAGAGAGCCCGGGCGAGCGGCATCAGCCGGGCGTGGAAGGCGGGGTCGTATCCGAACTCGTCGACGTGGTCCGCCGTCCCGACCATCCGCAAACGGACGAACGCGGCCCCGAGGCCGCCCTGCATGAACGCGCGTCCGAGGTCGGCGTAGAAGCCGAGGACCTCTTCGCCGGTGCCGCGGAGCCAGGCGCCGACGTCAAAGTCGGCCCCGCTGCCGAGTCCGGCGAGCGCCTCGTCGATCTCGCGCTCGAGCTCGCTGAGACTGCGACTGAACGCCTCGTGATCCGCACCGGCCCGCTTTCGCCGCCGGCGTTTCGGGACGACGGGCTCGCCTGAACGCAGATCGATGACCCGGCGACCCATACGCGCGACGGTAGGGAAGCGATTTCCGAATGTCAATTTGACCACACCGAAGCCCGCACGTATGGGTGCACTCCCGATGCTCGACGCCGTGCTGCAACGCCGTCTGGTCTTCATCACCGGCAAGGGCGGCGTCGGACGGACCGCCGTCGCGACCGCGCTCGCGCTCGCCGCCGCCCGCGCGGGCAAGCGCACCCTGGTCGTCGAGATCAACCCGATGGGCCGGCTCGGCGAGTACCTCGGCGACCTCACCCTCGCGCCGGAGCCGACCGAGATCACACCCGAGCTCGCCGCCGCCGCGATCGCCCCCACGGTCATCATGGAGGACTTCCTCGCCGGCATGCTGCGCATTCGCGCGCTCGCCCGCCGGCTTCTCGAGAGCAACACGTTTCGCGTCGTCACCGCCGCCGCGCCCGGGCTCGAGGACTTCTTGACGCTGGTGCGCATCGCCGAGTGGGAGGACGAGCGGATCGGCTTCAAGCGGCGCCGGCACCGCTTCGACCTCGTGATCGTCGACGCGCCCGCCACCGGGCACTCGGTGCCCCTGCTCGCTACGCCCGGGACCTTGCTCAAGATGCTGCCGTTCGGGCCGCTCACCAGCACGGCGCGCGATCTGGCGCTTCTCCTCGGCGATCCGAAGCGCGCGGCCGTCACCATGGTGACCCGTGCCGAAGAGATGGCCGTCAACGAGACGCTGGAGCTCGCGACTGCACTCATGCGTATCGGGGTCACCTTGCTGCCGGTGGTCGTGAACGCCGTCGACCCGTTTCGCTTCACGCGCGCCGAAGCTCAACGGGTGCGTGCCGAGCCGGCCGACGTCCCGCCCTCGTGGCACCCCTACCTCGGGGTCGCGCGGTTCAGCCTCGCGCGCCAGCGTGCCGCCGACCGGCAAATCCGCCGGCTGACGCAGGCGCTCCCCGATCGCCCGGTGTGTCTCCCGCACGTCCCGGCCGGACGGATCACGCTCGCGACGCTCGAGCCGCTCGCGGATGCGCTCGCGCATCCGCCCGCACGTGGGTCGCGCCGGGTCTCGTGACGAGCGCGCTCATG
>CAZWAX010000603.1:0-3049 GCA_964631985.1 uncultured Polyangiaceae bacterium | reverse complement strand
GCACAAGCGAACGACCGAGCAACGACGCAGATCGGCCTTTTTCAGCAACCTGCTACGCGTGCGGGGCATCGAGGCTCAGCCAGAGCCGTAGCAGATGCCGCTGCCGCGTCGGATCCGGGGCGTCCTCGTAGGCCGTGCGCGCGTGCAGGATCACGTGGTTCGACACGAGTTGGATGTCGCCCGGGGCGAGCTGCATGTCGAGCCGGAGCGCCGGCTCGGCCGCGATCGCCTCGTAGCAATCGAAGAGCTCCTGCTCCGCCGGCGTGAAACGCGGCACGTCGGCGTGGCGCGTGACCGAGCGGAAGTAGTCGCTGTGGTAGAAGGTGCGGAGCGTCCCGTTCGCGTAGCGACACGGGATCACCGGCACCCAGCCCGGACCCCCGTCGTCCTGCTCGTTCCGGCGGTCGAGGTAGACCCAGTCGAAGAGCCGCGCGACCAGGTCCGGGCGGCGCCGCGCGAGCTCGTTGTACACCGTCACCGAGCTCACGAGCCGACTCGCGCCGCCGGCCCGTGCCGCCCGCAGGCAGAGCAGCCCGACCGCGTCGGCGAGGTCGCAGTGGTAGGCGATGTCGCCCGCCGTCCGATAGCGGCGGACGAAGGGATCCCCCGCGTCCTCGCCGGTATCCCGCACGTGGCCGAGGAGATCGCCCTCGGGGTTCTGCGCCCCGGGTCGTCCGAGCGCGAGACCGAGCGCCCAGTACACGAGCGCCGCGTCGTCGTCGCCCCAGCGCTCGACCGGGAGACCGCGCACGACGAGGAAGCCGCGCCCGCCCTGGAGCTCGCGACGCCACGCGGCGATCGCCGGCGCGAGCGTCGGCACCACCACGTCGTCGCGGCGTAGGGTCGCGACGGTCCGACCGCGACGGCGGAGCTCGGTGCGGAGCGCATCGAGCTCGGCCAGCTGCTCGGGCCCCAGCGTGACGATCCAGTCGGTCCGCCGGGCGAGATCCTCGCCGCGCCACGCCGCCGGACCGACGAGCGGTGCCGTCGGGACCGCCTCGTGCGGACGGTCGAAGTAGTGGAGCGCCTGCTCGGCGAAGCTCGGATGATCCGTCGTCATCGAAACGTCGCCCGAAAGCTCTGGTACCCGTAGAGCACGTTGTTCAAGCCGAGCGCCGGCGGCCCGACCTCGATCGTCCCGACCCGCGCCACCATCGCACGGAGGAGCGCCTGCATCTCGAGCTGCGCCACGTGCGAGCCGGCGCAGCGATGGACGCCGTGGCCGAAGCCGAGATGATCGCGGGCGTCACGCGTCACGTCGAAGCGATCCGGGTCGGCGAAACGGCGCTCGTCGCGATTGCCGGACGCGAACAGGATCAACACCCGCGACCCGGCCGGAATGGTCGTGCCGGCGACGTCGTGGTCGGCGACCGCGAAGCGGCTGAACGCGCGTACCGGCGCTTCCAGCCGCAGCGCCTCGTCGATCGCGCGCGGCACCAGATCGGGATCGGCGCGCAGCATGGCCCACTGCTCGGGATGGCGGCCGAGCTGGAAGAGCAGGTGCCCGACGCCGAGGATCGTCGTGTCGAGGCTCGGTGCGATGTAGTCGATCAGCATGCTCGCCACGTCGGTCGGCTCGATCCTGCCCTCGTCCGCCGCCGCGAAGAGCTGCGCCGCCCACCCGCCCGGGAGCAGGGACGCCCACTCGACGCCGATGGCGTAGGTCATCATCTCGAAGAGCAGCGGCGTCGCCGCCCGACCGCGCGGGTTCATCGGACCGAGCGCGTCGAAGGTCGCCTTCGCCCAGTCGAGCATGCGCTGGCGCCCGGCCTCGGGGAGCCCGACCAGCCGCGCGATCACCGCGACCGGAAGATGGCGGGCGAAGTCGGCGATGCCGTCGAAGGACTCGCGACCCAACAGATCCGTCACGAGCGTCTCTGCCAGCTGCTCGACCTCGGCCTGCACCGCGCGGAGCGTGCTCGGCATCATCGGCTTCATGAGCACCGCGCGGAGGCGGCGGTGCAGATCACCGTCGGTCGAGAGCGTGATCCGCGTCCCTTCGGCGTTCACCACGTCGTTCATCCCGACGCCGTGGCCCGACACCAGCACGGCATCGGCACGGAGCGCCGCCCGCACGTCGTCGAAGCGCCCGATCGCCCACGCCTCGTGCGCCGCGAGCCAGACCGCCGGCCCGAGATCCCGGATGCGGCGATAGAGCGGATAGGGATCCGCGATCGCCACGTCGGTGTAGAGATCGGGCTCGAAGGTGGGGCGGGACACGGTCTGGACCTACCCCACCCGCCGGAACGGGCGCCAGCCTTACGACGGCGTCGTCAGCGGCCTTGGCAGCCTCAGTGGGAGCCGACGGCCGCCGCCATGCCGCCCTCGCCCGGCTTGAGCATCGCCGCCGGACGCTCGAGCACGCCCTTCTTGGTGAGCTCGGCCACCGCCGCGTCCATCGTCTGCATGCCGTGCTGCTGGCCGGTCTGCATCGCCGAGGGAATCTGGTGCAGCTTGGCTTCGCGGATGAGGTTCCGGACGGCCGGGATGCCGACCAGGATCTCGGTCGCGGCCACGCGCCCGCCGCCCTTCTTCTTGAGCAGCTTCTGCGCGATCACGGCCTCGAGCGACTCCGAGAGCATCGTCCGGATCTGGCCCTGCTGGCCGGACGGGAAGACGTCGATGATGCGGTCGATGGTCTTGGGCGCGCTCGAGGTGTGGAGCGTACCGAACACCAGGTGGCCGGTCTCGGCGGCGGTCAGCGCCAGCGAGATGGTCTCGAGATCGCGCATCTCGCCGACCAGGATGACCTTCGGCGCCTGGCGCAGCGCGGCGCGCAATGCCAGCGCGAACGTCGGCGTGTCGCTGTGCAGCTCGCGCTGGTGGACGGTCGCCTTCTTGTGCGAGTGCAGGAACTCGATCGGATCCTCGATGGTCAGGATGTGGTCGGCGCGAGTCTCGTTGATCAGGTCGATGAGCGCCGCGAGCGTCGACGACTTGCCCGACCCGGTCGGGCCGGTGACGAGCACGATGCCGTTCTTGAGCGAGGCGATGTCGATCAACGCCGCCGGCAGCCTGAGCCCCCCCAGCCTCGGCCCCTTCGACGGGG
>CAZWAX010000602.1:0-3052 GCA_964631985.1 uncultured Polyangiaceae bacterium | reverse complement strand
CGTGCGCGCGGCGCGGCGGCCGCGCGGGTGGGAGGCGCCGGGACCGGCGCCCGCATCGTCGCCCGACCCGGGGCTCGGCCCGCATGCGGGCGAGGACCTCTGCTATCTCGCCGGCGACTGGCGGATTCTGCAGCAGGTCGCGGGACATCGCTGGTCGCTCGACGATCTGGTGACGGCGTGGGTCGCCGCCCGGGTGGTCACGGCCAATCCGCCGGCACGGTTCGTCGACCTCGGGTGCGGGATCGGCACCGTCCTCATGCTGATGGCGTGGAGCTTTCCGGACGCGACGGGTATCGGCATCGAGGCTCAGGCGGCGAGCGTCGACCTGGCGCGGCGCTCGCTCGCCTGGAACGGCGCGCTCGACCGTTGCGCGGTCCGCCACGGCGATTTCCGCGAGCGGACTCTCACGGCCGATCTCGCCACCGTCGATCTCGTCACCGGAACGCCGCCGTACCTGACGCCCGGTCACGCTACCGCCTCGCACCGTGCGCAATGTGGCCCCTGCCACTTCGAGGAGCGTGGCGGTGTCGAGGACTACGCGGCACGCGCAGCCCCCCCGCTCGCCCCCGGCGGCCGCTTCGTCGTGTGCGCGGCCGCGTTCCAGCACGACCGCGTGCTCGCGAGCGCGCGTGCCGCGAATCTCACGATCGACGCCCAGGTCGACGTCGTCCCGCGCGCCGGGAAGGCCAAGCTCTTCGCGGTCTACGCGATGCGGCGGGCCGGTGACCCGCCGTGTCCCGCCGGTGCGCCACCGCGCGAGATCGTCGTACGCGATCGCGCCGGTCGCTGGACGCCTGCATTCGCGGACGTGCGCACTGCCATGGGCATGCCGGCCGGATAGAGGGTCAGCTCGCTGCGGCGATCGTGCGCGGACGGAGTGGGGGCCGTCGCCGGGTCCGGCAACGTGCGAGAGCGCGCCTGCGTCCCGCAACCAAGCTCAGCCCGACCCACGCGCGGCAGCGCGGAGGACCCGGCGACGGCCCCCACTCCGTCCGCGCCCTCCGGCCCAGAACGCGAGCTGACCCAACAGCCGCCGACGGTTGATTGGCGTCCGCCGCTGTGCGACCGGTGCTCGCCATGGACAAACTCGAAGCCGCGGGACCGAACGCCGAGCAGATCACGTACTGGAACGAGCAGGGCGGACCCCGTTGGGTCAAGCTCCAGGAGGACCTGGACCGTCAGCTCGCGTCCTTCGGCCACGTCGTGATGGACCGCTTGGCGATCGGCACCGGCGAGCGCGTGCTCGACGTCGGCTGCGGCTGCGGCGAGACCGCGCTCGAGCTCGGGCGCCGCGTCGGCGCCACGGGCTCGGTCCTCGGCGTCGACATCTCGGCCGTGATGCTCGAACGTGCGCGCGAGCGCGGCGCGGGAGCTCCGAACGTCCGGTTCGTCGTCGCCGACGCGCAGACGCATGCGTTTCCGCCGGCGAGCTTCGACGTCGTCTTCTCGCGCTTCGGCGTGATGTTCTTCCAGGATCCGCGTGCCGCGTTTGCCAATCTCCAGGCGGCGCTCGCGCCCGGCGGCCGGCTCGGCTTCCACTGCTGGAAGGCGCTTCCCGAGAATTCCTGGATGACGGTGCCGCTCTTCGCGGCTCTGCAGCACGTGCCGCCGCCGACGCCGCCGCCGCCCGACGCTCCGGGTCCGTTCGCTTTCGCCGATCCCGAGCGGGTACGCGGCATCCTCGAGAGCGCGGGCTTCGCCGAGATCGGCTTCGAGGCGCGGAACGAAGCGATGGGGGTCGGCAGCGGCTCGCTCGACGAGGCCGCGGACTTCGCGCTCCAGATGGGTCCGGCCTCGATCGCCATTCGGGAAGCGACGCCGGAGACCATCGCCAAAGTGCGGGCGAGCGTCCGCGAGGCCCTGGCACCGTACCAGACCGCCGACGGCGTCCGGCTCGCGACTGCCTCCTGGGTCGTGACGGCGAGGCGCCTCTGATGGCCGAGGCGGCCGACCGGATCGACTCCAGGGTCACGCGCCTCCTCGGCGTTCGCTACCCGATCGTGCAGGCGCCGATGGGGTGGATCGCCCGCGCTCAGCTCGCCTCGGCCGTGTCGAACGCCGGCGGGCTCGGGATCATCGAAACGTCCTCGGGCGAGCTCGACAATGTCCGCGACGAGATCCGCAAGATGCGCGATCTCACCGACCAGCCCTTCGGCGTCAACATCGCGCAGCTCTTCGTACGCGACCCGGCGATCGTCGATTTCGTGGTGGCGCAGGGCGTCCGCTTCGTCACCACGTCGGCCGGCGACCCGCGGCAGTACACCAAACAGCTGAAAGACGCCGGGCTCACGGTGTTCCACGTCGTGCCGTCGCTCGCGGCTGCATGCAAGGCGGTCGCGGCCGGGGTCGACGGGCTGGTCGTCGAAGGCGGGGAGGGCGGTGGCTTCAAGAACCCGCTCGACGTCGCGACGATGGTGCTCTTGCCGCTCGTCTGCTCGAAGGTCGACGTGCCGGTGATCGCCGCCGGCGGCATCTGCGACGGGCCGAGCATGGCGGCCGCGTTCGCGCTCGGCGCCGAAGGGGTGCAGATGGGCTCCCGCATGGTGTCGGCGGCCGAGTCGCCCGTGCACCAGAATTGGAAGGACGCGATCGTCGCCGCGGCCGAGACCGACACCGTGTTCCTGAACCGCTTCAGCCGCCCAGGCCTGCGCGCGCTCCGCACCCGGAAGACGACTGCGCTCGAGCGCCAGGAGCACGTCGGCTTCGACGTGTTCGCGACGGTGCAGGAGCTCTACTTCGGCGGCGACATGGAAGCGTCGATCGCGCTCGGCG
Source organism: uncultured Polyangiaceae bacterium (assembly GCA_964631985.1). GTDB lineage: Bacteria > Desulfobacterota > Binatia > UTPRO1 > UTPRO1 > UTPRO1. The sequence continues at coordinate 280 of CAZWAX010000602.1, read as the reverse complement.
GGCAGGTGGTCGGGCGGATCGAGGAGGTGAAGCCGGTCGCCCAGATCATTGCGGAGACGGTGGCGGGCTTTCGTGCCACGGCAGCGCGGTTGGGAGCTCATAGCGCGCCACGTGATCGTACGAGCCCTTCCGGACGTTGAGGAACACGAGCTCGGGGAGGCTCCACAGGATGCCGCCGAGCCCGGCCTCGAGCCCGCTCCCCCGATCGAGCCGGGCCTGTAGGAGGCCGACGAGGCTCGCGCCGATGCCGACCCTGAGATTGGCGGCGCCGAGCAAGGGT
>CAZWAX010000601.1:0-3057 GCA_964631985.1 uncultured Polyangiaceae bacterium | reverse complement strand
ACCTCCAGCGCGCCGGGCGACACCCGCGGCGCGATCACGACCTCGAGGAAGAGGTCCTGCATCGCCTTGGCGGTGGCGCGGTCGAGGATGCGGTTCACCGCGACGATGCCGCCGAAGATCGAAACCGGGTCGGAGGCGCGCGCCTTGGTGAACGCGTCGACCAGCTCGGCCGCGATGGCGACGCCGCACGGGTTCATGTGCTTGATCGCGACCGCGGCCGGCACCCGGAACTCCTTCACGAGCTCGAGCGCGGCGTTGGCGTCGACGAGGTTGTTGAAGGAAAGCTCCTTCCCCTGCAGCTGGCGCGCGCTCGTGACCGACGGCTCGTCGACCGGCGCGGCGTCGCGGTAGAAGGCCGCGGCCTGATGCGGGTTCTCGCCGTAGCGCAGGTCCTGCACCTTCGTCCCCACCAGGCGCGCGGTCGGCCCGAACCCTTTCTCGTCGGCGGCGGCCGCGAGATAGTCGGCGATCGCGCCGTCGTAGCGCGCGGTGAGCGCGAACGCCTTCTGCGCCAAGCGACGGTTGGTCGCGGCCGAGACGCTGCCGTCCCCGGCGAGCTCCGCGATCACGTCATCGTAGTCCGCAGGGTCGGTCAGCACGGTGACGTCGGCGTGGTTCTTGGCGGCCGAGCGCACCATCGAGGGCCCGCCGATGTCGATGTTCTCGATCGCCTCCGCGAACTTCGTCTTCGGCCGCGCGACGACCTGCTCGAACGGGTAGAGGTTCACGACCACCATGTCGATCGGCCCGATGCCGTGCTTCTCCATCTGCGCGCGATGGCTCGCCTCGCCGCGGATGCCGAGGATGCCGCCGTGGATCTTCGGGTGCAGCGTCTTCACGCGGCCGTCGAGGATCTCCGGCGAGCCGGTGTAATCGCTGACCGCCGTGACCGTGATGCCCCAGTCGGTCAGCGTCTTGGCGGTGCCGCCAGTCGAGAGGATTTCGACACCGGCGGCGGCGAGGGCGCGCGCCAACCGTTCCAATCCCGTCTTGTCGCTGACGCTCACGAGGGCGCGGGCGATCCGTGCCATGGCTCCTCCTAACTTTGGGCGGCGACCCGGGGCACGCGCGCCCCGACTCGCGTCACGAGCTCGTACGGAATGGTCCCGGCCACCGCCGCGACCTCCTCGACCGACAGGTCGCGGCCCCACAGCTCGACCTCATCGCCGAGCGCCACGCCCGGAACGTCGGTGACGTCGATCATGATCTGATCCATGCAGACTCGGCCCGCTATCGGGACCCGTCCGCCGCGGAGACTCACCTGGGCACGGTTGGAGAGCGCGCGCGGATACCCGTCGGCGTAGCCCACCGGCAACGTGCCGATCACGCTCGGACGCTGGGCCACGAAAGTCGCCCCGTAGCCGACCGTCCCCCCCACGGCGATCTGCCGCAGCGCGATCACTCGCGTGACGAAACGCATCACCGGACGCAACCGGGCACGGTCGCGGAGCTCCGGGGAGGGGTGGATGCCGTAGAGCGCGATGCCCGGCCGGACGAGATCGAAGTGCGCGGCCGGCACGACGAGCGTCGCCGCACTGTTGGCAGCGTGCACGAAGCGCGGCCGAAGCCGCGCCGCACCGAGCGCGGCCACGAGCTCGGTGAAGCGCTCGAGCTGCCGGGTGGTCTCCGGCCCCTCGACGCTCTCCGCGTTGCAGAAGTGGGTGAGCAAGCCTTCGACGGTGACGCCGTCGATCTCGCCGAGCGCCGTCAGGAGCGCCGCCGCATCGGCCGGCGCGACCCCGAGGCGGCTCATCCCGGTGTCGACCTTCACGTGGAGGGACACCACCCGACCGGCGGCTCGGGCCTGCGCCGCGAGCCCATGCGCCGTCTCGACGTCCCAGACGACGGGTGCGAGGCGGGACTCCACGACCGTCGCGAAGTCGGCCGGATAGACGCCGCCCAGGACCACGATCGTGCCCTGGACGCTCGCCGCCCGCAGGTCACGCCCTTCGACCGCGGTCGCCACCGCGAATCGCTCGGCCCCGGCGTCGCGGAGCGCGCGCCCGACCAGCGCCAGGCCGTGACCGTAGGCGTCGGACTTCACCACCGGCAACATTCCGGCCGCGCCGGCAATGCGCCCGAGCTCGGCGAAATTGTCGGCGATCGCGCGCCCGTCGATTTCGGCGACGGTCGGCCTCGCCTGCAGCTCGGATCCCATCTGGAGTGTCGTCGTGACGTCGGAAGAAGAGCCGCCCTCGTAGCCCAGGGTGCCGAGGTTGTAAAGGTTTCGCCGGCGCGCGTCGCCTTTTTGCGCGCGGCGCGCGGGCGTGGCACGCTCGCAGGGATGCAGCCGCTGACCGTGAACGGCGAGCCCCATGCGCTCCCCGAGCCCCCGACGATCGCCACGTTGCTCGAGGGGCTCGGCATCGCCGCCGGCCGCGTCGCCGTCGAGGTCAACGAGGACGTCGTGCCGCGCGGGACGTGGGCGACGCATCGGCTCGCCGCGGGCGATCGCGTCGAGATCGTCCAATTCGTCGGCGGCGGCTGAGTCGACCGTCAAAGGAGCAACGTCGTGCACGATCCGTTCGTCCTCGCCGGCAAGAGCTACACCTCGCGACTCATCGTCGGCACCGGCAAGTATCGCGATTTCGAGGAAACCCGAAAGGCCGTGGAGCTGTCCGGCGCCGAGATCGTCACCGTCGCCGTCCGGCGCGTGAACATCACGGATCCGAAGGCCCCGAACCTGCTCGACCATCTCGACCCCGCGCGCTTCACGATCCTGCCGAACACCGCCGGCTGCTACACCGCCGAGGACGCCATTCGCACCTGTCGTCTCGCGCGCGACGCCGGCGTCGGCACCCTGGTGAAGCTCGAGGTGATCGGCGACGAGCGCACGCTCTTTCCCGACGTCCCCGCCACGCTCGAGGCGGCCCGGCAGCTCATCGCCGAGGGCTTCCAGGTATTGCCGTACGTGACCGACGACCCCGTCACCTGCAAGCGTCTCGAGGAGATGGGTTGCGCCGCCGTCATGCCGCTCGCCGCGCCGATCGGCTCCGGGCTCGGTATCCGCAATCCCTACAACCTTCGCATCATCCTCGAGCACGCCAAGGTGCCGGT
>CAZWAX010000600.1:0-3062 GCA_964631985.1 uncultured Polyangiaceae bacterium | reverse complement strand
GCCACCGACCGCGCCGTCCCGGCGACCGCGTCGCTGCCGGCAAGCACGACCGGCGTGACGTCGACCTCGTCGAACGGGAAGGCCTCGAGCCACGCCATCTCCGCCGCGCTTTCGACGACGATCGCGAGCCTCATTCGCGCACCGGCTTCACGGCGACGATGAACATCTGCTGCCCGAAGATCCGCCAGGCGAACGGCAGCTTCAGATAGAGCCGTACCAGCCCGGCGCCCTGCGGCAGCCGCTGCTTGGTGCTGAACGGCAGGAAGCGCGGCACCACCTCGGCGATCTCGAAGCCCGCGAGCCGGAGGCCCTCGGCCATCGAGCGCTCGGTGTAGGGCTGATGGTGATCGAAGAAGTCGAAGTACTCGCGGGCGCAGTATTTGAAGTTGGGTTGCAGGATCAGGAGACGGCCGCCGGGGCGGAGCACGCGAAGGCACTCGCGCATCGCCAGCGCCGCCTCGTCGCGGGTCGGCAGGTGCTCGAAGAAGTTGCTCGCGAAGACGACGTCGACGGCGGCCTCGGGGAACGCCAGCGCCAGACACGACTGCAGCGAGAACTCGACCTCCGGCGCGAGATAGCGAACGTACTCGGCCGAGACGTCTATCCCGAGCCTCCGGCGCGCCCGCACGAAGTTCGAGAACTCGCCCCACCCGCAGCCGACGTCCAACGTGACGTCGGCGTCGGGCCGCACCCAGCGCTGGAAGAAGTCGCCGACGAGCACGCGCCAGATCGCCGACTTCGCCTCGAGCTCCGCCGGGGAGTAGATGTCTTTGTACATCGGAGCGGGCTAGGAGGCGGCCGACGATCCGCGCGGAAGCGCCGCGTACATCGCCGTGAGACCCGCCCGGAGATCGTGGGTCGGCGCGTAGCCGAGCTCGGTCCGGGCGCGCCCGATGTCGGCGAGACTGTGACGCACCTCGACCGCGCGGAACTCGCGGTGGACGATGCCGGGATGGCGGCCGGTGATCTCGCACATTGCCTCGGCGAGCTCGCGAATCGTGACCGCAACGCCAGTGCCGACGTTGTAGACCCGCCCCGCCTGGCCCCGCTCCGCCGCGAGCATGTTCGCCCGCGCCACGTCGGCGACGTAGACGAAGTCGCGCGACTGCGTGCCGTCGCCGTAGATCACGAGCTCCTGGCCGGCGGCGAGCCGCGTGAAGAAGATCGAGATCACCCCGGTGTACTCGTTGTCCTCCATCGGTAACCCGAACACGTTGAAGTAGCGGAGGCAGACCGCGGGCACGCCCCAGCTCGCCGCGGCGAGGAGCGCGTACTTCTCGGCCGTGAGCTTGCTGAGCGCGTAGAAGCTCGTCGGACTCTGGGGGTGGTCCTCGTCGATCGGCAACCGCTGCGCCTCGCCGAAGATCGCCGACGAGCTCGAGTACACGACCCGCCGCAGCGCCGGCGCGTCGCGACACGCGCGCAGCAGCCGTACCGTCCCGAGGATGTTGGTCGCGGCGTCGGCCTCGGGCTCGTTCATCGACTTCACGTTCCCGACCTGCGCCGCGAGGTGGAAGACGAAGTCGCAGCGGGTGAGGAGCGCGGGCAACCGCGACGTCGTCCGCAAATCCTCCTCGACGATCGTCAGCCCCATCGCCTCCGGCAGATGCTCGCGCCGTCCGGTCGCGAAGTCGTCGAGAACGGTGACCTCGGCACCCGCCGCCAGCAGCGCGCGGGTGAGATTGCTGCCGATGAACCCGGCCCCGCCGGTCACGAGGCAGCGGGCGCCGTCGAACCCGCTCACCGGCCGCTCGTCCTCCGCATCCGCGTCGGCGTACAGGCAAAGCCGCGGAGGCACAAGGCGCGCGGTCGTGCTCGCGGGTCAGCTCGCGTTCTGGGGCGGAGGGCGCGGAGGGTGTGGGGGCCGGCGCCGGGCCCTTCGCGCTTGCCGCGCGTGGTTCGGGCTGAGCTTGGTTGGGGGACACAGCCGCGCTCACGCACGTTGCCGGACCCGGCGCCGGCCCCCACACCGTCCGCGCACGATCGCCGCGGCGAGCTGACCACCGCCATCGCGCCCGTCACACGAGATCACACCGCCACCGACTGCACGGCCGCTTCGCATTCCACGCGTCGGACGCTGTCAACGCGGCATAGGCTCGCTCGAGCTGGTGGCCCGTGACGACCGTCGGCGATTCCGTGTCGAAACCGAAAGCCGGTGAGGACAAGCACGCGCGAGGACGGACCCCGAGCTTCGGTCGGAGCGCTCAGCGTCGGTCGCGGACGCCGAGTAGGCCGCGGAGCGTGCCGACGTATGCGGTGCCGTCCGGGCCGATCGTGACCGGGGCCCAGTGGTTGTCGTAGCCGAGGCCGACGCCGGTGCGAGTGCTGAAGACGGTGGCGCCGGTGCGGAAGTCGAGGGCCGTCAGATAGTACGCATCGGTCCACCACGGGGCATCGGCGAGCTTCGTGTAGAGATAGACGAGGCCGTTTCCGAGCGAGAGCTTCGGCACCGTCGTCTGCGAGATCTCGCGGCTCTCCCAGATCACGCGGCACCCGAAGCCGTCCTCGTCGAGGTCGACGCGCGCGACGCCGCCGACCGACGTCTTGCCGAACATCATCGTCGGGAAGATGTCGTAGCCGGCGTTGTTCTCGATCACGAGCGAGCGGCCGATCCCGATGAAGCTGTTGTCGGTGGCGCTGGCGCCGGGCGCGAAGAGCGGCTGCTTGCAGACGAGGCGCTCGGCGCCGCCGCGGTTGCCGATGTGTATCGGACCGCGGCGATACACCAGCACGTTCAAGCGGGGCTCGGCGTTGTCGGCGATCGCGACCCACCGGTCACCGAGGAGCGTCGGGGTCGTGCCCGAGCCCTGGTCGATCTGTCCGAGCTTCCGCCGCACGCCGCGATCGTAGGCGGCCCGCCAGGTGATCTTCGGCGCGCCGCTGTCGGGGTCGGCCGCGAAGGCATAGAGCGCGTGGTCCGACACGATGAAGGCCCCGTCGGCCCCGACCGCGAACGAGTTCTGGATGCGCTCGCCGTCGAGCTGGTGCGTCTGCACCCGGCCGCTCGCGCGCTCGACGGTGCCGACCATGCCGAGCCGCGTGACGAACCAGTACCAGCGGCC
>CAZWAX010000599.1:0-3069 GCA_964631985.1 uncultured Polyangiaceae bacterium | reverse complement strand
CGACACCCTCGACCGCATCGAGGCCAAGTTCGACGGCGGCCTCTACGGCGCCGTGCGCGACAACGCCGGCCGCTGCGTCGACGGTACGACCGCCTGCACGGTCGCGACCGAAGCCGCCGATTGCGTCGGGCAGCTCCCGCCCAAGTGCACGCCGCCGACGACGGCGTACTCCGTCTCGACGCTTCTGAACCCGCGCGTGCTCGCCGCCGGCGAGGCAACGGCAATCCAGACGATCGTCGATCCCGATTCCGGCGAGAACATCCTCCGCGTCGATCAGGGCACCGTCGGCAACACCGCCATCGACGTGGTTCCCGACCTCGCCAACCTGGCGCTGCTGCCGCAGTCGACGGCCTTCGGCGGGCTCGGCAACTTCCTCGACGACGACGGCCTCGTAGCCTCCGCGGCACCGTTCGTCTCCACCTCGCTCGGCGGTCCCGGCATCACGATCGGCGGCCTCCAGACCTGGAACGACATCCTCTCGGGCGTGCATCCGTCGCTCATCCCCAACAACGGCCCGGCACCGACCACACTGCCCGGCAACGTGTGGGGCCAGGAGCGCGAGGTCACGCGCATGGACCGCCTCGTCGGCAACTTCTACGTCGGCGGCACCAACTTCACCGACACCTACTACCCGAGCTCGGGCCTGAGCGTGACGGCGGTCAGTGGCGTGTGCTCGGCGGGCACCTGCTCGGTCGGGGCGGTCGGGAACGCGTGCAGCTCGAACGCCCAGTGCAGCCAGGGGGTGAACCTCGACTCGACGCCGCTCTCGGTCGGCCGCGGCCGGCGCGACATCGAGAACCTGACCCAGGCCGCGAGCATCGACATCCCGGTGATCTCCTTCGGCGGCACCAACGGACTGGTGCCGGTCGCCGGCGGCTTCACCGCGTTCGGGTCGAGCATCGGGGTCTGCACCGCCCCGACCTGCGACGGCACGCCGCGCGTCGTCGACGCCAGCGTCCCGAACCCGGCTTTCCCGTCCTTCGGCGGCGTGAACGGCGGCTTCGAGGTGATCATGGCCGTGGGCTTCGCCCACGTCGACGTCGTGACGGCCGAGGACACCGGGGTGAATCCGGTCACGCCGGCGCTGATCGATTTCTTGGACCGGAACAGGCAGTAGAAAAGGGGGATCTCTCCCCCTTCACGAAGCGCGGCTGAGCCGCGCTTCGTGCATCCCCCGGCTCGCCTCGCGCTGCGCGCTCGGAGGCTGGGCGACCGTCGGCTCGGCCGCACGATGCGGGTGCGGAAGCACGGGCGACCGTCTCCTGACGATCGCCGGGAGACTCCGTCTACTGCGCGCCCCAGAAGCGGAAGCCGGCGACGAGGAAGTCGTGGTCGAAGCCGAGGACGGTGCCACACTTTCTCGACTCCATCACGGCGAAGCTCACGGCGTCGGTATAGGTGATGCGCTGATCCCCGAGTCGGCTCATCCACTGGCGGGCCGCACGATGATCGTCCTCCGTGGCAAACACCACCTGGACGTGCTCGCTCGCCTCGATGCGGTCGAGTGCCGTGGCTGCCGCCCGAATGCCGGCGCGGAAGAGCAGCAAGCGGTGGACCTCGGCGAGGACGAGATTCGTGGTGAGGAGACGCGTCTTCTCGCGGACCGCGCGACGGAAGGCCGCGTCGGCCGCGACGTGGTGCTGATCGCGCGCGCTCATCAACGCGATCCACGCCCCGCTATCGACGAGGACGTTGCCGGTCGGTCCTGGTCTTGCCACGATATTGCGGTGCCCGCTCGGCGACGAACGTCGCGCCTAGGTATTCGTCGAATCGCTCGCCCAGATCCGGCGGAAGTCCGTCGATCATGCCGCTCGCCGCGAGCAGTGGATCTTCGGCTTCGTCCGTTCGCACCAGGGCGCGGACGGCAGCGCGAATCGTCTGGGATTTCGTCCAGCCGCGCGCCCGCGCCCATTCCTCGAGCCGATCGAGGTCGTCGTCGTCGAGATAGACCTGCAGGGGGCGGCTCATGAATCGAAATGTACATTCTCATGAGGTCAGGCGCAAGACGATCATGACCGCGTGGAGCCTCGCTCTCGCCGTCCTGACGCCGCCCGCGGCGGTCGGCAGCGAGCCCCGCTTCGTCGACTACCTCTACATGGAGCCGAACGAGGGCGGCTCGAGCGCGGGCCACGTCGCGGTGGCGTTCGGCAATCGCACCTACGCCTTTCAGCGCAGCCCGGAGGGCCGGCTCGTCCTCGAGCGCGACGTGACCGAGCATGCGCGCTGGCGCTATGCGGTGCTCGGCAACCGGCCGATCCATCGCTCGCGGGTGGCGGTATCCGCGGACACCTTCGAGCGCCTGCGTGAGGGGTTCAACCGGCGCTACCTGCTCGAGCGCGAGGCGCTCGCGCGGCTCGACCGGCTGGCGGCACGGCGGGACCTGCTGGGCGTGGTGCTCGCGGCGGCGCGCGAGCGTGACGGGAGTCAGGGTGTACCGATCGAGGCGGCGGGCTACTTCGAGCCGGTGCCGACGGGCGAGTCGTCCGCCGCGCTGACCACGCTCCGCGCGAACGTCGCGGCCGGGCACGGCGTCGACTTCGTCACCCGGCGCCTCCGCGAGCTGCGCACCACGCTCGGCGCGCTTCGCCCCGACGCACACGCCGCCGCCGACACCGACCGCTTCGCCGATCGCTATGCCGCCACCCTGAGCGGCATCGTCGCGCTCGAAAGGTTGCGCGACGGCCCCGCGCTCGATCCCGACGCCGTGCGTACCGTGAACGACGGCGCGCCGCTCGATGCCGACGAAACCGCCGCGCTCACCCGCTACGCCGGCCGGCTCGCGACGGAGCTCACGCGCCTCGCGGCCTCGGCGCGTCCCGACTTCGGTTTTCCGCTGCTCGTCGGCATGGCGCGTCTCGCCGTCGTCGAGCGCGCGATCGCGACGGGCCGGCTGGTCGTGCTCGACGCGTTTCCCCCCGACGCGCGCCGGCTCCCCTACGAGGCGCTGCGCCGCAGCCTGGACGCCGCCCACGGCCTCCGCGACGACGCGTGCGCCGACCTCGCCGCGAACCGCCGGCGCTTCGTCGCCGACGCGGTCCCGGGCGAACGCGCGTATGCGGACCTCGAGCG
>CAZWAX010000598.1:0-3072 GCA_964631985.1 uncultured Polyangiaceae bacterium | reverse complement strand
CGTCGATCTGACCTCCGCCGCCGAGGCGGCCCTGATCGCGCACCCGTGGCCCGGCAACGTCCGCGAGCTCCGGAACGTCCTCGAGCGCGCCCTGCTCACGACCGACCGCCGTGCGCTCGACCGCGATGCGCTCCGCTTCGACACCGCTCCGGCGGCGCCGGATGCCACCGACGCCGCGCTCACGCTCGCCGAGGTTGAGAAGCGGCACATCGTGCGGGTCCTCGGGGAGGAGGGTGGCCGGGTGGAGGCCGCCGCCGCCCGGCTCGGCATCCCGCGGAGCACGCTCTATCAGCGCCTGCGCCGCCACGGGATCGAGATGCCGAAGCGGTAGTGGACCGTTCGCGTTGCGGGGCGGAGGGCGCGGACGGTGCGGGGCACGTCGCCTAGGACGGAACGCGCTGCTAGACCGGACCGATGACGCGATCCTCGGCGAGGCGGTTGGGCGTGCGGCTGCTGGCCGCGCTGGTGATGCTCCTCGGTGCGGTGCATGCGGATGCGGCCGACCCGACGCCGCCGATCAAGCTCGTCTACGTCGAAGGCGACGTCGCCGGGACGACGACGATCTGGTCGGAGGACGGGAAGCGCGTGCAGGGCCTGATCGAGTACCGTCAGCACCGGACGAAGGATCGGCTGCGCGTCACGCGCATCGCCCACTTCCGCGACGGCTCGAGCGACGAGGACGAGGCCGAGGTGCGGGTCGGCGATCGGCTGGAAGCGCTCTCCGGGCGGTCGATCATCCGCGACCCCCGCGGCAAGCCGATCGTCGACGTCAAGATCGACGTCGCGGGCAAGCGCCTGACCGGCTTCTACGTCGACGACGGCGAGCGGACCACCGTCGACGAGGAGGCCGACATCGGACCGGGCACCTACTGGGGCCCGCTCTACAACCTCGTGCTCAAGAACTTCGACGCCAACGCCGAGGGCGACACCCTGGTGTTCCAGACCGTCGTGCCGACGCCGAAGCCGCGGGTGATCGACATGGAGCTGAAGCGGGTCGGCCCCGCCAGCCTGACCCGCGTCGGCGGTAAGGTCGCGACCACGCGCTTCACGCTCCTGCCGACGGTCAACTTCCTGATCGACCCGATCCTGCAGCGCTTCGTGCCGAAGACCGAGTTCTTCTTGGACGCCGGCAAGCCGCCGACGTTGGTGCGCTTTGCGGGGCCGCGGAACTATGCGGGCCAGCCCATGCGCCTCGAGTGACGTGCGCAGGTTGCTGAAAAAGGGGCATCTGCGTCGTTGCTCCCTCCTTCGCTTGTGCGGCGTAGCTCCGCTACGCCTCCGCGCTCAGTCGGTCGCGCCTAGCATCTGCCCCTTTTTGAGCAACCTGCGGGTCTTGGCACCTGGGCATACCTCACGCGCGCAGGGGCTGCGCTCACCTTTTGAGGGCGCGGCGCATCACCTCGACTGGGGCCCGCTGCCCCGTCCACAGCGTGAAGGCGAGGGCGCCCTGGTGGAGCAGCATGCCGCTGCCGTCGAGGGTGCGGCGGCGGGCGGCGCGGGCTTGGGTGAGGAAGCGCGACGGCTTGCCGTACATGAGGTCGCAGCAGAGGAGAGCGGGGTTGGTGTGCTTGAACCCGATCGCCGGGAGCGCGCCGGCGCCGAGGGTCGTCGAGGTGCAGTTGACGATCAGGTCGAGGCCGCTGAGCACGTCGGCGTTGCCGAGGACGCTAAGGTCGCCGGCGTAGGCGTCGCGGCGGCGGAGCGTCGCGACCAGCTCCGCGGCCCGCGCCGGGGTGCGGTTGGCGATGATCAGAACGCGGGTGCCGGCACGCGCGAAGGCGTGGGCGACGCTCCGCGCCGAGCCGCCGGCGCCGATCAGCAGGACGTTCCGGCCGCGCGGGTCGAAGCGCTGCTCGGCGAGCGAGACGAGGAGGCCGGTGCCGTCGGTGTTGTCGCCGACCCAGCCCTTCGCCGTCCGGATCAGCGTGTTCGCGGCGCCGCAGGCACGCGCGCGCGGGCGGAGACTCATGGCGAGACGGGCGGCCGCTTCTTTGTGCGGGACCGTCACGTTCAATCCGGCGACACCGGCGGCGTGGAGCCCTGCGAGCGTCGCCGCGAGGTCCGCGGCGGTGACGGGGAAGGGCACGTAGACCGCGTCGAGCCCGGCCGCGACGAAGGCGGCGTTCTGCATCGCCGGGGACAGGCTGTGCGCGACCGGGTCGCCGAGGATGCCGTAGACGCGCGTCGTCCCGCGCACCACCGGCAGACCTCGACGACCCCGCGCGGTCATTTCTTCTTCTTGCTCGCGAGCGCGGCCTGGGCCGCGGCGAGGCGGGCGACCGGCACGCGGTAGGGCGAGCACGACACGTAGTCGAGCCCGATGCGGTGGCAGAAGTCGATCGAGCTCGGGTCGCCGCCGTGCTCGCCGCAGATGCCGATCTTGAGGCCGGCGCGCACCTTGCGGCCCTTGGCGACGGCGGTTTCCATCAGCTGGCCGATGCCTCCTTGGTCGAGGCTCGCGAACGGATCGACCGGGAGGATGCCGCTGTCGACGTAGGCGGGAAGGAACGTGCCCGAGTCGTCGCGCGAGAGGCCGAAGCCCATTTGCGTCAGGTCGTTGGTGCCGAACGAGAAGAACTCGGCCTCGCGGGCGATCTCGTCGGCGGTGAGCGCCGCGCGCGGCACCTCGATCATCGTGCCGATCGTGTAGGCGACCTTCTGGCCGGTCTCCTTGATGACCGTGCGGCAGAGGTCGTCGGACTCCTTGCGGAGACGGGCGAGCTCGTTCACGTGGCCGACGAGCGGAATCATGATCTCGGGGATCACCCGCACCTTGTCGCGGGCGACCGCGCAGGCCGCTTCCATGATGGCACGCACCTGCATCAGATAGATCTCGGGATAGACGATGCCGAGCCGGCAGCCGCGCATGCCGAGCATCGGGTTGATCTCGTGCAGCTGCGAGCGGCGCGCCCGCATCTTGCCGGCGTCGATGCCGAGCTTGGCGGCGAGCTCGTCGGTGTCGGCATCGGTCTGCGGCAGGAACTCGTGGAGCGGCGGGTCGAGGAGGCGGATCGTGACCGGGAGCCCGTGCATCTCGCGGAAGATCCCGATGAAGTCGCCGCGTTGGATCGG
>CAZWAX010000597.1:0-3082 GCA_964631985.1 uncultured Polyangiaceae bacterium | reverse complement strand
CTCGGGCACGTTCGTGTGCGCCGGGCACGCCCACTGACAATCGACGACCTTGTGGAAATACTCGGGGGTTTTGACGTTGGTGGGGGGCACGGAGAAAGGTCGAATTTGCGGGCGGATATACAGCGAGCGCTACGGCGTTGCCAGACCTGGCACCCGGCGCGATGCCCCGCGGCGGGCCGCTGGAGCACGCGATCGTCGCGTTCTTGTGGGGACTGGCTTCGACAGATACCATCTGCCAATGGCAATTCTCACTACCATTGACGCGGCCGGGCGGGTCGTCATCCCCAAGCGGTTGCGGGAGGCGCTACGACTCATGGCCAACACCCAACTCCGCGTGAGCGAGGAGGGCCGGCGCATCGTGCTCGAGCCCGTTGAGGAAGAGGCCATGGTGGTCGAGCGGGATGGACTGACATTGATCGGCGGCGAGTTGGTCGAGCCTCCCCCGGAGGTTCGCCGCGTCCGCGAGGACCGTCTCGATGAGCTTGCGCGTCGCGCCAGCCGCCGGCGACGATCGTGAAGGTCGCGTTCGACACCTCGGTACTCGTTCCCGCGCTCACCCCGGCATTGCCGGCACACGCCGCTGCCTATGCGTGGATCCGCGCCGCGGCGGAGGGACGTTTGCAAGGCGTGATGAGCTGGCACGCGTTCGCAGAGAGCTGGGCCGTGTTGACGCGACTTCCGATCAGGCCGGCGCCGAGTCCCGCGACGGCTCGTGACAGTCTCGCCAGTCTACGGAAGGCGATTCGCCGCCTCCCGCTCGATGGCTCCGCCTACGATGCGGCTGTCGACCGCTGTGTGGATCGCGGACTGCGCTCAGGCTCGGTGTTCGACGCCCTGCACGTCGTCTGCGCCGAGCGCGCGGGAGCCGATCTGATCGTCACGAACGACGTCGAGGATTTCGAGCGCCTCGTCGAAGCGGGCGGGCTGCGCGTCGTCGCCTGCGACACGCCTCCCGAGACGATCGCGAAACGATTCCGGCGCTGAAAGAACGTGTCGTCGCAATGACCGACGCCGAGGCAATCGGATGGTCCCTGGACGCCACGCGGTGACCAGGCGGAGCCGGCGCTACGACGTGGTGGTCGCCGGTGGCGGGACGGCCGGGATCGCAGCCGCGATGGCCGCCGCGCGTGCCGGCGCTCGCACGCTGCTGCTCGAGCGTTACGGCTTCCTCGGCGGCATGGCGACGGCCGGAATGGTCGGGACCGTCTGCGGCCTGTACCTCGCCCACGGCGAGCGCCCGCCCGAGCGGTTGAACGACGGCCTCGTCGGCGAGATCGCCGACCGGATCGAGCAGCTGCCCGGGAGCGAGCCGCCGCTCCGGCGCGGGCGGACGATCGTCGTTCCATACGTGCCGCACGAGCTCGCGGGGCTCGCCGACGCGCTGACCGCCGCCACGCCCGGGCTCGACGTCCGCCTCCACGCCTATCTGACCGCCGTCGAGGTCGCCGACGCGGCGGTCACGGACGTACGGTTCGCGACCTGGGAGGGCGCGCACGAGGTCGCGTGCGGGGCGCTCGTCGACGCGAGCGGCGACGCCATCGCCGCGCTCGCGGCCGGGGCCGCGACCGACGCCCCCGACCTCGGGGCGCGACAGCTGTGCGCGCTCGTCTTCACGCTGCAGGGCGTCGCGGCCGACGCGCTTCGGGGTGGCGCCGGCCTCGCCGTGCTGCGCCACGTCGCCGCGGCCGAGGCCGCCGGGACGCTGGAGCCGGGCTCGAGCGACCTCGGCTGGCGCCATTCGCCCCGTTCCGGCGAGGTAGTCGCGAAGCTCGCGCTCCACGGCGTCGATCCCACCGCCGACGGCGATTGGCTGACGGGTGCGGAGCGGGCGGGACGCCGCCGGGTCGCGGCGCTCGTCGATCTGCTCCGCCGCGAGGTGCCGGCGTTCGCGGGCGCTTTCGTCTCGCACCTGGCGCCCCAGGTGGGCGTCCGCGAGACCCGGCGCATCGTCGGGCGCTACGGGCTCACGCGCGCCGACGTCCTCGACGGGCGCCGATTCAGCGACGGGATTGCACGCGCCGCCTGGCCGATCGAGCTCTGGCGCGACGACGCGACGGGCGCACGCTACGAGCACCTCGCCGACGGCGCATGGTACGAGGTCCCGCTCGGGTGCCTGCAGTCGGCGACGACCGCGCGCCTGCTTGCGGCGGGACGCTGCATCGGCGGCACCTCGGAGGCACTCGGCTCGGCCCGCGTCATTGGCACCTGCCTCGCGACCGGCGCCGCGGCGGGGCGCGAAGCCGCGCGCGTCGCGGCCGGTAGAGATCCCTCGCGGGTCGGATCCCCGTGAAGCTCCCCGATCTCCTGCGTGCGAGCGCCGAGCGCCATCCCGATCGTCCGGCCCTGACCGACGTCACGAGCGGCCGCCGCCTGACCTATGGCGCCGTGCTCGCCGAGGTCGACGCGGTTGCCGCCAGGCTCCGCGCCGCCGGTGTCGGCGCGCCGCAGCGGATCGCGCTCGTCGGCTCGAGCGGGCTCGCCTACGTCGGTGTCGCCTTCGGCATCCTCGCCGCGGGCGCCTGCCTCGTCCCGATCGCCGCCAACCTGCGCGCCGCCGAGCGCGAGCAGATCCTGGCCGGAATCGACGTGAACGGCATCGTGCGCGTGCCCGAGGACGGGACGCCGTGGAGCTTCGCATGGCGCGACCGCGACCGCGCGGCGGCCACCGGCTTCGCCGAGCTCGATCCCGCCTTCGTCCGCTTCAGCTCCGGCACGACCGCCGCGGCGAAGGGCGTCGTGCTCTCGCACGCGGCGACGCTCGCGCGCATCGGCGCCGCCAACGCCGTCCTGCACCTCGGCCCCGACGATCGCGTGCTCTGGACGCTGCCGCTCGCGTATCACTTCGCGGTCACCATCCCCGCCTATCTCGGCGCCGGCGCCGAGATCCTGCTCGCGTCCGAGGCGCGACCCGCGACACTGGCGCAAGCGCTCACCGCCGCGGGCGCGACCGTGCTCTACGCCTCGCCCGTCCTGCTCGCGCGCCTCGCCGCGGTGCCGAACCCCGCGCCGGTCCCGAGCCTCCGGCTCGCGTTGTCGACCGCCGCGCCGCTCGCCGCCGACGTCGCCGCGCGCTTCGAGGCCG
>CAZWAX010000596.1:2245-3091 GCA_964631985.1 uncultured Polyangiaceae bacterium | reverse complement strand
GTGCCGCGGCCCGGTCAAGACGACGGGGCCGGCGAGGTCGCGGGCCGTGCGGGTGCGGGCCGCCAGGTGCTGGTCGTTGCCGACGACGACGAGGGCGGCGCCTGCGGGCGGCTCGCGGCGCCAGATCTCGAGCAGGGTGTCGACGCCTTTCCGGCGAAACCCGGAGCCGACCAGCAGCACGATCGGCTGCGCGGCGGCGAGCCCGAGCTCGGCCCGCAGCCCGGGGCCGTCGCTCGCGCGGCGCGCCGGATGGAAGCGCTCGACGTCGACGCCGTAGTGGAGCACCGCGACCTTCGCGGCCGGCATCGCGGGATAGCTCTCGAGCAGCTCCTGGCGCGAGAGCTCGGAGACCGCGAGGACCATGCCGCGCGTGTCGCGCGCGTACTGCCGGCGCTCGATCGCCAGCATCAGGCGATGGTACGGCGAGAGCCGCTGGCGCCAATCGCGGAGCCGGCCGCGCTCGGCGGCGACGCGCTCGAGCCAACGCTTGTGGATCCCGCCGCTCTGCCGAAAGAGATCCCAGCCGACCGTGCGGCCGAAGCCGATCACGACGTCGGCGCCGACGCGCCTCCAGACCCGGGGCGCCAGGACGGCGAAGGACGCGAGCTTCGCGACCTTCCCCGCGCGCACCACCGGGACGCGGTGCACGGTCATCCCAGCCGCGACCGGCACCCGACACTCGCCCACCACCAGGTGCACGTCGTGCCCGCGGGCCGCGAGCTGATGCGAGAGCTCGTGACAATCCCACTCGGCGCCGCCCAGGCGGTCGTAGCGTTTGTGGACGAGGGCGATCCTCACACGGTCTCCGTGTCCGCCGCGTCTCTTCGGCGCCAAACCGACAGAAAC
>CAZWAX010000596.1:0-2145 GCA_964631985.1 uncultured Polyangiaceae bacterium | reverse complement strand
GGGATCTCCCGCTCGCCAGCTCGCGCTCGTCCTCACACGGTCTCCGTGTCCGCCGCGTCTCTTCGGCGCCAAACCGACAGAAACCGCCGCTGGTCCACTCCTCTGGGATCTCCCGCTCGCCAGCTCGCGCTCGTCCTCACACGGTCTCCGTGTCCGCCGTTCCTGCGATCATTCGATGTAGCCGAGGTCGCGGAGACGGGCCTCGACCGCGGCTTCCTCCTCCGCGCTGAGCGCCGCGCCCTCCCCGACCGCGCCTGCCTCGACCGCCGCCACGCGGGCCTTCAAGGCGGCCGTCGCCGCCGGCTCGCTCGCCGCCAGGTTCCGGCGCTCGCGCGGATCGGCGACGAGGTCGAAGAGCTCGTCGGGGACGTCCGGCGCGTGCGGCGCCTCGACGTACTTCCAGCGCTCGGTTCGCCACCCGAGGCGACGGTCGTGTTCGGTGCCGCGGACGCGCCCGAAGGCCTCGATGAACGCCTCGAGACCGAGGGGGCGCTGCTCGCGGAGCGCCGGCACCAGGCTCACCCCGTCGAGTCCGGCCGGTACCGGCAGCTCGACCAGGTCGAGGATCGTCGGCGTGACGTCGACCTGCCGCACCAGCTGGTCGCTGCGCGCGCCCGCCGGCACCCGGCCCGGGGCGACGATGGCGAGGGGAACGCGGATGAGGTCCTCGTAGACGTCGGTCTCGTGGCCTTCGAGCTTCTGGGTTCGGCTCGCGCCCAGCAGGTCGCGGCGGAGACGATACCAGCGATAGGCGAGCGTGCTCGCCATCAAGCGCTCGCCGTGGTCCCCGTGGAGCAGCACGATCGTGTCCGGAGGCAAGGCGGCGAGGAGCGGCGCCAGCGTGGCGTCGAGGCTCGCCAGCGCCCGATCGTAGCGCGTCGTGCCGAAACGACGGCGCCGAAACGGCGGCAACACCTTCCGCGGTGCGTGCAGCTCCCAGAGGTGGAGGAAGAGGAACCACGGCGCCGGGAGCCCGGCGAGGCGCGCAACGAGCTCGCGGCCCCACGCATCGCTCAGGTACACCGCCGCCGGCCGCCGGTGGTATTCGGCAAAGCCACGGTCGAGCCCGCTTTCCGTTCCGAGCGGGCCGGTCACCTCGGCGACGGTGTGATAGCCCGCCGCGCCGAGCCTGCTCGCGAGCGTCTCGACGTTCGGGTGGAGGCGGTGCGCCCCGATCGAGCGCACGCCGTGCCGCGGCGAGTAGAGGCCGGTGAGCATGGTCGCCACGCAGGGCGTGGTGGACGAGGCGGACGCAATCGCCTGCGTGAAGCGCCCCCCGCGTGCGACCAGGGCGTCGAGATTGGGCGTTGGGACGCCGCGACCGCCGAGCGCGTCGGCGCGCATGCAGTCGATCAGGAGCACGAGGACGTTCGGGCGGGGGGCCGCGGTCATGCGCGTCCTCCTCCGTACGGGCCGCCGAAGCGCATCACGCTTCGGAAATCGGCATTCGGCGGGATCGTGCTGGCGCGCTCGGCGCGGCGGCGCGCGAGCGTCTTGGCAACGACCCACGACAGGCGCCGGCGGGCCTCGTCGCGCGGCCAATCCTGGGCGCCGGCGTACGCCCGATACACGCGCAAGCGGTCCGTCGCCCCGACCCCCGCGAGCACGATGCGATTCAGCTGCACCAGGTTCCGGCGCGCCTGTGGCCAGGGCGCCGGGGCGGCGCCGATGCGGGTGCGGTCATGATCGAGGAATGCGATCGTGAGCTCGGCGGCCTGGAGCGCGATCCACACGTTCGCGGGTACGAGGTCGCCGGCCACGACACCGGTCGCGTGCAGTCGGGCGACCTCGCGGCCGAGCGACTCGAGCAGGCCGCGCTTGGCGCGCAGGGTCGTCGGGCCCGGCTCGGCTGCGAGCGCGGCCACCCGGTCGGCGATGGGCTCTCCTCCGAGCGCCGCGGTGGCGCAGAAGCTCCGGACGAGCGCGAAGCCGCGGCGCTCCTCGCCCACCGCCACGACCTCGGGAACGACGAAGTCCCGCGCGCCGAGCGCGGCGCTGACGCGACGGACGTTCGCCGCCTTGGACGGCCGGAACCAGTCTTTGAGCGCCGTCCAGCGGCGGTAGCGACGATAGACCTTGACGTAGACGTCTCCTCCCGGTCGCGACCAGCGGTACGTATCGGCATGCTTCGAGCGGTGCAACGAG
>CAZWAX010000595.1:0-3093 GCA_964631985.1 uncultured Polyangiaceae bacterium | reverse complement strand
GTGTCGGGGCGTACCTTATTATGTGGCTGGGACCCGCGCGGCGCCTTCCTGCCTTCGTGGGGGGGAATGTACACGGGGACGGTCTGGGACTGGCCGACGTTCCTCGGCACCATGGGGCTCTTCTCGGGCCTGTTGTTCCTGTTCTTCCGCTTCCTCCCGAGGATCTCGATTTTCGGGATGCGGACGATGATCCCGGAGGCGAAGGTCGACGAGGAGGAGATCCACCAGTGAAGCGCACGCCGCTCCACGGGATCATGGCCGAGTTCGACAACCCCACCGCGCTGGTGGTCGCGATCCACAAGGCGCGCGCCGCGGGCTACCGGACGATGGACGCGTACTCGCCGTTTCCGATCGAGGAAGTGGCGGAGGCGCTCCACATCCACGATCGCGTGCTGCCGATGCTCGTGCTGATCGGCGGCATCGTCGGTTGCGTCGGCGGGTTCGCGCTCGCCACCTGGACGTCGGTCGTCAACTACCCGATCAACGTCGGCGGGCGGCCGTTCTTCAGCTGGGTGTCGTTCATTCCGGTGACCTTCGAAACGACGGTGTTGGTGGCGGCGGCCACGACGGTGCTCGGCCTCTTGGCGCTGAACGGTCTGCCGATGCCGTATCACCCCGTGTTCAACGTGCCGCAGTTCGCGCTCGCGACCCGCGAGAAGTTCTTCCTCTGCATCGAGGCGACCGACCCGCAGTTCCAGCGCGACGAGACGCGCCGCTTCCTCGAGAGCCTCGAGCCGCTGTCGGTCGCGGAGGTCGAGAACTGATGGCGCGGCGGTTGCATGCGCGCGCAAGCGCGCGGTTCGTCCGGAGGGGCGGGTTGGGCCGGCTGGCCGTCGGGCTCGCGTTGCTGCTGTCGGCGGGCTGCCGCCAGGACATGCACGATCAGCCGAAGTACGACCCGCTCGAGGCGAGCACGTTCTTCGCGGACGGGCGGGCGTCACGCCCGCGCGTGCCGGGCACCGTCGCGCGCGGTCGTCGCGACGACGACGCGCTGGCCGTGAGCGGCAAGAGCGACGGCAAGCTCGCCGAGGTCTTCCCGGCGCCGGTCACCAAGGCCATGCTCGAGCGCGGGCAGCAGCGCTTCGACGTGTACTGCGCGCCCTGCCACGATCGCGCCGGCACCGGCCGCGGCATGATCGTCGCGCGCGGCTACAAGCAGCCGGCGTCCTTCCACGAGGATCGCCTGCGCGAGATGCCGCCCGGCTACTTCTTCGACGTCATGACCAACGGGTTCGGCGTCATGCCGAATTACGCGGCGCAGGTTCCGGTGGCCGACCGGTGGGCGATCGCGGCCTACATCCGCGCCTTGCAGTTGAGCCAACGCGCGACGCTGGCGGAGGTGCCGGAGGCGGAGCGCACGGCACTGCTGTCCGGCGCGCCTGCGGCGCCGGCTGCGGCGCACGGAGGCGGCCATGAGTGAGCCCGTGCGCGCCTCGGCATTCGATCTCGCGCCCGATCACGTGTTGCACCGCGTGCAGAGCGGGGCGCTGGTGGTGGGCGGTCTCGGCATCCTCGGCTGCGTCGTCGGCCTCTTCGCCGCCCGCGAGCAATTCTTCCACGCGTACATCGTCTCGTATCTCTTCTTTCTCGGGCTCGCCCTCGGCTCGATGGCCATCTTGATGATCCAGTACATCACGGGCGGCGCCTGGGGCGCGGTGATCCGGCGCCTGCTCGAGTCGGCGACGCGCACGCTGCCGCTCCTCGCGATCCTGTTCGTGCCGATCGCGCTCGGGCTGGCCGACCTCTACGAGTGGGCGCGACCGGAGCACGTCGCGCACGACCCGATCCTGCAACACAAGAGCCTCTACCTGAACGTGCCGTTCTTCCTCGGACGCGCCGTCTTCTATTTCACCGCCTGGATCGCGACCGCGTACTTCTTGAACCGCTGGTCGCTCGAGCAGGACGCGGGCGCCGATCCGCGGCTCACGCGCCGGCTCGAAATGGTGAGCCGCGGCGGTCTCCTCCTCTACGCTTTCACCATGACGTTCGCGTCGATGGATTGGGGGATGTCACTCGAGCCGCATTGGTTCTCGACCATCTACGGCGTGATGTTCATGGGCGGGCAGGGGCTCTCGACCTTCGCCTTCATGATCCCGATGGCGGCGCTGCTCGCCGAGCGCCCGCCCTTCTCGCGCATCATCTCGGCGGAGCAGTTCCACGATCTCGGCAAGCTCATGCTCGCGTTCGTGATGCTGTGGGCCTACTTTGCGCTCTCGCAGTATCTGATCATCTGGTCGGCCAATCTGCCCGAGGAGATTCCTTGGTATCTGTCCCGTACCAAGGGCGGATGGGAGTGGGTCGCGTTGGTGCTCGTGATCGTGCACTTCGTGATGCCGTTCCTGGTGCTGCTGTCGCGCGACATCAAGCGGCACGCGCGGGCGGTTGCGATCGTCGCGCTGGTCCTCGTCGCGGCGCGGTTCGTCGACCTCTTCTGGCTCCTGCGCCCGGCGGTCGCGCCCGAGGGTTTTGCGATTCATTGGCTGGATCCCGCCGCGGCGGCGGCGATCGGCGGCACCTGGATGTGGGTCTTCGTGGCGCAATTGAAGACGCGCCCGCTCCTGCCGCTGAACGATCCCGCGATCCCGAGAGGGGCCTGAGATGAGCAGCACGCTCAGTCATCCCGAGCCGCCGACGCCCGATGTGACGCTCGGCCACGAGGAGCGCGACGTCCATGCCCGGCCGATCGCCTTGGCGGTGCTCGGGCTCACGGCCGTCGCCGTCGCCGCGTTCGTCCTGATGTACCTGCTCTTCGGTGTCTTCGCGGCCATGCAGGCGAAACAGAGCGCCGCGCCGAGCCCACTCGCCGGGGCCTATGGCTTGAAAGAGCCGCCCGAGCCGCGCCTGCAGACGAAACCCCTCCGGGATCTGCACGATCTCCGCGAGCGCGACGCGGCCGCGCTGCACGCGTACGCCTGGGTGGACCGCGACGCCGGCGTGGTGCGCATTCCAATCGAGCGCGCGATCGAGGTTCTCGCCGCGCGCGGCCTGCCGGCGCGGGCCGCCGCGCCGAAGCCGTCGGTAGCCGACGCCGCGAGGCAGCCGTGAGCGCGCGTCGACGACGCCTCGTCGCCTCCGCGGTCACGCTCGTGGTCG
>CAZWAX010000594.1:0-3100 GCA_964631985.1 uncultured Polyangiaceae bacterium | reverse complement strand
GACGAGCCGACGGGCAATCTCGACACGCGCACGGCCGGTGCCATCCTCGACCTCCTCGAGCAGGCGGCGGCCACGCGCGGGCTCACCGTGCTGGTGGTCACCCACAACCCGACGATCGCACGGCGGGCGGCACGCATTCTGGCGCTCGAGGACGGGCGGCTGCTCCCCGAGCCGCCGACGGCGGCGGCGCAGCCGCAGATCGGACGCCGGGCGTGAGCGGGTTCGGCGGTCGCCGCGTGGTCGTGACCGGCCTCGGCACGGTGACGTCGCTCGGTCACGACGTCCACACCGTCTTCGACGCGCTCTGCCGCGGCGAAAGCGGCATCCGACCCATCCGCCGCTTCGACGTGACGCATTGCCCGGCGAAGATCGGCGGCATCATCGAGGATTTCGCGGCCGACGCGATCGTGCATGATCGCCCCGGCCGTTTGCTCTTGCGGAACGCGGACCGGGTTCAGGCCATGGCGTTCTGTGCCGCCGAGCTCGCCTGCGGCGACGCCGGCGTGGTACCGGGACGCATCGCGCCCGAGCGCTTCGGCGTCCACTTCGGTGCCGGGCGCGGCGGGGCCGAGGTCGCCGAGCGCGTGCTGGCGCTCTTCATCGAGACGGCCGAGGCGTGGCGGACGTCGCACTACGAGAACCCGGAGGTGGCCTACGATCACGTCGCGAGCACGGTCTTCTCGACGCTGCAGCGCATTCGACCGACGAGTTACCTCCAGCAATGCCCGACGTTCGTCGCGGGCTTCATCGCCATCCGCCATCAGGCGGGCGGCCCGATGCTGACCAACACCAACCTCTGCTCGGCGGGAGCGCAGGCGATCGGCGAGGCGGCGTGGGCGATCGCCCGCGATGACGCCGACGCAATGATCGCCGGCGGCTCGGACTCCATGCTGAACATCGCCGAGCTGACCGCGTTCTGCTCGCTCGACGCCGTGAGCCGCCGCAACCAAGACGGCGCCGAGGCGTGCAAGCCGTTCGACCTCCGGCGCGACGGGTGCGTGATCGGCGAGGGGGCCGCGGCCGTCGTCCTCGAGGAGCGCGAGCACGCGCTGCGCCGCGGGGCCCGCGTGTATGCCGAGGTGCTGGGCTTCGGCGCCTCCGCCGACGCCCACAAGCTCACCGCCCCGCCGGAGGACGGCCGCGGGGCGGTCGTGGCGATGCGACAGGCGCTGCGGCACGCCGGGATCGACCCGCGCGCCGTCGGCCACGTCAACGCCCACGGCACCGCGACCCCGCTGAACGACCGCATCGAGACCCGCGCCATCAAGACGGTCTTCGGGGATCACGCCTATCGGATGCCGATCGTGTCGACGAAGAGCATGACGGGCCATCTCGTCGCCGCCGCCGGCGCGCTCGAGGCGGTGATCGCGGTGAAATGCCTCGACGAGAAGCGTATCCCGCCGACGCGCAATCTCGCGGTCGCCGATCCCGACTGCGATCTCGACTACGCACCGGAGGGGCAGCGAGCGCTTCCGGGCCTCTCGGTCGTCATGTCGAACTCGTTCGCGATCGGGGGAACGAACGCCTGTCTGGTGTTCGGCACGGGCCCGGAGTCCGCCCATGACGCGGGGAGCCCGCGGCGATGACGGGCGCCGACACCTTCACGCGGCTGCAGGGCATTCTCTGCGATCTCCTGATGCTGGTGGACGCCGAGGTGACGCCGAGCACCTTGCTGGTCCAGGACCTGAACCTCGACAGTCTCGGCTTCGTCGAGCTCGAATTCAGCCTCGAGGAAGCCTTCGGCATCAAGTTCCCCGACGTGAAGCTCAGCCCCGAGATCTTCGCCCTGTCGCTGCCCGAGAGTCTGGCCGCGATCGAGGCCATGCCCGGCGGTACGACCTTGTTCGAGTTCATGAAGGGTGAGGTGATCGCCGCCGTGCTCGCGAGCGGCACGCGGGACGATCTTGCCGCACGCTTCGGCGGCATGCTGCCGGCGGAGCTCGGGCAGGGGGCCGCTCCGGCGCGGCTCTCCGCCGCCGTCCACGAGCAGCTGCTTCGGGTCGCGACCATCGCCGATCTCGCGCGCGCCGTCGACGGGCGCGTGCCGCCCGGGCTCGATCCGACGGCCTTGCTCACGAGCTTGCACATCGCCGAGCTCTTTCGCTTCGTCACGACCAGCGTGATGGCGCGCTACGTCGACTACCTGGTGGCGCAGCGGACCACCGAGACGCGGGCCTGACCCGTGGACCTCGCAGGCAAGACGTTTCTGGTCACCGGTGGTTCGCGCGGCATCGGTCGCGCCGTCACGCGGCGGCTGACGAGCGCGGGTGCCGCGGTGGTCGTCGCCTATCGCCAGAATGCGGCCGCGGCGCGGGCGCTCTGCGACGCGGTCGCGGCGGACGGGACCGGCCGGGTCGAGGCCGTCGCTGCCGACGTCGGGAAGCACGGCGACGTCGTGGCGCTCGTCGAGCGCATTCGGGGCGCGGGCCACGGCCTCGACGGCATCGTGCACAGCGCCGCCATGGGACGCTTCCAACCGCTCTTGGAAGTGCGGCCGATCGATTGGGAGCTCGCGTTCCGGGTGAATGCGCATGCGCTCTTGCTGCTCGTGCGCGAGTCTCTCGGCATTCTGCGCGAGCCCGGCGCCTCGATCGTGGCGCTCTCGAGCCTCGGGAGCCATCGCTACGTGCCGTTCTACGGCGCCATCGGCGCCAGCAAAGCGGCGCTCGAAAGCCTGGTCCGCTCGCTCGCGGTCGAGCTCGCACCGCGCGGCCAGCGGGTGAATGCCGTGTCGGCCGGCTTCGTGGACGGCGAGACGATGCGGAGCTTTCCCCAGTTCGAGGTCCTGCGGGACGCCGCCGTGCAGCGGACGCCAGCGAACCGGCTCGGCACCGAGGCCGAAGTGGCGAGCGTCGTCGCCTTTCTCTGCGGCGAGGAATCGCGCTGGATCAACGGGCAGACGCTGATCGTCGACGGGGGCATGAGCCTGCTCTGAGTCGCCGCGCTTGTTGGCGACGGCCGCAGCCTCCATATAGGTCCGGTCGTGCGACCCGCGCTCCCGATCGACCCCCTGCTGCCGGAGATCGTCGCGGCGTTCGGACGGACCAACCGGGTCGTGCTGCGGGCCGCGCCGGGCGCGGGGAAGACGACGCGGGTGCCG
>CAZWAX010000593.1:0-3106 GCA_964631985.1 uncultured Polyangiaceae bacterium | reverse complement strand
CGTGTATTACGTCGATCCACGTCACCCGGGCGCAGCCGACGAGCCGGCATGGGGCCATCCGGGCGTGCCCCCTGCGCGCCCTGCCCAGGCGGGCCGAAACCCGGGGGTTCGGTCCTCGGCCGGAACGTCCTCGGTGCCACGGAGGTGGCGGTCGATGAGCGGCGGTAAGTTCGGATCGGCGAGCTGAGACGAGGTGGGGGTGGCCAGCAGGTTGTGCGAGCCGAGGAGACGAATGATCTCGTTCACGCGCGGAAACCAGGTTGGGAGCGCCGCGCGGAGCGCCGTCAGAGGGCCAACGTCGGGGAACCAGACGCCGTTCCCCTGCTCTCGAGCCCCGGCTTCGGCCGCGCGCACACTCGCGCGTGCGAACTCCGCATAGGACCAGAGCTCGCCGAGCATCTCGAACGTTGCCGGCGCACCGGCGTTGATCACCTCGACCATTCGACTCGCGAGGCCCCAGGCGAACTCGAGCTTCGTCTGAGCGCGGATCATGGTTTGCTGCATGATGTTGGGCGCCCATCCGGTCATCATCACCGAGTTGTAGGCCTCGAGATTGGCGTCGATGAAGACGCGATCGCGGGGTACCTCGACGTCGTCGAAAATGACGAACGCGTCCTGTTCGTCGAAACGACTCGAGAGCGGATGGTCGAAGAGGGTGCCGCTCGTGCTGCAGCTGTCTCGGCACAGGAATTTGAGCCCGGGCGTTGCCATCGGAATCGAGAATGCCAGCGCGTAGGCATCCGACCCGGGCGGAAGCGGCCATGCCGGATAGACCGCGAGCTCGTCGGAAAACGGTGCGAGCGTCGCCAGGATCCGCGCGCCGCGAACGAGGATGCCCCGCGACGTGTCCTCGACCTTGTGCAGCGCAACCTCGTCCCCGGGCTTCGGAACGTCACCGCGCGCCTTGTCGATGGTCGGATGGATGATGGTGTGCGTCAGCGACAAGTCCCGCCGCGCCATCTCCTTCTGGTAGGCGACCAGGTTGGCCGCGCCGCGTTCGTTGCCCTTCGTCGCCCACTCGTCCGCGCGACCCGCGAAGCCCGCGAAGGTGACGTTCAGGTAGTCGGGTGTCCGTCCCATGAGGCCGACGGTGAACTCGGCGTGCCGCTCGAGACACGCGTGGCGGCGATCGAGGTCTGCTGGCGAGCGTGGGATGAGATGACTGACGTTGATTGCCTCGCCCGTCTCGGGGTCGGGCATCAGGCAGATCTCGGCAGCCTCGTGCTGCAGGTCGAACAGCGCTGCCATTGCGCGCGCTGCTCCAGAGAAAGCCGGATGATTGGCGACATCACGCACGCGTTCACTACCGACCCAGAGCGCGCGATCGTCGCGGAGTCCCTTCAAGAACTGTTCGCCGGTGCGAGCGGCCATTGGATTGTCTCCTTCGGGGCTTACGAACGTTTGGGGCGAGCGGTGTGAGCGGAGAGACGCGGTTGCTTCGGTGCAAGGCCACGCAGTTGCACTTCGAACGACTCGCGCAGTCGCTCGGTGTGGTCGACGGACGCGAGTTCCTCGCGGAGGCCCAACCATTTTTGCAGGCGAAGCAGGTAGGCCGCGAAGCAGTTCTCAGCGACCACATGGGCGGGGACGTCGTCGGCAAGCTCGCCCCGCTCCTTGGCTTGTTCTACGAGCCGCGCAGTGCGTCCGATCAGACCTTCGACGAAGTCGTAGATCGTTTGGCGATTCGTCTCCCTGACGAACAACACTTCCTTCACGAAGACACGGGCCAAATCCTGGTCGCGATCGTGGAACGTGAGCAGCGAGCCGTACAGGTGCATGAGCTGATCGAGCAGCGGCCGCCGGCGGGGCAACGACTCGAACGCCTCCTCGGACACCCGGTTCATCTCGTCGCGGAACACGAGGACCAAGAGCTCTTCCTTGGTGTGCGCGTACAAAAAGAGCGTACCGGTCCCGATGTCGGCCCGCGCTGCGATCTCCTGCGTCGTCGTGGCGGAGAAGCCCTTCTCCGCGAAGAGCGCGCGCGCCGCCGCCTTGATGCGCGCCCGCTTCTCCTCTTTGCCGCGTTCGCGACGGCCGCCCATGGCATCGTCTCCCGCTACCCGGGAGAGTTGTTGCCCAGCCTTTTTCACCGCGGACACCTGCTTGCTCACTGTCGTTTGGCGGCCCATGTGATCGCACTCATAACTGACTGTAGTCATCTTTGGCAATGACTTTTCTCAATCCAACCTAAAATGCGCACACGTAAGGACCGGGCGCGGCGCTCCCGTACGCATCGGGGGATCTCGCTCTGGGCGCTCCTCGATGGAGCCGCTGGCAATAGACGCCGCTCGCGACCTCACGGGGACGTCGAGCCCGCGAGCCCGCATCCGTCGTCGCCGCGGGACCGGAGCTACAGGCGCACTCCGAGCTGTACTGGAGGCACCGGCCGCGGCGATCAGAGGGACCGGTGATGTTGGTGACGATGGTGAGGATTCCGGTGCAGGTGTCGCTTGCTCACCAACCGGCGAGGGTGGATGCGCGTGCGCGTGGGCGCTCCGCGCCCAATGCGCCTCACCCCGGCTCGGCGACCCAGCCCGGGGGCTGGTAACCGCAGCTGGGATCCTCGCCGAGCAGATTGCCGGTCACCGCATGCGCGCGGGCGCGCGATCCGCCGCAGACCACGTAGAACGGACACGCCCCGCACTTGCCGCGTAGCCGCCAGTACGCGCGCACTTCCCGGAACAGCGGCGCGGCGCGATAGATCTCGGCCAGCGGTGTCGTCCGCACGTTGCCCGCCGAGCACGGCAGGGTGTCGCTCGGATACACCTCCCCGTCATGCGCGATGAAGACCATGCCCTTGCCGTCGTTCAAGCCCGGCCGCGACCACGCTGCGCCTGCGAGCCGTGCCCGCTTTCGCGCCGCGGGCGCGAGCAGGCGCGCGCGCTCGAAGGCCACACGCGCGATCGCCGGCGCGGCGCTGGTGTGCAGCACCCGGCCGGTCTCGGCGCACCATGCGCAGAGCCGGTGGAGCATTTCCTCGTACGCCGCGGGTGACAGCAGGCGCCGGTCGCCGACCCTCGCGACCCCGGCGCGCACGTGCCACAGCGTCGGGGCGATCGACGTGACCAGCGCCTCGACGAGCGCGAAGCCGCCGACGTTCGCGCCC
>CAZWAX010000592.1:0-3119 GCA_964631985.1 uncultured Polyangiaceae bacterium | reverse complement strand
CCACGGCGCGGGGGATCCCAGCGCGGCCCGACGCCGAGCCACGTGAGGTCGTGCTCGGGCTCGCCCGGGCCGTACGCGGGGGCGGGGAGGCGCATGCCGTCGGCGGCGTGGGCCGCGATGCGTGCCGTCCAGGCGGCCCGGTCCTCGCGGGACAGCGTGCAGCGGGCGAGCATCACCTCGGGGGCGCCCTTCACGAAGCTGGTGGCGGCGCCGCGCCATTCGCCGGTGACGCGCGCGAACTTCACGTCCGAGTCGAAGGGCCGGGCCGACGTGCGGCGGAAGCCGCCGCGGACGGCGTCGGCGGCGTGACCGCAGCCGGCGGCGAACGCGAGGAGCCCGACGTCCAGGGGATCGCCGGCAGTGCAGTCGAGCTCGGCGTCGTTGGCGAGGACCATCGCGTCGAGCGCGATGGCGCGGTCGTCGGCGTCGAGATCGCGGACCTCCATCTGGTTCGCCGTGATGGTCCCGGTCTTGTCGGTGGCGACGACCGTGACCGAGCCGAGCGCCTCGACTGCGGCCAGGCGCCGTACGACCGCACGCCGTCGCGCCATGCGCTCGACGCCGAGCGCGAGCGTCACCGTGAGCACGGCCGGCAAACCCTCGGGTACGGCAGCGACGGCGAGCGCGACCGCGAAGAACAACACCGGCCCGGCGTGGGCGACGCCCTCGACGGCGAGCCCGACGACCACGATCAGCGCCGCGAGCGCGAGCACGACGTGGGCGACGCGCCGGCCGAAGACGTCGAGGCGCCGCTCGAGGGGCGTCGGTTCGGTGCGCATCCCGGCCACCATGCCGGCGAGACGCCCCATGGCGCTCGCGGCACCGGTCGCCGTGATCTCGAGGAGCGCGGTGCCGCGGACGGCGAGCGTGCCGGCGAGCACCGTGTCGGTCGTGGTCTTGTCGATCGGCAGCGACTCGCCGGTCATGATCGACTCGTCGACCGCGAGGCTTGCGGCACGGGCGATCGCGGCGTCGGCCGGGATCCGGTCGCCGGCCTCGATCCGCACCACGTCGCCGGGAACCAGTTCGGAGGACTCCAGGCGCACGAGGCGGCCGTCACGGAACGTCCACACGCGCGGCGCGGCGAGCTCGCGGAGGCGCGCCAGCGCCGCTTCCGCCCGCCATTCCTGTGTGACGCCGAGACCGGCGTTCAACAGCAGGATGACGGCGATGGCGACCGTCTCGACCGGCGTGCCGTGGCCGTCGCTGGTCAGCCAGATCGCCGCGTCGACCGCGAGCGCGAACAAGAGCACATAGATGAGCGGGCTCTGGAACTGGCGGAGCAGGCGGTGCCACACGGGCTCGGCGGCCTCGCCGGACACCGTGTTCGGCCCGACCTCGGCGAGCCGCGCCGCGGCCGTGGCGCTCGAGAGACCGGCCGGAGCACCGGGCGTCGCGTCAGCCATGGCTCCGATGGGTCAGCACGAGCCCGGCCAGGTAGACGACGATCGTCGTCCTGCGCAAGCCGGGGCAGGCGGACGGAGCGCTGTTCAGGCCGAGCGGCCGGTCACGCACGACACCACGGTGAACCCCGCCTCTTCGAGCATCTGGCTCGGCGTGTGCGCGGCGGGCATGCGAACCCGGAGCGAGATGTGTTGGCGGCCGCCGTGGGTGCGAATCGCGCTCAGCCACACCACCCGTCCGCCGTGGCGCTCCATGAGCTGGCGCACCCGGCCCGGGGCCGCGGCGTCGTCGTCGCACTCGAGCGCGAGGACCGTCGTCGGGTCCATGGCCTTGCAGAGGTCGACGAACGCGGTCAGGAGATCGCTCTCGCTGACGATGCCGACCAGCGCCTCGCCTTCGAGCACGGGCAGCGCCCCGATCTTGCGGGCCCGCATGAGGGCGGCGGCCTCCTCGACCGGCGTCGCGGGCGTGGTCGTGGCCGGGGTCGGCGTCATGACCGAGTCGACGGTGGTCGTGTCGTCGCCGACGCCGCGGAGATCACGGTCGGTCACGATGCCGATCACACGCCCGGCCGCGACGACCGGGAGGTGACGCAACCGGCGGCGTCGGAAGACCTCCCGGACCACGGCGACGGTGTCATCGGGTTGCACGGTCTCGACCCGCGCGGTCATGCAATCGCGAACGACCATCGGAATCTCCTTATCGGGGTCGAGTTCATATCGCACACGCTCTCGAACGCGAACGCCCGTGGAAGATTTCCCAGCCGTCGGAATCTCCGACGAGACGCCCGCCGAGGGAAGTCGTGCGGTCGCTCGACGAGGCGCGCCACGCGGCTGCGGCGGCACGGGCGGCGGCGATGATCGGAGCGCGCGCGGTCGCGCGGCGTCGCTAGCGAGTTTGGGAATCGCCGTCGGGTTCTTGCCACGCGTGGGAATCATGGTGCCCAGGGACGCGACGACGCGGGCGTTCGGGGGTGGCACGCGCTTCGCTTTCGTCGACGGGACGGCGGCATGCACCGCCCTCGTGGGTCGTCCCGAAGGAGTCTGATGATGCCTGCCAAGCAGCTACTGTTCGAATCCGCCGCCCGCGAGAAGATCCTGCGCGGGGCGTCCGCCCTCGCCGATGCCGTGCGCGTGACGCTCGGTCCGAAATCGAAGTCGGTGCTGATCGAGCGCAAGTGGGGGAGCCCGCTCGTCTGCAACGACGGGGTGACGATCGCCAAAGAGGTCGAGCTGAAGGATCCCGAGGAGAACCTGGGCGCCCGTATGTTGCGCGGTGCGGCGGTGCAGACCGGCGACGCGGTCGGTGACGGCACGAGCACGTCGACGGTGCTGGCGCACGCCATCCTGGCGGAGGGCATCCGCAACGTCGTCGCCGGTGCGAGTGCGATCGACGTCAAGCGCGGCCTCGACCGCGGCCTCCGCGCCGCGGTTGCGGCGTTGAAGGCGCTGTCTCGGCCGGTGCAGAGCCGGCTCGAGCGGGCCCAGGTCGCGACCGTGTCGGCGCACAACGACGCCGCCCTCGGCGAGCTCGTCGCGTCGGCGGTGGAGAAGGTCGGGACCGAGGGCGTCATCTCGGTCGAAGAGGCGAAGGGCACCGAGACGGCGCTCGACGTCGTCGAAGGCATGCAGTTCGACCGGGGCTACCTCTCGCCCTATTTCGTGACCGATCCGGCGCGCATGGAATGCGTGCTGGAGGAGCCGGTGATCCTGATC
>CAZWAX010000591.1:0-3121 GCA_964631985.1 uncultured Polyangiaceae bacterium | reverse complement strand
GGGTGAACCGGAAGGACGTCGAGGGCAAGAACCTCTTCAGCGGCGGCTTCCTCGGCCTCGATAACATCGGCGTCTTCGACCGTTCGCGGCCGCTCCCGACCGGCGGGCACCTGGAGCAAGCCGACGGCACCGCCTGGATGGCCTTCTACTGCACGACCATGCTGTCGATGGCGATCGAGCTCGCGCGCGACAATCCCGCCTGCGAGGACCTGGCGTCGAAGTTCTTCGAGCACTTCATCGCCATCGTCGACGCCATGAACAGCCTCGGCGGTCACGGCCTCTGGGACGAGCAGGACGGGTTCTACTACGACCAGCTCCACCTCGATCACAGCGCGATTCCCCTCCGCATCCGCTCGATGGTCGGCATCATCCCGCTCTTCGCCGCCGAGAATCTCGAGGCGGAGGTGGTCGACCGGCTGCCGGGTTTCGCCAAGCGCATGCGCTGGTTCATCGAGAACCGCCAGGACCTGGCGCGCTACATCTCCTATTTCGAGTCACCGGGCGAGAACGGCCACGGCCATCGCCTGCTGGCGATCCCCTCGCGTGAGCGCCTCGAGCGGGTGCTCAAGTACGTGCTCGACGAGAACGAGTTCCTCTCGCCCTACGGCGTGCGCTCGCTCTCGCGCTACCACGAGCGGCACCCCTTCGTGCTGCAGGCGGGGGGCGAGGAGCATCGGGTGCAGTACACGCCGGGTGAGTCCAACACCGGGCTCTTCGGCGGCAACTCGAACTGGCGCGGCCCGATCTGGATGCCGCTCAACTATCTCCTGGTCGAGGCGCTCGAGCGCTACCATCACTTCTATGGCGACGGCCTCAAGGTCGAGTGTCCGACCGGCTCGGGCCGGTACATGAACCTGTCCGAGGTGGCGCGCGAGCTGGCGCGCCGTCTGACCGCCATCTTCCTCCCCGACGCGAGCGGGCGGCGGCCCTGCCACGGCGACGACGTCCGCTTCCGCGACGACCCGGCGTGGCGAGACCTGCTGCTCTTCCACGAGTACTTCCACGGCGACACCGGCCGCGGCGTCGGTGCGAGCCATCAGACCGGGTGGACCGCCTTGGCCGTCCGCGGCATCGAATACCTGGCGCGACGGGAAGCGCAGGAGGCGGAGACCAAGGCCGCCCAGGAGAAACCCGCGCTGCCGTTGCACCGCGTCGCCACGAGCGGATGAAGACGGGCCGCCAAGGAGAACGATGAAGGCCGTAGCGATTTTCCCCGGAACGCGTGAGGTGAAGCTCGTCGACGCCGTCGAGCCGCGGCTCGCGACCGCGACCGACGTCCGCCTGCGCATCCTCGACGTCGGCATCTGCGGGACCGACAAGGAGCTCTGTGCGTTCAAGTACGGGACACCGCCTGCCGGCAGTGACCATCTCGTGATCGGGCACGAGTCGCTCGCCGAGGTGGTCGAGGTCGGATCCGAGGTGTCGCGCGTGAAAGTCGGCGACCTCGTGGTGCCGATGGTACGCCGGCCGTGCCCCCACGACGACTGTCCCGCGTTTACCGCCGGCCGCCAGGACTTCTGCTACACCGGCGACTACACCGAGCGCGGCATCAAGGAGCGGCACGGTTTCATGACCGAGTCGGTCGTCGACGACGAGCGCTGGATGAACGTCGTGCCGCCCGGACTCCGCGACGTCGGCGTGCTGGTCGAGCCGCTCACCATCGCCGAGAAGGCGCTCGCCCAGGTGCGCGTCGTCCAACAGCGCCTGCCGTGGGCGTGCCCGACCAACGGCGGCACGGCCGACGGCGGCTGCCATCGTGCGGTGGTCCTCGGGGCAGGGCCGGTCGGGCTCCTCGGCGCGATGGCGCTCGTCGCCGAGGGCTTCGACACGTACGTCTACTCGCGTGGCGGCGCCGACAGTCCGCGCGGCCGCGTCGTGCGCGACATCGGCGCCACCTTCATCGCGGCCGAGACCGTGCCCGTCGCCGAGCTGCCGAAGAAGATCGGCAACGTCGACGTCGTCTACGAGGCGACCGGGGTGTCGACGCTCGCGTTCGACGTGCTGGCCGCGCTCGGCACGAACGGCATCTTCGTGTTCACCGGCGTGCCCGGGCAGCGCCCGGCGCCGAATCCGATCGACACCGATCTGCTGATGCGGAACCTCGTCCTGCGCAAT
Source organism: uncultured Polyangiaceae bacterium (assembly GCA_964631985.1). Taxonomy (GTDB): domain Bacteria; phylum Desulfobacterota; class Binatia; order UTPRO1; family UTPRO1; genus UTPRO1. Next base: position 1,006 of record CAZWAX010000591.1, on the reverse strand, counting down.
CAGGTCGTGCTCGGCTCGGTGAACGCGAGCCGGGCCGACTTCGAGGCGGCGATCCGCGATCTCGCGGTCTTCGAACGGCGCTGGCCGCGCGCCCTGCACGCGCTCCTCACCGGCCGCTTCCCGATCGATGCCTACGCGGGGCAGCTGCTCGATCAGCCCGCGGATGCGATCAAGAACGTCATCGAGCTCTCCCGTGCCTTCGCCTGACGACGCCGAGTGGCTCGAGGCCGACGGCCTCGGCGGCTTCGCCTCCGGGACGGTGTCCGGGGCACGGACGCGGCGCTACCACGCGCTGCTCCTGCCGGCCACGACGCCGCCGACCGGCCGGGTCGTCCTGGTGAACGGCTTCGACGCCTGGGCCGGGATCGGCGAGCGCGTCGAGGCGCTGAGCGCGCAGCACTACGCGCCCGACGTCGTGCACCCCGACGGCGCGCGCCGCATCGTCGAGTTCACGCCCGAGCCGTGGCCGCACTGGACCTATCGCCTCGACGACGGCACCGTGATCGAGCAGGAGATCGTCGCGCAGTACGGCGCGGCGGTCGTGCTGGTGGTCTGGCGGCTCGCGACGCGGGGTCCCGCGCTCGAGCCGGGGCCGGTGCCGCCCGTCACGCTGACCGTGCGCCCGTTCCTCTCCGGCCGCGACTACCATGTGCTGCACCACGAGAACCCGAGCTGCGACTTCACGGCGTCGGTCGACGGCGAGCGCGTGCGCTGGCAGCCCTACGCCGGCGTGCCCGCGGTGATCGCGACCAGCAACGGCCGCTATCGTCACGCGCCGGAGTGGTACCGCAACTTCCTCTATGCGGAGGAGCGCGAGCGCGGCCTCGATTGCGTGGAGGATCTGGCGGCTCCCGGCGTCTTCGAGTTCGACCTCAGCCGCGAGAAGGCCGTGCTCTTCTTCGCGGTCGCCGGCGCCGACCAGGCGCCCCTCGATGGCCCCGCGCCCGATCTCGCCCGCCCCGCCGCGGCGCGTGCCTGCGACCTCCGCACCGCCGAGCGCCGGCGC
>CAZWAX010000590.1:0-3129 GCA_964631985.1 uncultured Polyangiaceae bacterium | reverse complement strand
CAAACGCCTCGATCGGCTCCTGAAAGCGGCGTAGTTTTTGTCACATCGAGGCTAAGTAACATCCAGGACCAGACCGGCAATGCCGACGGTGTTACGGGCACCATGACGATGCGCGTGCGCGTGACCCTCGATGATCGAGGGGGTGGAGATATGACCATCGTCGATGCCCCCGTGGTTGTTGGAATATCGGTCGTAAATGGAAAGGTGAACAAGAAGACCACCGCCAATATCGCCATCAGCAACGGCTTCGGCTCGAGCTTCCTCCCCGGTTGCACCTCGATCGAGCTGTTGGACGTCGAACTCCGCGACCACAATGGCACAATGTTCGCCGTACCCGGCCTCTACCTACCACCGTTGTTTTAAGAAGGGCGAATTCGTCGACGCAGGGACGTCGGTGCCGCGAATCCGACGATCGGGTCGCCCGTGCGCGTCCGTGCTCACCACCCGCGCGTGACGCGCACGACGACCGCGAAGAGGGCGCTGCGCCCGGCTACGAACGAAATCAAACTGCCTCCACCGAGACCGGGATGCCGTTCAGCACGGCGTTGCCCGAGAGCGGGTCGAGCGCGACCTCGTCGGCGAGCAGGTTGGAGTTCACGCCGGCGTGGGCCGCTGCGATGGTGAGGGCGCTCGCCGGGTCGTCGTGACCCCAGCCGTGGGGGATGCTCACCACGCCCGGCATGATCCCGTCGGTCACCTCGACCGGGATCTCGAGCGCGCCGACGCGGGAGCGGACGCGGGCGGCGGCGCCGTCGGCGAGGCCGAGGCGGCGGGCGTCGTCGGGGTGGATGTGCAGGGTGCAGATCGGGCGCCCCTTCACCAGGACGTCGAGGTTGTGCATCCACGAGTTGTTGGAGCGCAGCGTCCGGCGCCCGACCAGCACGAGCGCCTCCTCGGTTCGTCCGAGCGTCGCCTCGAGACGGGCGACGTCGGTGACGATCGCCGGCGGCGCGAGCTCGATCTTGCCGCTCGGCGTGCGCAGCACCTCGGGGATGCGCGGCTCGAGCGGTCCGAGGTCGACGCCGTGCGGATGTTCGAGCAGGAAGTCGAGCGTGAGCCCGCCTTCGCGCCGGCCGAACGCGTCGCCGTAGGCGCCGCTCCGCAGCAGAAAATCGAGCAGGCGATCCGGCCCACGCCGGCTGCCGAGCGCGGCGATCAGCTCGGCGGGATCGCGGCCCTCGACCGGCGAGCCCGGGGTCTCGACCTCGCGGCCGACGACCTGCGCAATCAGGAAATCGTCGAGCCCGTTCACGTCGGCGTTCGGGCCGAGACCGCTCGCGACGCCGGCGAGCTTCAGCAGGACCTGCCACTCGTCGAGCTCGCCGGGGGCGAGCGGGAAGAGCGCGGGAGAGTAGTTGGCGACGTTCCGGACGGCGAGCTGATAGAGCGCGACGTCGTAGTGTGAGCGCTGGAGGGCGGACGGTGCCGGCAGGATCACGTTGGCGTGGCGCGTCGTCTCGTTCAGATAGATGTCGACGCTCACCATGAAGTCGAGCGTGCCGAGCGCCGTGCGCAGGCGACCGGCGTTCGGCGTGCTGAGCACGGGATTGCCGGCGACCGTCACGAGCGCGCGGATGCGGCCCGCGCCCTCGGTGTCGATCTCCTCGGCGAGGGCCGCGGCCGGGAGCTCGCCGTAGACCTCGGGCAGCCCGCGGACCCGGCTCGTGAAGCGCCCCAAGCGGACGCCCCGTCCGGTCCCCGGCGTGCCGGTCGCGTTCCGCGCGCCCGCCGCCGCCTTGGGAAACATGGCGCCGCCCTCGCGATCGAGGTTCCCGGTCAGCACGTTGACGACGTCGACGAGCCAGCTCGCGAGCGTGCCGAACTCCTGGGTACAGGTGCCGATGCGGCCGTAGACGGCGGCCCGGCGGGCGCCGACGAGATCACGGGCGATGCCGCGGATGACGTCGGCCGCGAGACCGGTGACGGGGGCGACGGCCTCGGGCGTGAAGGGGCGCGCCAGACGCTCGACGTCCGTGAGCCCGGCGGTGTGCTCGGCGAGCCGGCCGAGCGCGGTGCGGTGCTCGGCGAAGAGCACGTGCACGATCGCGAATAGGAAGTGCGCGTCGGTCCCGGGCCGGATGAAATGATGCGCGTCGGCCTCGAGCGCGGTGAGACTCCGGCGCGGGTCGATCACCACCAGACGGCCGCCGCGGGCGCGCAGGCGGCGGAGGCGGCCCTTGGTGTCGGGCGCCGTCATCAGGCTGCCGTTCGACGCGAGCGGGTTGGCGCCGAGCATCAAGAGATAGTCGGTGCGGTCGAGATCCGGCACCGGAACCGAGAGCAGGGTGCCAAACATGAGGCCGGCCGACACCTGTTTCGGCATTTGGTCCACGGTGCTCGCCGAGAACACGTTGCGGGTGCCGATCGCCTTGATGAGGGCGGGCATGTAGAGCCCGGAGAGGTGATGCGCGTTCGGGTTGCCGAGGTAGACGGCGACGGCGTCGCGGCCGTGATCGCGCAACACGGCGCCGAGCCCGCGGTCGATCTCGGCCATCGCCTCGTCCCAGGTCGCCGGCACGAAGCGGCCGTCGCGCCGGATGAGCGGCTGGCGGAGGCGATCCGGGTCGGCGTCGAGCTCTTTCAGCGCGTAGGCCTTCGGGCAGATGTAGCCGGCGCTGAAGACGTCGTCGCGGTCGCCGCGGATGTCCTCGATCGCGCGGCCGTGCGTCGTGACGGTGAGGCCGCAGGTCGCTTCGCAGAGCGGGCAGGTGATGTGGCTCGTCGTGGTCGTCATGGCGACTCCCCCCTCGCGTTGCGCCTAGCACAGGCCGCGGTGTCTCGGGAGAGCGCGGGTCGGATGACGAGTCCGGGCGACGATGCTAGGACGACCCGCCGTGCGATTCGTCGATGATCCGAGCCGCCGCGGGCTGATCCTCGCCCTGGCGTGCGCCGCCGCGCTGCTCGGGGCGCGTGCGGTGCCCGCGGCCGAGACGCTGGTCGTGCCGCCGCATCTCCGCCTGCTGGTCGTGGCGCCCCATCCCGACGACGAGTCGCTCGGCGCCGGCGGGCTCATGCAGCAGGTGGTCGCCGCCGGCGGGCGCGTGCACGTGCTGTTCCTGACCAACGGCGACGGGTATCCCGAGGCGGTCGAGGTCGCGACCGGCCATCGCGAGCCGTCCGCCAACGACT
>CAZWAX010000589.1:0-3137 GCA_964631985.1 uncultured Polyangiaceae bacterium | reverse complement strand
GCCGCAGGGCCGGTGGGCGGTGGGGGCGGTGGGGTCGCGGAAGTCGGTAGCCGTCTTCGCTGCGCCGCGCCCCCACTTCCATTGCAGCCGACTCGGGGCGCTGCCGGCCGGCGCTTGCAGCGCGAGGGATGCGGCGCGGGACGCCGTCGGAGCGCGGCATCCGCTCCGCGGCACCGCCTGATCGACGCACGCGCCGCTCGCCGCGCAACGCTCGTCGGCGCAGGGATTGTCACCGACGCTGCAGGCCAGTCCCGCGGCGACGAGCGTACACGTCTCGGTGCAGCACGGGCCGCCGTCGCAGGCCTCGCCGCATTCGACCCGCCCGTTGCCGCATCCGCGCCAGAGCGCCGGGCCGATGCTCGTCGCCTGCGGATTCCCGCCCGGGAGGCTCCACGGATCGGCGGCCGCGCCACGCCAGCCGTAGGGATCGACGATCCGCGCGGTCGGCCCTTCGGGTCCATCGGCCGAGAGATGGCGACGCACCTCGAAGTGCAGATGCGGGAGGAACGTCCCGACGTTGCCGGCGGTGGCGACGATCGCGCCGGCGGTGACCGGCGCGCAGTCGCCGGGGGCGAGGCTCGCGAACGTCCCGACGAGATCGGTCGCGTGCATGTACCAGGACGCCCAGCCGAAGCCGGCGACGATCCCGTGATCGATGTAGAAGCTGTGGAACCCGTCCCACGCCGTCGGCTGTCCGTTGGTGCCGTTCACGGGATCGACGAGGGCCTTGCAGAGCGACCCCGCACGCGTCGCGACGAGGGCCGTCCCCGCGTTCGCCTCGTAGTCGGTGCCGGCATGCCCGTCGTACTGCAGATGCGTCGGCCCGACGACGCCGACGTAGTTGCCGCTCACGACGAAGGGCGTACCGTCGGCTTGGCTGTACCCGCAAAGACACGCCGCGAAGAGACACGCGGGGAACGTCGGCGGGGCGGGACAGAGCACGGCATCGTCCCCGCGCGTCGCGTGCTCGCCCGTGAAGGCGGTGATCTCGGTGTCGCAGCACCCGGTGTAGAAGCTTCCCGCGTGATCGACGACCGAGATGACGCTGGTCGCGTACGCCGAGGCGCCGGCGAGGGCGATCGGAAAAACGGGCAACGTGAACGCGGGCACGCAGGCGCCGGCGTCGCAGATCGTCGTCCCGTCGCAGCCGCAATCGGCGTCGGTCACGCAGGCCCGCGCGGCGTCGGGCACGGCGAGGGCGAGCACCAACGGGACTGCCACCCGGAGTCGCGTGACTCGCGTGCCCATCGCCGGACCCTGCCTCGGGCTCGCCGCCGTGGTCAAGGCGCACCGTTGGTACGCTTCTTGGTTTCCCCTGCGAGATGGCACGTCACGACAGGAGAAAACCACGGTGAAGCCCCGATTCCCCATTCCAATGCTTGTAAGAACCGCTTGCGCGATTGTGCTCCTTGCCGGCTGTGCGCCGAAGGTCGACCATCACGACGACGCGACGAGCGTCGCCGTTCCCCATTCGCCGGCTCCCGATCCGGCCGCTCAGGCGCGCGCCGACGGCATCGCGCAGGACGTCGCCGCGAAAGCGAAGCGCGGCGAGCGCGCGGAAGGCAGGCAGAACCTCGTGAAGGACGAGGTGCGGGTGAAGAACGACGGCGGCGTCCCCGTCGTCGAGCAACGTGGCGAGGCGTCGTGGTACGGTCGGTACCATCACGGCCGGAAGACGGCGAATGGCGAGCGCTTCGATCAGAACGATCTCACCGCCGCGCACCCGACGCTGCCACTCGGGACCGAGGCGCGCGTCACCAACCTCGATAACGGCAAGTCCGTGACCGTGATCATCAACGACCGTGGTCCATATGCCAAGGGCCGCGACATCGATCTCTCGCGCGCCGCCGCGCAGCGCCTCGGCCTCTTGAAGGACGGCGCGGTCGCGGTGCAGATCGACGCCGTCGTGACGCCGGCGCCCGCGCGCACCGCGGGTCGGTAGACAAGGGGGATCTCTCCCCCTTCACGAAGCGCGGCATAAGCCGCGCTTCGTACATCCCCCGGCTCGCTGCCGCTCGGCCGCGCGCTCTGCGCGCGGGGCTCCCCCGGCTCGCCACTGCTCGGCCGCGCGCTCTACGCGCGGAGCTCACCTCGTCGGTGACGGTGGTGGCAGGGGGAGGTTACAGTCCGAGCGTGGCCGGTGTTACCGCGGCGAGCGAGTCCACCACCAGCTCGGCGGCGGCGAACGGCTCGCGCGCCATGCCCGGATCGGGCACCGCCAGCACCTGCATGCCCGCCGCGTGCGCAGCCGCGACGCCGGCCGGCGCGTCCTCGACCACGAGACATCCGTGCGGGGGGGCGCCGAGCTCGGCCGCCGCGAGGAGGAAGATGTCCGGCGCCGGCTTGCCGCGGGCGACCCGCGGGTCGTCGCCGAGCACCGTCGCGCCGAAGACCCGAAACCAGTCGCGGTGCCGCGTCGTCTTGAGCTCGAACAGTCGGCGTCCAGAGCTGGTCGCCAACGCCTGCGGGATGCCGCGCGCGGCGAGCGCCGCCGTGAGCTCGCGCGCTCCGGGCATCGGGCGACTCTCGGGGAAGAGCCGCTCGAGCATCGCTTCGCGCTCCTGCAGGTACTCGTCCGCCGTGATCGGCAACGCGAGCTTCTCGACGAGGTAGTGCGCCGAATCGCGGGCCGGACGGCCGATCATGTTGCCCTTGAGCGACCAGTCGAACACCTTCCCCCAACGCCCGACGATCGCCTGCGTGACCTGGGTGTAGAAGCGTTCGGTGTCGAGCAGCACGCCGTCCATGTCGAAGATGACGTGGGTGACGCGACGGGCGAGGCTCACGCGATCCGAGAGTACCAAGTCTCCGCGAGAAGGCGAGCGCCCCGACTGGCAGGGCGGGGCGACGAACGCCATACTGCGCCCATGGCGGAAGCGAAGCTCGCGATCCTCGTCGGCGGCGGTCCGGCGCCGGGCATCAACAGCGTGATTGGTGCCGCAACCATCCGGAGCGCCCTCGAAGGCGTCCGCGTGCTCGGTATCCGGGACGGCTTTCGCTGGATCATGCGGGGCGAGATCGAGCACGTGACGCCGCTCGGCATCGATCAGGTGAGCCGCATCCACTTCCGCGGCGGCTCGCATCTGGGCATCTCGCGCGCGAACCCGACGACCGACCCGGCGCTGCTCGAGAACACC
>CAZWAX010000588.1:0-3152 GCA_964631985.1 uncultured Polyangiaceae bacterium | reverse complement strand
CCAGGATGTGCTCGACCGGTGCGACCAGGTGGGTCAGGAACGGGCCTTGGCGGCCGGGCATGTGACCATGGCGGGGGGCGCGCCGGAGGACGCGCCGAAGCACGTAGCCGCGTCCTTCGTTGGACGGCAGCACTTGGTCGGCGATCATGATGCTGACCGCGCGGGCGTGGTCGGCGATCACGCGGAAGGAGATGTCGGCCTCCGCGTCGGCACCGTAGCGGCGGCGCGCCAGGCCTTCGGTCGCGTCGATGATGCCGCGGAAGAGATCCGTGTCGTAGTTGCTGAGCACGTTCTGCAGCACGGCGACGATGCGCTCGAGGCCCATCCCGGTGTCGACGTGCTTGGACGGCAGCTCGCGCAGGCTCTGATCGGCCTCGCGGTTGTACTGGATGAAGACGAGGTTCCAGAGCTCGATGTAGCGCGCGCAGTCGCCGTTCACTTGGCAGGCGTGGCCCGGTCCGCCCTGCCAGTCGCACGCCGCCGGGCCGCGATCCAAATGGATCTCCGAGCACGGGCCGCACGGCCCGGTCTCGCCCATCTCCCAGAAGTTCTCGCGCTCGAAGCGGAGGATGTGCGACGGTGCGAGCGGCGTGATCTTCTTCCACAGCTGCTCGGCTTCGTCGTCGGTCGTGTAGACGGTCGCCCAGATCTTGTCCTGCGGGAGCTTCCACTGCTTCACCAGCAGGTCCCACGCCCACTCGATCGCCTCGGCCTTGTAGTAGTCGCCGAACGACCAGTTGCCGAGCATCTCGAAGAGCGTGTGATGGTAGGTGTCGCGGCCGACCTGTTCCAGGTCGTTGTGCTTGCCGGAGAGGCGGAGGCATTTTTGAGCGTCGGCTACGCGTGAATGCGCGGGAGCAGCCTGGCCGAGGAAGATCTGCTTGAACTGCACCATCCCCGCGTTGGTGAACAGCAGGGACGGGTCGCCCTCGGGAACGATCGGAGCGCTGCGCACAACCCGGTGGTCACGGGCCGCGAAGAAATCCAGAAAGCCCGTTCGAATCTCTCTACCGGTCGGCACTTGGCGCTAGTCGTCCTCTCCGAGTATCTCGCTCACGATTTCAGGTGGATGTCCGCGGCCGATGAGGAACCGGTACGCCTTGGCTCGCTCGGCTCGCGATGCCGGCATGGCGTCCCCGAACCGCCGTCCGAGCGCGACCCGCCCGAGGGCGACCTCGCTCCGGCCTTCGAGCACACCGGCAATCGCACGATCGATGACGGTACCGGTGAGACCCCTGCGAGTCAATTCGTGGGCCACCTTGAGGCGTCCGGCACCCCGCCGCAACAGCAGGTCCTCGGCGCGCCGTTCGGCGAGCGCGGCATCGTCGACGATGCCACGCGCCGCGAGGGTAGCGACCGTCGTCTCCACGAGCGCTTCCGGGACGCCCCGAGCGGCGAGGTGACGCGCGACCTCGGCGTGCGACCGCGCCGCATGGGCCAGATACGCAACGGCGACGGCCATGGCTCCGTCGGAGCCTGCGATGGCTCCATCGGAGCCTTCGATAGCTCCGTCGGAGCGGTCGGCCGGCACTGCCCCGAGGCTAGAAGCGATCGATCTTGAACGCCGCTGCCTGGCCGTTCTCGGCTCGCTCCGGTTTGTCGAACTGATCCCAGCGGGCGTCGCTGGTGGAGGCGATACCGCGGACCTTGAGGGCGAAGTCGTCGGGGTTGGTCGCTTGGTGGGTCTTTTCCTTCTGGGCGATGCACTCGCGGACGAGCGCAGTCGAGAGCAGCATCTCGCCCGCCGGCACCATGCCTTTGCCGTCGGCCCGTTTCACCAAGCGTTGGCTGATGATGCCCTTGATGACCGACGACAGGATCAGGCGGATCTGGTCGCGCTGATGCTCGGGGAACGCCGAGATCGCGCGCGTCACGGTCTCGCGCGCATCGAGGGTGTGCAGCGTGCTCATGACGAGGTGACCGGTCTCGGCGGCGAGGATGGCGGTCTCGATGGTCTCGAGGTCGCGCATTTCGCCGACCAGGATGACGTCGGGATCCTGGCGGAGCGCGCCGCGCAGCGCCTCGGCGAAGCTCTTGCAGTCGTAGCCGATCTCGCGCTGGTTGATGATGCAGAGCTCGTCCTTGTGCGTGTACTCGATCGGATCCTCGACCGTGATGATGTGGCGGTCGCGGGTGATGTTGATGTGGTGGATCATCGAGGCGAGCGTGGTGCTCTTGCCGCTGCCGGTGGTCCCGGTCACCAGGATCAGGCCACGATGCTCGAGCGCGACCTGCTCGACGACCGGGGGCAGCTTCAGGTCGCGAATCGTCCGCACCTGCGGCGGGATCACGCGGAGCGCGATGCTGATCTCCCCACGCTGGTGGAAGATGTTGACACGGAAGCGGCCGTTCCCTGGACTGGCGTACGCCAGGTCGGCCTGGAGCCGGTCGCGCAATTGCGCCCGATGATGCTCGTCGAGCAACCGAGCCAGGAAATGCTCCATGTCCTGGCTGGTGAGCTCGCTGACCCCCTCCATCGGAATCAGCCGCCCATGGCTACGGAGCATGGGCGGCCGGTTCACTTTCAGGTGGACGTCGGAAGCCTCGAGCGCGACGCCGCGCGCGAGGATGGTGTCGAGTTCCATGTGTTTTGTCCGGTCAGCTCGCACCCTCCCCATTGCCGTTGGGTGAAGACACGAGGCCGCACTTCTCCCGGACCCTCCGCTCGATGACATCGGCCGTTTCGCGGTTCTCCTTGAGGAACTCTTTCGTGTTCTCACGGCCCTGCCCGATGCGCTCGCCCTCGAACGAGTACCAGGCGCCGCTTTTCTCCACGATTCCGAGCTCGGAGCCGATGTCGACCAGCTCGCCTTCCTTGGAGATCCCGGTCCCGTAGAGGATGTCGAATTCGGCCTCGCGGAAGGGCGGCGCCACCTTGTTCTTGACCACCTTGACCTTGGTGCGGCTGCCGACGATCTGATCGGCCTGCTTGATGGCCGCGATCCGGCGGATGTCGAGCCGGACCGAGGCGTAGAACTTGAGCGCGTTACCGCCGGTGGTGGTCTCGGGGTTGCCGAACATCACGCCGATCTTCATGCGAATCTGGTTGATGAAGATGACGATGGTGTTGGACTTGGCGATGGTGCCGGTGAGCTTTCGAAGGGCTTGTGACATGAGCCTTGCTTGGAGGCCCATCTGGGGATCGCCCATGT
>CAZWAX010000587.1:0-3191 GCA_964631985.1 uncultured Polyangiaceae bacterium | reverse complement strand
GCTTCCCGAACCGCGTCATCCCGACGCCCGCGATCACGGCCGTGAAACGCATGTCCCCTCCTCGGGCGCCGCAACGGTCGCCCCCGTGCCGTTCGCCGCGAGGCGCGCCGCCCCGACGAGACTCAGCACGTCGTTGCACCCGTCCTCGATCATCGAGGCGCGGGCGTCGCGCAGCAGCTTCTCCACCGGATACTCGCGGGTGAGGCCGTTGCCGCCGAAGATCTGCAGCGCCGCGCTCGCCGACTCGAAGGCGGTCGTGGTGCTGAACACCTTGGCGGCGATCGAGTACTGCACCTCGGGCGGATGGGTCTGGTTGTAGAGCATCACCCGCCACGCCAGGGCCCGCGCCGCCTCCACCTGCGTGAAGATCCGGAAGATCCGCGCCTTCACGCTCTGGTGCTCGAAGATCGGCACCCCGCCCTGCACGCGCTCGCGCGCATAGGCGAGCGCGTGCTCGAGGGCCGCCCGCCCGAGGCCAACGAAGATCGCGCCCATCGACGCGTTCGCGAGCGCCAGCACCCCTTCCACGACGCCCGCGTACCCTTCGGGACCGACGACCATGTGGTCGGCCGGAATGCGCACCCCCTCGAAGAAGATCTCGCCTTGATTGAGGGCGCGTTGCCCGAGCTTGTCGAGGGGCTTGCCGCGCGCGACCCCCGGCAGGTCGAGCGGCACGAGACAGACGCCGCCGCCCCGAAACCCCTGCTCGGGGTCGACGGTACAGAAGAGCGCCGCCACCGTCGCGATGGTCCCATTGGAAACCCAGGCCGACTTCTGGCCGTCGATCACGTAGTGATCGCCGTCGCGGCGCGCGACACAATTGGCCTTGAGCTTGGGATCGCCGAAGTGCCGTTCGGTGACCGCCAGCGAGTCGCTGCCGTGATCGGGCTCGGTGACCGCCCAGCAGCCGATCTCGCGGTTGTCCGGACCGCCGAAGCGCTCGACGAGCGCCGGCCGTCCCGACATCTGCGCGAAGAGCTTGTGGAACCCCGACACCCCGAGGCTGATCGCCAGCCCGGCATCGCCCCAGCCGAGCTCCTCGCACACGAGGAAGCGCAGGCGCGCGCGGGCGAGCGGGTCGACGTCGGGATCCATGTCGTCCAGCACGTCGAGCTGCAGATCGCCGTAGGTCCGCAGCACGCGCCAGAGCGGCGAGTCGGCCGCGATCACGTCCTCGGGCGCCTCCAGCCGATCCAGCGCCGCGCCGGCCGGCCGCATCACCTCGGCCGCGAAACGCCGGGCCGTGTCGCGCACGCCGCGCTCCTCCTCCGTCAGCGTCCCTTCGAGATCGACGAGCGCCATCGCAGTTCCTCCCTTTTCGTTCTTTGCGCCACCTTCCTACCGATCGGTAGGGAGGTGGCATGACGGCCGTCATCGCTCGGCATGATCCGCGTCACGCGTCACGGCGACGAGACCCGCCGTCTTCGCGGCGCCGCGAATCACCGGCCCGATTCCTTCTCGCCGGCGGGAATCCCGCACCGCGCCGGTCCGCGAAGTCGCGGCACGACGCGTGCTGCACGTCGCCGCATGAAGAAACGTCGATTGCCCCTGATGGCGCTCGCCATGGCGGCGCTCCTGACCGGCATCGCGACCGGCCTCCGTCGTGCCGGCTGGGAGGTGTCCGCGCTCGGACACGCGGTGCCCGCCGATCATGGTCCGCTCATGGTCGCGGGGTTTCTGGGAACCCTGATCGGGCTCGAGCGCGCCGTTGCCCTCGGCCGCCCCTGGGTCTACGCCGGCCCGCTCCTCACCGGCTGCGGCGCGGTCGCCCGCCTCGTTGGTGCGCCCGCGAGCCTCGCCGCGGCGCTTACCGTCGCGGGCAGCGTGGTCGTGCTGGCGGCGATGGGCACCGTGTTACTCCGCCAGCAAGCGCTCTTCCTCCTGACGATGACGCTCGCGGCGCTCTGCTGGCTGGCCGGCAACCTCCGTTGGCTCTCCGACGGGTCGAGCGCGGGCGCCGTCTCGTGGTGGGTGGCGTTCCTCGTCCTCACCATCGCCGCCGAGCGCCTCGAGTTGACGCGCCTCCTGCCGGTGGCTCGCGGCAGCCGCCACACGTTCGTCGGGATCACGGCGTTGCTCGTCGTCGGAGTGGGCGTCGGCGGCTTCGGCACCGTGATCGGAGCGGGCGCGACCGGCGTGGCGCTCGCACTCCTCGCCGCCTGGCTCGTGCGCTACGACCTCGCGCGGCGGACGATCCGGCACGAAGGGCTGCCTCGCTTCACCGCCGCCTGTCTCCTGTCCGGCTACGCCTGGCTCGCGGTCGGGGGCGTGCTGCTGGCGATCTCCGGCCCGGTGATCGCGGGGCCGCGCTACGACGCCGTCGTCCACGCGATCTTCCTCGGGTTCGTGTTCGCGATGATCTTCGGACACGCCCCGATCGTCTTTCCGGCGGTGCTCGGCGTCGCCATTCCCTACCGGCCACGCTTCTACGGACATCTCGTCGCGCTGCACCTGTCCCTGCTCGTCCGCCTCGTCGGCGACGGCGCGGCGCTCGCGAGCGTCCGGCAATGGGGAGCGGCACTGAACGCGGCCGCCATCGGTCTCTTCTTCGCGAGTACGATCGCGGCGGCGCTGGAGGCACGACATGGCCACCGTTGACGAGGTGGTGCGCGCGCTGCACGACGTCCTCGATCCCGAGATCGGCATCAACGTCGTCGATCTCGGGCTGGTCTACGGCATCGTGATCGCCGGTACGGAGGTGCGCGTGCGGCTCGGCGTGACGGCCCCCACCTGCCCGCTCGCCGAGCACCTCGCCGCCACCGCCGAACAGGCGATCGCCGACCGCATCCCCGGCACCCGCGCCGTGGTGGAGATCCGGCAGGATCCCCCTTGGGGGCCGACCATGATGTCCCCCGAAGCACGCCACCTCCTAGGCTGGACGGCAGATCGCTGAAAAAGGCCGATCTGCGTCGTTGCTCGGTCGCTCACTTGTGCGGCGTAGCTCCGCTACGCCTCCGCGTTCGCTCCCTCGCGCCTAGCATCTCGACCTTTTTGAGCGATCTGCCCGGGCTGGGCACGTGCGCTCGGTGGAGGTCTCGCTTCGCTCGCCCTCATCAAATTCAGAATCCGTGCCCAAATGAGATGCTGGGGTGGAGCGAAGCGACGCCCCCACCATGCGCACGAGGCAGCCCGGAAGCAGGTTGCTCAAAAAGGGTCAGATGCGAGGCGCGACCAAGTGAGCGCGGAGGCGT
>CAZWAX010000586.1:0-3196 GCA_964631985.1 uncultured Polyangiaceae bacterium | reverse complement strand
CGGTGACGCCCTTCGCGTCCTTGATCGGCGCGATGAAGTAGGTGAGGCCGTTGTACTTGTCGGCCTTCGAGTGGCGGCCGAGCATGATCATCCAGCTCGCGAAGTGCGCGAGGCTGGTCCACACCTTGTGGCCGTTGATGATCCAGTTGTCGCCGTCACGAACGGCCGAGGCCTGGGCGTTGGCGAGGTCGCTGCCGGCATTCGGCTCGGAAAAGCCCTGGCACCAGATCTCGTCGGCCGAGAGCAGCGGCGGCAGGAAGCGGCGCTTCTGCTCCTCGGTGCCGTGGTTCAGGATCGTCGGCGCCGCCATGCTGAGGCCGATCACGTTCACCATGTACGGGACCTGGGCGCGTCCCATTTCTTGTGACGCTATGCTTTGGAAGCCGCTATGGCCGCCCCCGCCGTACTCCTTCGGATAGTCGCAGCCGATCAGGCCGGCCTGGTAGCACTTCTTCTCCCAGTCGCAGAGGTAGCGCCGCTGCTCCTCGGTCATGACCTCGATCGGGCTGAGCGGCAGCCGGAAGCTCGGCGCGGCGGGCCGGTTCTCGGCGAGCCAGCGGCGGCAGTACTCACGAAACTCCTCGTGCTCGGTCATGGGGCGCTCCTTCGTGTGCGTATAAATGATGCGGGATGGGTGGACCGCGCGGGAATGTGTCACGACCCCCGGCACGCGGCAAGAGGTGCACGATCGTGCACTACACGGCTCATCGCCGGTGGGTCCGGAGGCGCGCCGTCAGGAAGTCGAGCAACACGCGCGTCCGGGCCGGCAGATGGCGGCGCTCGCTGTAGACGGCGAAGACGGGCACGCGGCGGGTGGCGAAGCGCGCCAGCACGCGGCGGAGGTCGGTGGTGAGCAGGAAATCGGGAAGCCGCGCGACGCCCATGCCGGCACGGGTCGCGGCGGCGAGCGCTTCGACGTCGTTGCTACGCAGCGGGCCCGCCACCTTCACCGTGGCGGCCTCGGAGCGCCGCGTGGCCCGCGCCGGCGGCGTGAACGACCAAACGTCGCTGCGGCTTGGACCGGCCTGCAAGAGACAGGCGTGCCGGGCGAGATCGGCCGGCGTCCGCGGCGTGCCGTGCGCGGCCAGATACGCAGGCGCCGCGCAAGTCACGACGCCGAAGTCGCCGAGGCGGGTGTGGATCAGCTCCGACGCGCGTCCGGGGTCGTCGATCCGCACCGCCAGGTCGATGCGCTCCTCGGCGAGGTCGAGCCGCCGCTCGGCGAGCACCAGGTCGATCGTGATCGCCGGGTGCGTCGCCGAGAACGCCGCGACCGCCGGGACGATCACGTGGCGTCCGAAGGCGGGAGGCGCGGTCACGCGGAGCAGGCCGCGGAGATCGGCGTTCGCCGCCGCGGCCTCGCACTCCCCCGCTTCCAAGATGCCAAGGGCGTTCCGGGCGTGCTCGTAGAACGACGCGCCTGCGTCGGTCGGACGAAGCCGGCGCGTCGAGCGCGTCAGCAGGCGGACGCCGAGGCGGGCCTCGAGCGCGGCGATGCGGCGGCTGACCGCCGGTTGTGACACGCCGAGCGCCAGCGCCGCCGGGGTGAACCCGCCGGCGTCGACGACCGCCACGAACACCTCCGCGTCCTCGAGTCGCGACATCGATTCATCCGCTCCACTGATGGGATCATGCGCCGGCCGTGACATCCCACCCCACCAGCGATCGCGAAATGCGAACGGCGCTAGATCCCCATGCGGCGAGCGAGCGCGTCGACGCTCGCGAGGAGATCATCCCCCTCCGGCACCTGGCCACGCGGGGTCACGTGATTCACGACCTCCGGCATCAGCTGCGCGAGCCCGCGCGAGGCGTCGGCCTGACTGAGCCCGGCGCGGCGGGCGATCTCGGCGAGGCCGCCCGCGCCGAAGATCTGCTCGAGCGCACCGGACGGCAGGGCTTGATTCTCGCCCGTGCTCACCCACGAACGCGCCTGCTCCCCGAAACCAGCGCGCTGGAACTGTTCGAGCAGCGCACCGAGTCCCCCACCCGCGGCGGCACCGCCGAGCACCTGACCAAGCAGGTCGCCGAGCCCGCCTCCGCCGCCGGCACGCCCGAAGCCGGCCGACGGCTCGGCGCTGCGCCGGTTGCCGAGCATCGCCAGCACGACGGGCATCAGCGCCATCAGGATGGCGGTCATGCCGGGGCCGCTTCCGGCCTCGGTGCGTGGCGCCTGACGGGGCGCCATCGAGGGACCGGTAGTCAACTGTCCAAGCAGATCATCGAGCAAGCCCATCGCGACCTCCTCAAAAATGGTTGGTGTTCGGACCCTATGCCTCCAGCTCGGGGGCTCGCAACCGGTTTGCGGCGCTTCCTTTGACACCCGGTCTCGGCCTCCGGTACGAGCCCCTGGCTGCCATGCTGAGTCCCTATCGCGTCCTCGACCTCACCAACGAACGGGGCCTCCTCTGCGGCCAGATGCTCGGCGACCTCGGCGCCGACGTCGTGCAGATCGAGCCTCCCGGGGGGTCGCCGGTACGTCGGCGCGGGCCCTTCGCGGACGACGTGCCGCATCCCGACCGCTCGCTGCCGTGGTGGGCGGTGAGCCGCAACAAGCGCGGCATCACCCTCGACCTCGACCGGCCGGAGGGCCAGGAGATGCTGCGCCACCTGGTCGCACGCGCCGACTTCCTGATCGAGTCGGACACGCCGGGCATCCAGGCCGGGCGCGGGCTCGACTACGCGGCGCTCGCCGCGCTGAACCCGAAGCTGGTCTACGTCTCGATCACGCCCTTCGGCCAGGACGGTCCGAAAGCGCAGTGGGCCGACAGCGATCTCGTCTTGATGGCGGCCGGCGGCCCGTTGCGGCTGACAGGCGACGGCGACCGGGCACCGCTGCGGGTCAGCGTGCCGCAGGCCTACGCGCACGCGAGCGCCGAGGCGGCGGGCGCCGCGCTGGTCGCCAATCACGAACGCCAGCGCTCCGGGCGTGGCCAACACGTCGACGTGTCCGCGCAGCAAGCCGTCACGCTCGCGACCCAATCGTACCTGCTGAGCTCCGCGGTCGGCTTTCCGGACGCACGCCGGGTCGCGGGAGGCGCCGGCGTCGGTCCGTTGACGGTCCGCTTCGTCTTCCCGGCCGCTGACGGGCACGTGTCGATCACCTTCCTCTTCGGCTCGTCGGTCGGCCCGTTCACGCGGCGCCTGATGCACTGGATCGCCGACGAAGGCGGCTGCGACGCCGCGACCACCGCGTCGT
>CAZWAX010000585.1:0-3201 GCA_964631985.1 uncultured Polyangiaceae bacterium | reverse complement strand
GGGCGGTCCTTGGAGAGCTGGTCCTCGCCGCGCACCACCTGGATGTCGGGCGACGGCGCGACGGCCCCGACTTTCGGCGGCCCGGGACGCTTCGGCAGCTCGAGCGGATACGGCCCGGGGCGGGGCGTGATGGTCCGCGGCGTGCCGTCGCGGAGGGTGGCGAGCTCGTAGTCGACGCCGATCTCGCTCCGCATCGTCCACTCGCGCACCTGGGTCGGCTCCTTGAAGAGCGCGCCCGGCGGGCCGAGGATGATGTCGCCGACCTTCAGGCCGGCGGCCTCGGCGGGCGAGCCCTCGTTGACGGTCTGGACGGCCACCGCGCCCTGGCTCGCGTTCCACTTCTTCTGCTGGGCTTCGTCGAGCGGACGAAAGTAGATGCCCATGTAGGCGGGCATCAGCTCCTCGACGAGGCGGCGCTCCTCGGCGAGCGGAGGAAAGCTCTCGCCGAAGGCCAGCGCGGCTGGCGTATTGGTGTCGATCGCGCCACCGAGCGCCAGATCCTCGCACGCCGCGAGACGCTCGAAGGCGGCGCGCTCCTCGGGCGTCGCGCGGGTCGCCATGTAGACCCGTCCCGCCATGCTGGTCAGGTGGGTGCGGAGACGCAGCACGGCGCCGAGCCGCACCTCGGCGCGGTAGCTCGCCGCCGAGGCATCCGCGGCCTTGCGCTTCAAGAGCTTCAGCCGCGCGTGGCGGGCGGCGTCGCGGCCCGCGAACGGGACGAGGTCGGCGAGCAGCTCGTGCAGCATCTTCTTGCGGCCCTCGGCGTCGAGCGCCTTCGCCGCGCCGGCGTCGAAGCGCTTCTTCCACGCCGGATGCTCCTTCACGAACTCGCGCAGGATCTCGATCTTGAGGGCGTCGAAGGCCTGGTTCCAGCGGTCGGCGTAGGTGGCGAGCCGGCTCGAGAACTCGGGCAGCACGCGCGCCTGCTCTTCGAGCTCGCCGAGCGAGCGCGGGCTGAACGTGCCGAAGCTCGCGCCGATGCGGTCGAGGAGCCGGAGGTCGGCCTCCCAGGCGCCGCGATCGCGCCACGCTTCGGCCAGGAGCTCGTCGGCGAGCTTGACCATGCCGGGATCGACCGCCGGCGCGGCCTCCGCCTCGGGCGCCGCCGCCGGGGCATCCTTGCGATCGGCCGGGGCTGGGGCCGCTGCCGGTGAAGCGGTCGGCGCGGGCACGACGTACCCGGCCGCCGTGGCGGCCGCGGTGAGACGCGCGGCCAGATAGACGTCGAGGGTGGAGTTCGGGATGTCGGGCGTGCGATCCGTGACCAACACGCTCGCTTCCGCCGCGGGAAACCGATCGAGCCCCGCCACGGCCTCGAGAAAGTGAAACGAGTGCCCGATCCCGTCCTTGCCGCGATTCTCGGGGTAGCAGCCGTAGGCGCGGCGGTCGGCGGTGGTCGAGAAGTAGCCGCACACGTTGCCGCTCGGCGTCGCGTCGGCCTCGGGATGGATGACGTACGCAAACGATCCCGAGAAGCATTGCGACATCAGCATCACCACCCGGATTCTGGGGTCGAGGCCCGCGATCAGCTCGCGCAGCTCGTCGACGCTGAGCGTCTCGTTCCACAGCGAGATCGTGTTGTTCTGCTCGTTCTCCTTGTTCCGCTCGCCGTGGTCGGTGACGTAGAAGAGCAGCGTGTCGCCGGGCGCGATCCGCGTCTTGGCCTCGGCGAACCAGGCCCGGAGCGCGTCCTTCGTCGCCGCCTGCAACGTCGCCCCTTCGACGGTGGAGTCGACGTAGGTGATCGGGGCGCGGAGCGCGTTCTGCGTCCACTGCGGCAGGACCCAGAAGCCCGGGACGTCGTCGTGCTCGCGGGTCGCGAGATCGGGGGCGGGATCGGCGCCGTCGGCGCTGAAGACCGTGATGTTTGCGGCCGGGACGCCGTCCTCGCGCAGGAGCTCGTAGGCGCGGCGGATGTGGTGCAGGTGGCTCTGGTAGTTGATCTCTTTCCGCCCGCCCCCGTTCAGCAGGACCGCGAACAGGTGGCCGGGCGCCGGAGGCGGGACGCCGGCCGACGCCGCCAACGCGCGCGCGCCGGGCTCGCCGGCATGCACGGCGCACCCCGCCACCCAGAGGGAGAGAGCCAGAACCAGGAGAACGAAACGGAACGGGGCGCGGGGCCCGCCGGAGCTCGGCACCCGCGGACCCTACCAGAGGGCGGCGTGAGCGAGAATCACCGTCCGCATTTGCGACCGACGGATGGCGCGACTACTCCCAGAGGAATGGAAGGCACCACCATGGATCTGCTGGTCTCGACGAGCGAGCTCGTCACCCGTCTCGTCGTGGCACTCCTGTACGGCGGGCTCATCGGCTGGGAGCGCGAGTTCCGCAACAAGCCGGCCGGGCTCCGCACGCACATGATGGTGTCGCTCGGTTCGGCGAGCTTTACGCTCGTGAGCTTCGAGCTCGCGGCGGCCGCCGCCGGCGAGCGCGGCGGCGGGGGCGATCCGATCCGCATCGTCGAGGGCGTCACGGCCGGCATCGGCTTTCTCGGGGCCGGGTCGATCATCCAGAGCCGCGGCGCAGTCGAGGGCGTCACGACGGCCGCGGGGCTCTGGGTCGTCGGGGCGATCGGCATCGCCTGCGGCGGCGGCCACTACGTGCTCGCCACCACGACCGCGGTGCTCGCGTTCCTGATCCTCGCGGCGCTCGGTCTCCTCGAACGGAAGAAACCGCCGTCAGACGCGTGAGCCGCCGCCGGTGAAGAGTCCGATCACGACCTCGGCGTGCGCCTCGGCGAAGGCGGCGTCGGTCGGATCCACGCCCATGAGGCGCCGGCACTCGGGCGCCTGACTGAAGATCAGGCCGGCCGCCCCGAGCATGACGTAGTGCAGGCTCGCGGCGGATCCGCCCGGCAGGATCCCGCGAGCCTGGCCGCGCTCGATCAGCTGGCGGAGCCCCGTGTGCATCGGCGTCACGAAGCGATCGGCGAGCCAGCGCATGCGGGTGCTGTCGCGCTTCCCCTCGTCGTTCATGAGCCGCATGAACTCGGGCTTCCGCGCGACGAAACGCACGAAGGTCCGCGCCAGGTGCTCGAGTTGCTGGCGCTCGTCGGCGTCCGCCTGCGCGGCGGTGGCGTCGACGATCTCGCGTTGCAGCTCGGCGAAGGCGTGGGTCACCGCCTCGCGCCACAGCGTTTCCTTGTTCCCGAAGTAGTAGGTGATGAGGCCGAGATTGGCGCCGGCCTGCTGGGCGATGTCG
>CAZWAX010000584.1:0-3206 GCA_964631985.1 uncultured Polyangiaceae bacterium | reverse complement strand
GTTCACGTTGAGGGGCACCGAGGGCCTCGATACCGCCGAGGTGAGCATCTGCATCCCCACGCCCGCAGCAGCGGGTTGCGGGCCGCGCTACGTGGCGACGACGGGCAGCGACGCCTCCAACTGCTGCACGAGCAGCTGCGCGCCCTGCCTCACGATCCACCACGCGGTCGACACGGCATGCCCAGGCGACACCATCAACGTGGCAGCCGGCACCTACGTGGAGACGGTGAGTGCCGGCCACGGTGGCGTCGTCGCCGGTTCCCCCGGCCTCGACATCGACAAGTCGGTCATCATTCAATCGACGAGCGGCGCGGCGGTGACGACGATCCAGGCCGACGGCGGCAACTGTCTGCCGCCGCGCTGCCCCGGCGGACCGCTCTCGGCAGTGACGCTTTCCTCGCCCGCTGTGACCATCGACGGGTTCACCATCCTCGAGACCAACGTGACGGTCAATCTCATCACCGCGGATGGGCCGGCCAACAGCGACAACCATACGATCACGGACAACGTCATCACCAACCCCACCTTCGACGACGGCAACGCCGGTGGCGGCTGGGGCATCCTCCTCGGCTTCGGCAACGCCGACAACAATACGATCACCGGCAACGACATCAGCCTCAACCCGGACCGGGAGAAGAATCAATTCACGTTCGGCATCTGGTTCCAGGGCGGCGGCTCGGCGAACAATGTGGTCGGCAACAATCACATCCACAATACCGGCAGCGGTCTCATCCTCGACGCCGGCGACACAGGGGCTCAGGTGTCGGGCAACCGGTTCACGGACAACCGCGCCGGGGCCATCGACTTCGGCGCGATCGGCAGCCTGTTCACGGGGAACTCCTTCTTCAACAACGGACGCTCCGGGCTCGAGGTTCGGAACGGCGCCACCGGCGCCATCGTCACGGACAACTGCTTCGGTGGGAACGGGGTGACGCCGGCCAGCTTCGTCACGACGACCCACGGCGGCATCCGCATCGACGATGACGGCACCCCCGGCGCAACGACCGGAACGCAGATCCACAACAACAACTTCCTCGGTGACAACGTGCCGAACGGCGTCACCGATCTGACCAGCGCGTCGACGAACGCCGACGGTGCCGCCACGGGCAATTGGTGGGGCTGCCCCACCGGCGCCAACACCGGCACCTGCGACAGCACGACGGCGAACGTCGACGCTTCTGGGTTCCTCGTCGCGCCGGCCGTGGGAACACCGTGCACGGCGGCCCTCATCGGCACCTGCGACCTCGACGGCTGGGAGATCGCCAACTTCGACGCCACGCTGGGCGAGGTCGGCGACGCCGCGACGACGTCGGGCACCGACGCCGACTTCGTCACCGGCCCCGGCGCGCCGCCGCTCGGGATCGGCAGCTTGGAGCAGGTCGTCGGCACCGACGGCAACGACGCGACGCGCATACGGACCGGCAACTGCAACGGCACCCTGCTCAGCGACGTCATCAACGGTCCCTTCTCGTACTGGACCTACGTCACCACCAACATGGGCGCCCAGGCGACATACATCCAACTGCGTGTCGACACGGACGGGAACGGCACGACCGACGACAGGTTGTTTTTCGAGCCGGCGTACCAGAATGGCGGCTACAGCATGGTCACCGGTCCACCGGTACCGGACCAATGCCCGCTCGATCCCGTCAATTGCGTCGTGCTCGGCACCTGGCAGTTCTGGAACGCGGGGGCCGGCGGCTGGTGGACGGACAACCTGAGCGCCGGCGGTCCGCCGCTCATCACACTGGCGGACTACGTGGCGCTCTTCCCGGGCGTCAGGGTCGCCACCGACAACCCCTCCCTGCGGCTGCAGGCGGGCGGTGGCGCGGGAGCCTGGGACAACTTCAACGGGGCCACCGACGACCTGACCGCGTGCGGTACCACGTACGACTTCGAGCCCGAGGTCTGCCCGACACCGACGCCGACACCCACACCGACACTGACGCCGACCGAGACCGCGACACCGAGCCCGACCGCAACCGAGACGGGAACGGCGACAGTCACCCTGACCCCGACGCCGACCGCCACCGCGACCGCGCCGCCGCTCAATCCCTTCGAGTGCCTCGAGACGCACCGGCCGCCACTCAACCGGGCCGTCACGCTCGAGGACCAGTTCGGTCCCAGCGGCGCAACCGTCAGGAAGGCGAAGCGGCTTTGCGCCCCGGCTAACACCGGCAACAATCCGACCGCTCCGACCGATCCCGAGCATCTGACGGCCTACACCATTCACCAGACGTCCCCACGCTTCGTCCGCGTGCGTGACATCACCGTGACGGACCAGTTCGGCGTGCTGGTCGTCGACCTCGTCAGGCCCGACCGGCTGCTGGTCCCGACCGCGAAGAGCCTCACCGGCCAGCCGGCGCTCCTCACCACCCCGACGATCGACCACTTCAAGTGCTACCGAGTGCGGGGCCGCTTCCGCTTGAAGGGCGTCGCGGTGACGACGCAATTCGGCCCCGCGACGCTCGACATCAAGCGGCCGGTCCACCTCTGCGCACCGGTCGACAAGAACGGCGAGGATGTGACGGCGCCGAGCCACGCCCAACATCTGATGTGCTACCAGGTGCGGGCACGAAGTGTGGCTCCCCAAGCGGTCTTCACCAACAACCAGTTCGGCCCGGACGACTTCGACATCTTCGGCAGGCGCGAGCTCTGCGTGCCGGCGACGAAGCAGCTCTGACCGTACACGCATGATCGACGCCAGGGGGCCTGCTGGAAACGGCAGGCCCCCCTGGCGAATCTGCAGCGACCACGCCCGGTGCGAAACCGACGACCGCACCTTACCTCTTCACCTCAGCGGTAGGCCTTCTGGAGCGCCTCGAGCACCGCCGACCCCGGACAGAGCTGCTCGTAGGGCAACCCAGCGAGCGGCGTCGCCGCCGTGCGGTTGGCGGCGTGCATGTCGCTGCCGTTCGGGTCGAGGAACAGGAGCCCGGTCGGGATCGCGCCCTCGCTCTGGTGGCGGCTGAGGTACGCCGTGACCGCGTCGCGGTCGCTCGGGTCGTAGCCCTCGGGGACCTTGGTGAAGCGGACGATGCTGCCGTCGTGCATCGTCACCTCGGTCGCCGTCCCGGCCGCGTAGTCGGCCGTGATCTCGTCGGCGTGCGGTACGAAGTCCGCCTCGATGATCGGGCTCTGGTTCTTCCGAGTGTAGCGATAGCTCTTGGTCGAGCCCTCGTGGTCGTTGAAGGTCACGCACGGGG
>CAZWAX010000583.1:0-3214 GCA_964631985.1 uncultured Polyangiaceae bacterium | reverse complement strand
CAGCGCCCGGCGGCCGCGCGACGACGGCGGCCGGGGGCCCATGACGTCGCCGTGCAGCAGGCGGACCCGGCGGACGCGCGGATAGAGCACCGCGAGCAGCAGCGGGGCCAGCACGAGCGCCGTCACCATGTTGTTCACGATGATGACGTTGGCGAGGACGGCGAACGGCACGAAGCCCAGGATCTGCAACCCGAACCCGACGGTCGCGGCACAGAGGCTCGCGCCCGTCGCCACCACGACGACGAAGAGCGCCCACGCGCCCGGCGTCGTCGGGACGGGATCGCCCGTCCCGCACGCCCGCCAGAGGCGGTAGGGCGCGAGCGCGTAGAGGAAATTGCCGAGGAAGCCGAACAGGTCGCCCGGCCCGAGGCCGGCGAAGAAGTCGCCGATCAGGTTGCCGATCGCCGCGCCCCAGGCCGCCGCCGGTCCGAAGAGGAACGAGCACACGACCGGCAGCGCATTAGCCGGACGAAAGTGGGTCACGCCCGGGATGATCGGCACCACCATGAACGGGATCAGCACGGCGGCGTAGAACGACGCGCACATGGCCGTCAGCACGACCATGCGGGTATTGCGCCACATGAGGGTGAGCTCGTTCATTTCGCGTTGCCGGCCGTGAAGCGGGCCGGCTATGCTAAGACCTGCCGCGCGCGCGCGGTCAAGAGATACGAATGTCGCGCACCGCGTTCCTCCGTCTCGAGTGGTCGTTGTCGGCAGCGCTGGTCGTGCTCGCGGTCGTCTGGGCAGCGCTGCGCGATCTCCCCCTCGGGACGCTGCTCGTGCCGAGCACCTGGTCGGTCCTCGCCGGCATCGCCGCCGGCGCGGCACTCTGGAGCACGATCCCGTTGCTCCTCCGGACCCCGTCCATGCAGCGGGTGTGGACCGAGATCCTCCAACCCTTCACCGCCACCCTCGGCCCGCGCGACATGCTCGTCATCGCGGCGCTCTCGGGCGTGACCGAGGAGCTCTTCTTTCGCGGCATCCTGCTGCCGGAGATCGGCCTCGTCGCGTCGAGTCTCTGTTTCGGGGCGCTGCACGCGCTCTGCGCCGTCTATCTCCTGTGGGCGACGGCGGTCGGCGCCGGCATGAGTGCGCTCGCGCTCGCCTCGGATTCGCTCGTGACGCCGATCGTCGCGCATGCCACGTACAACCTCGGCGCGCTGGCGTTGCTCCGCCGGTCGGCGCTCCGCGCCGTGGCGCCGACGACGGCGTCGGCGGTCCGTCCCTCGATTGCGTCCCCGCATGGCATCGGTTAGGAACCGCGGATGTTTTTCCGTCGTGTCGCTCCGGCGCTCGCGCTGCTAGCGCTCGGGGCCCTCGCGATCGGCTGCGGTGCGACCCCGCGCCTTTCCGCCGACCAGTACTACACCGAGGGCAAGACCGCCTTCGCCGACGAGAACTACGAAGGCGCGATCCGCAACTACAAGGAGCTCCTCGACCAGTACCCGTTCGACCCCCACGCCGAGGAAGCCGAGCTCGCGATCGCGGAGTCGCACTACAAGAAGAAGCAGTACACGGAGGCGATCGCCGCATTCAACGATTTCCAGCGCATGCACCCGATGAGCCCGGAGCTCGCGAAGGTCTACTACCTGCTCGGGAAGAGCTACGACAAGCAGATGACGACGACCGACCGCGACCAGACGGCAGCCGACAACGCCCAGGGCTGGTTCCGCGTCGTCGTCGACCGCTACCCGAACAGCGAGTGGGCGCCGAAGGCGCGCCGGCGCATGGCGAAGTGTCGCGAGTCGATGGCGGAGCACGATCGCCACGTCGCGGGCTACTACTTCAAGCACGACAACATGCGCGCGGGCGAGAACCGGGTAAAGAGCATCCTCGAGAACTTCCCCGACACCGTCGCCGCGACCTCCGCCCTGGAGGATCTGGCCGCCGCCTACGACAAACGGGGCGACGTTCCCGCCGCCGAGAAGGTGCGCGCGGCCGCCAACGAGCGCGCCGCCGTCTACGCCAGCATGCCCGAGACCGGACCCGGATCGCGCGCGCAAGGCGCGGTGCCGTCGGCCCGCACGCCCGTGACGGATGCGTTGCTCGCCGAGCTCATCGCGAGCTACGGCCCGAGCGAGGGTACGGGCACCGTCGTCGCCACGCCGGCGCTCATCGATCCGGTTGCGGGGCCGAAGATCCCGACCGGCACGGGCGACCCGGGAGCATACGCGCCGATCGGGCGTGGCGGCAGTGGCGTAGGCCGTTACTGAGGCCCACGTGACCTCCGCATCATCGTCGCGTGGCGGGGCCGACGCCGATGGTCCGGCGCATCGTCTCGCGGCCGCGTCCGTGCTGGTCGTCGGCACCGGCGCGCTCGGGTGTGCCGCCGCCGACGCGCTCGCGACCGCGGGCGTGGGCAGGCTCACCCTCGTCGATCCCGATCGCGTCGAGCGCTCCAACCTGCATCGCCAGCTGCTGCATCGCACCGCCGACCTCGGCCACGCCAAGGTCGACTCGGGCGCGGCGACCCTCGCGGCCCGGCATCCGGCGCTCGCGATCACGACCGCCGCGGTGCGCTTCGACGCCGACAACGCCACGACGCTCGCCCACGACCACGCGTGCGTGATCGACGCGACCGATGGCATCGCGACCAAGTTCCTGATCAACGATCTCGTCGTCGGGCTCGGGAAGCCGCTCGTCCACGCCGGGATCGTCCGCTTCCAGGGCCAGCTCATGACCATCCTGCCGGGCGTGTCGGCGTGCTACCGCTGTCTCTTCGGCGCCCCGCCCCCGGAGGGCAGCGCGCCTTCGTGCCAGGAGGCCGGGGTCCTCGGATCCCTCGCCGGCACCATCGGGACGCTGCAGGCGGCCGAGGCGATCCGCATCGTCACCGGTACGGGCACCCTCCTCACCGACCGGCTGCTCACCTACGATGCCCTCGCCGGCCGCTGGCGCCACGTCCGTCTCCGGCGCAATCCCGCGTGCACCGCATGCCGTCACGTCGCGCCCCCCTTGGCCGTTGGCGCGGGCAACCGCTAGAACCCTCCGTCACCAGGAAGGAGATCCCCGAAATGCCGATCCAAGTGCGTATCCCCACTCCCCTCCGCAAGTTCACCGGCGGCGCCGAGAGCGTCAGCGCCAGCGGCGCCACCGTTGCCGCCATCGTGCAGGACGTCGAAAGCCGTCACCCCGGTCTCAAAGAGCGTATCTGCGACGACGCCGGCAAGGTACGGCGCTTCGTCAACCTCTACGTGAACGGCGAGGACATCCG
>CAZWAX010000582.1:0-3220 GCA_964631985.1 uncultured Polyangiaceae bacterium | reverse complement strand
GGTGGCCAGGGCTGTGGAAGGGGAGGGGGAGAGTGCGGAAGGCGAGCATGTTCGCGACGATGCCGGTCACGACCGCCGAGGTCGCCGCGTCGCCGACCGCCGACGAGCTGCTCCCCGACTGCAAGCCGCGGAGACACCCCGAGATCGCCACCAGCACGCCGTAGACCGACGCCTTCAGCACGCCGCCGCCGAGGTCCGAGAGCGAGACCGCGTTGAAGGTCTGGTTGAAGTAGGTGACCGGCGGCAGCTTCAGCATGCCAATCCCGATCAGGGAGCCGCCGAGGATGCCGAGCGCGTCGGCATAGAGGCAGAGGAGCGGCATCATCACGCAGAGGGCCAGCAGACGCGGCAGCACCAGAAAGTCGAGCGCCGAGAAGCCCATCGTCGTGAGGGCGTCGATCTCCTGGGTGACCTTCATCGTGCCGAGCTGGGCCGCGTAGGCGGCGCCGGTGCGGCCGGCCATCACGATGGCGGTCATGACCGCGCCCATCTCGCGGACGACCGCAATGCCGACCAGGTCGGCAACGAAGATGGTGGCGCCGAACTTCTCGAGCTGCACCGCACCCACGAACGCAAAGATGGTTCCGACGAGGAAGCTGATGAGCGTCACGATCGGCAGCGCGTCGGCCCCGGCTTGCTGCACCAGCAGCCAAAAGTCGCGAGCGCGAAAACGCGCCTGCCCACGCAACAACCGTCCGAACGCGAGCGTGATCTCGCCGATGAACTTCAACATGGCGAGAACCTCGTCCCACGCCGCCAGCGCCGCGAGCCCGATCCGGGCGAGGCGCGAGTCGGGCACCGCCTTGTGGCGGGGCTGCGCCCCCGGGACGCGCGCGGCGAGCGCGAGCAGGCGACGGAGGCCCTCGGGAAGCGTCGCTTCGTCGATCGGGATCTTCCGCTCGGCGGCGAGCTCGCCGAGCCGGATCACGAAGCTCATCAAGCCGCTGTCCCAGGGCCCGAGGTCGGCGAGGTCGAAGGCGAGCCGCTTCGGCTTCGGGGAGGCGACGAGGGCGGGCTCGACGTCGGCCACGGGCGGGACGCCGGTCTCGAGGGTCCAGGCGCCGGCGAGGCGCACGATCAGGGTTCCGTCGCCTGACCGGCTCACCGTGATGTCACCACGTTTGCGTGCGGCCTCGGCCATCGTGTTGCCGGAACGAGCTACCACATCGAATCGTGGGCGTCGCCGGGCCGGGTTTTTCTCTCCGGGCGCGACATGCTACCCACCGGCGCCATGAGAGCTCCCGAGCAGTGGCGCGCGGTCATCGGGGCCGCGCTGGTGTTCGCCATGGCGAGCGTCGGATCGGCATCGGCGGCGGGGTGGGCGATGCACGAGTTCGAAAGCCCGCTCGGCGACAAGGGCACGGCGCTCCGGGTGACGGCCAAGCGGCGCCCCGGCGTGCATCTGGCGATCGCGTGCGACGGCGACACCGGGGCGCGCTGGCGGGGCATTGCCGTCGTCGAGGATCCGGACAGCAGCGTCAAGCTCGGCATGCGGGGCGACGTGGTGATCCGGCTCGGCACGATCACCTCCCGCGACGTCTGGTCGGTCCGCACCACGACCGACGAGCGGCGGGTCTTCACCGCGCCGGAAGCGACGAAGCTCGCGCGCCGGCTGTTGCGCGCGGAAGCGGCCGATCCGGCGGCCGAGGTGACCATCGACATCCATGGCGTCGAAGGCAAGCCGGTGCCGTTGACCTTCCCGCTCGCCGGCCTCGGCGCGAAGGTGGGCACCATCGCGGCGAAGTGCGCGGACTGGGAGCTGCAGGAACAGGAGTGATGAGGATGAAGCGAATCGTGATCGTGGCGCTCGCGCTGCTGCCGCTCGGATGCTCCTTCTACTACAGCTCCGAAAGCAGCGTGAAGGCGCTGACCAGCCCCTCGCGCTCGAGTGGTAGCAGCTCCGGGGACGAGGACGAGAAGAAGGAAGCCTACCGCGACGACGTCCGCGACTTCACCGCCGCGTACGCCGCCGAGTACGAGGACCTCGACAGCTTCGAGTCTGGCCTCACCAACGTCGCGCGCCGCCACGGCATCACCAATTGGGAAGCCGAGGACACGACGTTCGGCGCGGTCGGCGCCGGCCTGAAGCGCGCCCAGGTCCGCGCCGTCGACCGCGAGCGCTTCGAGTCGCTGGTCGGGCGCGACGAGCCCGGCAAGGTCGCGCTCATGCGCCAGGGCTACGAGGGGTAGTGGCAGATCTCGCCGGCTTTTCCGCAGCGGACGGATTGTACGACATCAGCAGGATCCCGAAGCCGCGGCCGGTGAGCGGCTCGAAGCCGATGCGCTCGACGCGCCGGTAGTTGGCGCGCACCCACGGGAGGATCAGGCCGCCGAAGCCCTCGTCGCCGAAGGCGGTGAATCCGTACTCCGTCGCCTTGCGGTCGACGAGGACGATGAAGTCGGGTGGCTGCCGTTGGATGTCGGCGAGCACGGCGGCCTCGCCGTTGGCGAACGCGAGGCTCCAGGGCACGAAGTAGATGTGACGCGTCGGGTTCACGCGGCGGAGCCAGTAGTTCAGCATCAAGCCGTCCGGCATCGTCATGAGCGTCGCCCCGGGCAGCATCAGGGCCCGCAGGCGCTCGGCGGCCTGGTCCATGCCCCGTCCGCGGGGGTCGACGTTCTCGTCGGTCGTGACGAGCGCGTCGCCGCCCTGGCCGACGACGGTGTTCTTGTAGAAGTACGCGCGGTTCGACCACTGCAGGAAGAAGAGGCTGAAGGCGACCACCGGCGCCACGAGCAGCGCGCGGGCCATCGTACCGTTGGCGCCGCGCGCGTCGAGGGCCGCCGGCACGACGTGCACGAGCATCGCGATCAACGCGAGCGTCGCCGGGAGCGCGAGCACGAAGCCATAGTGCGAGATGCGGACGTCGAGCACGACCTTGCCGAGCAATGGCAGCGCGAAGGCGGCCCAGATCGCCGGCGTCACCCAGCGGACGGCCGTCGCGCGCTCGGCGCGGTGGGCGACGACCCGGCCGGTGAAGACGACGAGCCCGAGCGCCGCCGTGAGCGGCAAGGCGCGGCCGACCTGACCCCACGGGACGTACGACCACGAGGCGACCATGGCGGCACCGAACGCCGCGCCCGCCCCGAGCGCCACGGGCACGCGGCCCCATCGCAGGCTGCGCGTCGCGAACGCGGCGGCGATCGCGACCGCGACGACGGCGACGATCGCCGCGAAGGCGGCGAGGCCCCGGACGACGTTGCCCCACGGATCGTCGAG
>CAZWAX010000581.1:0-3222 GCA_964631985.1 uncultured Polyangiaceae bacterium | reverse complement strand
CGTGCACGCTGCGGGCGAGCCAACGCGTGAAGGGCGTCTTGCCGGTTCCGCCGACGCGGACGTTGCCGATGCTCACGGTCCGCACCCCGGCAGCGCGGCTGCGGAGGACGCCGGTGCCGTACGCCGCGTTCCGCATGCCGATGCCCGCGGCATACAGGCCCGCGGCCGGTGTGAGGAGCAGGCGGCCGACCCGGGCCGCGAGGCCGCGGCCGTCCCACAGGCGCTCGACGGTGCGCGCCGTGGTGCTCATGCCGGCGGCCCCGCCGCCGCGGATGCCGCGAGAGTCCCGCGAACGATCGCGAGCGTGACCGCGAGCGGTCCCTGTTGCTCGCCGACGGTGAGCGCGGCCTGGGCGCCGGCCGTCGCGGCGGCGTCCGGGTCGAGGAACAGCGCCGCCATGCGTGCGACCAGCGCGTCGGCGTCCGGGCCTTGCAGCATGCCGCCGTTCGCGAGCAGGCGCGCGACGTCGGTCTGGACGTTCGCCGTGTGCGGGCCGACCGCGACCGGCGTGCCGACCGCCGCGGGCTCGAGCACGTTGTGACCCCCGATCGGAACCAGCGTCCCGCCGACGAAGGCGAGGCGCGCGCCGCGATAGAGCTCGGCGAGCTCACCCAGGGTGTCGAGCACCAGCACGGCGACGTCGTCGGGCCAGCGCGCGGCCGTGTCGCCGGCGAGCGCCGAGCGGCGCACCATCGTGAGCCCGCGGGCCTCGACCAGGGCGGCCACCTCGGGCGCGCGATCGGGCTTCCGCGGCGCCAGCACCAGGCCGGCGGCGGGCGCGTCACGGCGGATGCGCTCGAAGGCGTCCAGCGCGACCGTCTCCTCGCCGGCGTGGGTGCTCGCCGCGACCAGCACGGGACGGATGCCGGTGCCGAGGGTCGCGAGGCTCATGCCGGCGGTTGCGTCGTCGAGCGGTCCCGCGGTCTTCAGGCTTCCGGTCACGACGATGCGGGACGCGGGCGCACCGAGCGCGACCAGACGCCGCGCGCTCTCGCGCGATTGGACGCAGAACCAGCGCACACCGGCCAACGCCGGTGCGAAGAGCCAGCGCCAACGGCGATAGCGCGTGAAGGCGCCCGGCGAGATCCGGCCGCTCACCATGATCGCGGGGATGCGGCGCGCCGCGAGGGCCGTGAGGAAGTTCGGCCAGAGCTCGGTCTCGCTGAAGAGCACCAGGCGCGGGCGGACCCGATCGAGCGCCCGCGCCATCACCGACGGCAGGTCGAGGGGAAAGAGCACGCGCTCGTCGGCGTCGGGGACGCGCGCGGCGGCGGCCGTCCGCCCGCCGACGGTCATGCTCGAGACCACCAGACGCTCGCGCGGGAGCTCGCGACGGAGGGCGCGTACGACGGGCGCCAACGCCGTCAGCTCGCCGACCGAGGCGCCGTGGACCCAGATGGCGGTACGGCCGGGCGCGGTCGCCGGGACGTCACCGAAACGCTCGCGGAGGCCGACGCGCCATTCGCGCTTCACGGCGAGGGCGATCAGCGCCACGGGCAACAACACGGCGCCGCTACCCACCACCGCCGCGTTGAAGAGCCGGAGGCGCCGGTGCCACCACGCCGCCGGCTCGGCGAGCGTGGCCGTCGTGCGCGGGCTCAGTATTGCCAGCGGCCCTTCGCGAAGCGGAAGATCTCGGTCACGTCGGTCTGCTCGACGATGGTTTCCGAGCCTTCCATCGCGGCCTTCTCGGTGGGACCTTCCTTCCGGTAGAGGATCTCGCGGTAGGTGATCTTGCCGATCGGGTCCTTGCCGGGCTCCTCGCGGGCGATGCAGGTGCGGTCGGTGCCGTAGCTGACGTACTCGCCGACGACGCCCGCGCCCCCCTTCTTCCACGCGACGTTGGCGACGTTGAACGTGGTGCGGTCGCGGAGCTTCCCCATCCACGTGTCGCAGAAGGAGCGGAAGTCGCGCACGTCCTCGCCCTCGACCATCTCCTTGATCGCGTCCATCGCGGGGACAGGCTGAGCGGCCTTCTTCGTGCCCGACGTGGCGTCGGCCGCGCTCGCGGCAGGGGTCGCGATGGGCCCTGCGAGCGCGAGGATCACGGCGAGCCGCACGAACGGGCGGAGCGAAGCGACGGCGTTCGACATGGCGGCCGTCATACTAACGACGGTCCGGGCATGCAATTCGCGCGGTCAGTGCGCGGGCGCGTCGGCGCCGACCGCGGCTGTGACGCCGAGCCGCTGCTCCGCATCGAGACGCACGCGCTCGAGCTCGTGCTCGAGGCGCGCGCGGGCGTCTTCCAGCGCGTCCGGATCGGCGTCGTGTGGAACTCGCAGGGGGGTGCCGACGGAGAACACGATTCGCGTTCCCGGCCAGGGGATCACCATCCGGTCCCAACTCCCGAGCCGACGGTGCCAGCGCGCAGCCGCCGCGACCGGGACGATCGTGGCCCCGGTGGTGCGCGCGGTCTGGATGACGCCGATCTTGGCGACGCGCCGCGGCCCGCGCGGACCGTCGGGCGTCCACGCCAGGCTCGCGCCCTGCCCGTACGCCCTGAGGATCTGGCGCAGCGCGCCGCGGCCGCCGCGCGTCGACGAGCCGCGCACCGCCTCGATGCCGAGTGGGCGCACCGCGCGGGCGATCAGCTCGCCGTCGCGATGCTGGCTGATCATGATGCAGACGCGCGGCCACCAGCCGAAGCACGGCATCAAGACCAGGTGCTCGTGCCAGAAGGCGACGATCAAGCGTTCGCCGGCTCGCCAACGCTCGTAGAGGCCGCCGTCGTTCACGAGCTCCTTGCGCGTCGTCCAGCGCAGCAGCAACAGGACGAGGGCGCTCAGCCAGGCGCCGAGCGGCACCAGGCGCTGCAGGAAGGCGCGCCGGGCGCGGGGCATCAGTGCAGGAGCCGATCGGGGTCGGTGGTGGCGCCTGCCGGGTCCTGGAACTGGAGGTCGTGGAGCTTCCGGTACTCGGCGCCGAGCGCGAGCAGCTCCTCGTGCGTTCCCTCCTCCACGATCTGCCCGCGCGAGACCACGACGATGCGATCGGCGCGCCGGATCGTCGAGAGCCGGTGCGCGATCACGAGGGTCGTGCGGTTCACCATCAAGCGCTCGATCGCCTGTTGGACGAGGCGCTCGGACTCGGTGTCGAGGGCCGACGTCGCCTCGTCGAGAATCAGGATGGGCGCGTCCTTGAGGAGCGCGCGCGCGATCGCCAGGCGTTGGCGCTGGCCGCCCGAGAGCGTGACCCCGAGCTCGCCGATGGGCGTGTCGTAGC
>CAZWAX010000580.1:0-3226 GCA_964631985.1 uncultured Polyangiaceae bacterium | reverse complement strand
CGCGATCTCGATCGTGTAGGCGAGCAGCGGCCGATTCCAGAGCGCCAGGCCGAGACGCGGCTCGCCGCCGGTGAGCGTCATGTCGGCGCGGTGCGCCAGGACGTCGAGCACCCATTGCGAGCAGACGACGAGCGCAACGGCTACGGCGGCCCGTGCCGCCCCGAAGCGCGGTCGGGTGGCGACGATCGCCGCCGCCGCGACGGCCCACGCCACCGTCCCGAGCAGGCTGTGGGTGTAAGGCATGTAGTCCAGCACCAGCGGGTTCGAGGGCAGGGTCGGGTCGAGGTGGAAGCGCTCGACGCCGAGCAGAATGAAGACGACCCAGACGACGTCGACCAGCTGGGCTGCCAGCAGGAAGACCCAGAGCGGCACGCGTGGCGCCAGCGCCTTGCCGAGGAAGGATGCACTGTAGTGGCCGACGAACACGCCCGGTCGCAGTAGTCCGTCGTCCGGGCTCTCGCAAGACCCGGGCGGAACACTGTTCCGCGATCGGGGACCGCCCAGTCGATGAATGGCACGCTCATGGGCCAGGCGTTCGACGGGGTGTTCGGTAGCGTCATTCAATGAGCGCCGCGGGTCGCTCCCGGCAGGCGAAACGCGCGCTCGGTGTTGGCGACCGTGACGGCCGCAATCTCGGTGAGGTCGCGGCCGATCACGTGCGCGACCTCCTCGGCGATCTGCCGCACCAGCGCCGGCTCGTTGCGCTTGCCCCGGTGGGGTGTGGGGGCGAGGAAGGGGGCGTCGGTCTCGATCAGGATGCGGTCGAGTGGCGTCAGGCGCACGACCTCGCGCAGCCGATCGGCGGTCTTGAAGGTAACGATGCCCGAGAATGAGAGCGCGAAGCCGAGGGCCAGGCAGGCTTCGGCTTCGGCTGGGGAGCCGCTGAAACAGTGAATGACGCCGCCGATCGCCGCAGCGTCCTCTTCGGCGAAGATGCGCAGCAGGTCGGGGAAGGCGTCCCGGCAGTGGATCACGAGGGGCAGGCCCGCGCGTCCCGCCTCGCGCACGAAGCGTCGCAGGTGGCGTTGCTGCACGTCGGCCGGAGAATGCTCGTAGTAGTAGTCGAGCCCGGACTCGCCGACCGCGACGACCTTGGGATGCGCCCATAGGCGGCGGAGCTGATCCCAGGTGTCGTCGGTGATGTCGCTCGCGTCGTGGGGATGGACGGCGACGGCGGCGAAGATGTCGGCGTCGGCCTCGGCGAGCGCCACCGCGGCGTGATTGCTCGCGAGCGGACCGCCGGCGCCGACCGTGATCATACGCCCGACGCCGGCGGCGCGGGCGCGCGCGATCACGGCGGCGCGGTCGTCGGCGAACGCGTCCTGGTCGAGGTGGCAATGCGAGTCGATGAGCGGCACGACCGTCGCCGGGGGCGCCAGGTCGACGATCCGCGGCCGCGTCGCGACGCCGCCGTCTCCGCCGGTGGTCTCGGCCATCAGGCCTCGATGCGCGGGAAGAGCGGTACCGGCTTCTGCACCGTGTGGCCGTCCGCGAAGGCCGTGCCCCAGGCCGCGCCGGGAAGCTGCAAGGCGTCGGCGGGGAGATCCAGCAGCTCGACGATGCGCGCTGCCGTCTCGGGAATGAACGGGGCGGCGAGCTGCGCCGTCATGCGGAGCGCTTCCAGCAGGTTGTGGAGGATGGCGCCGACCCGCGGCTTGGTCGCGGGATCCTTGGCGAGCGTGAACGGCGCCGTCTCGACGATGTACTTGTTGGCGTGATCGGCGGCGCGGAGGATCGCTTCCAGCGCGCGCGACAGCATGAGCTCTCGCACCTGGCTCTCGACCTCGCGGGCCGCGTCGGCGTAGGCGTTCGCGAGCGCCTCGTCCTCGGGCCGGCGCTCGCCGAGCGGCTGCACCGCGCCCGCGAAGTATTTCTGCTGCATCGAGAGCGTCCGACTCACCAGGTTGCCGATGTTGTTGGCGAGGTCGGCGTTGATGCGGGTGACGAGCGCGTCCTCGCGGAAGTCGGCGTCGAGCCCGAACACGCTTTCGCGGAGCAACACGTAACGGAAGGCGTCGCGGCCGTACTTCGCCTGCATGTCGAGCGGGCGGACGACGTTCCCGAGGCTCTTCGACATCTTGGCGCCGTCGACCGTCCAGTAGCCGTGCACGTTCAGGTGATCGTAGAGCGGCAGCCCCGCCGCCATCAGCATGGTCGGCCAGTAGACGGCGTGCGGCTTCAGGATGTCCTTGGCGATGAAGTGCTGCGCGACCGGCCACAGCGCCCGAAAGCGCTCCGGGCCGAGCTCCTTGACGGCGGTCACGTAGTTGATGAGCGCGTCGAACCACACGTACGTCACGAAGCGGTCGTCGAAGGGCATCGTGATGCCCCAGGTGAGCCGGCTCTTCGGCCGCGAGATGCAGAGGTCCTCGAGCGGCTCGCGCAGCATGGCGAGCACCTCGTTCCGGTAGCGCTCGGGACGGATGAGATCGGGCTTCGCCTCGATCGCGGCCAGCAACCGGGCTTGATACTTGCCCATCTTGAAGAAGTAGTTCTCCTCCTCGATGAACTCGGGCACCGTCTTGTGGTCGGGGCACTTGCCGTCGACCAGCTCTTTTTCGGTGTAGAAGCGCTCGCAGCCGGTGCAGTAGAGGCCGCCGTAGCTCCCGAAGTAGATGTCGCCGGCGTCGTAGACCTGCTGGAGGATCGCCTGCACGGTCCGGACGTGGTCGGCGTCCGTCGTGCGGATGAAGCGATCGTAGGTGAGGCCGGTCGCTTCCCAGGTGCTCCGGAAGATCCCGCTGATCTCGTCGGTGTACGCCTTCGGCTCCTTGCCCGCGGCGGCGGCGGCCTCGGCGATCTTGTCGCCGTGCTCGTCGGTGCCGGTGAGGAAGAACGTGTCGTAGCCGCGCTGGCGGTAGAAGCGCGCCATCGTGTCGCAGATGAGGATCGTGTAGGACGAGCCGAGGTGGGGCTCGGCGTTCACGTAGTAGAGCGGCGTCGTGATGTAGATGCGGGGGGCGTCGCTCACGGTCTTCGCGGTCTCACTCGGCACGCTTCTCGACGAGGTCCTCGAGCGTGACCTCCACCTCCGCCGCATCGTCGGCGCGCCGCACGATCGCCGTCTGCTTCCGGACGTTGTTCCGCAACACGACGCCGTCGCCCTTGAGCGACGTGACGTGGGCGCCGACCTTCGGCAAGTCCCGCCGGAGCCCGAGATAGGTGTCCTACTCGTAGCGCAAGCCGCAGTTGGGACCCCCTCACATGCCCGAGAGCTTCGTAGGTG
>CAZWAX010000579.1:0-3244 GCA_964631985.1 uncultured Polyangiaceae bacterium | reverse complement strand
ACGCCCTCGTTCACGCCGTTCATGCCGTGGATGTAGGCTTCGCTGAGCTGGCCGCCGTGGGTATTGGTGGGCAACGTTCCGTTCCGGCGGAGGGTGCCTCCCTTGATGAAATCCTTCGCCTCGCCGCGTCCGCAGAGGCCGAACGACTCGATCTGCCAGAGCACGATCGAGGTGAAGGCGTCGTAGATGACGGCGGCGTCGAGATCCTTCGGCCCGAGCCCGGACTGCGCGTAGACCTGCTTCGCGACGAGGTCCATCTCGGGGAGGTAAGAGATGCTCGGCCGGTAGAAGCTCGTCATCGACTCCTGGTCGGCACCCGCGGCTTGGGCGGCGCCGCGGATGATCGCGGGCTTCTGCTTCATGTCCTTGGCGCGCTCGACGCTGGTGACGATGGCCGCGCAGGCGCCGTCGGTCTCCTGGCAGCAGTCGTAGAGCCGGAGCGGCTCGGCGATCCAGCGCGCCGTCTGGTGATCCTCCATCGTGAGGGGGCGCTGGTAGAAGAAGGCCGCGGGGTTCGTGACGGCGTGCTCGCGAGTCGCGATCGCGACCTCGGCGAGGTCCGTGCTGGTGGCGCCGTAGTCGTGCATGTAGCGCTGGGTGAACATCGCCACCCAGCTCGCCGGCGTCATGAGCCCGTAGGGCATGTACCAGCTCCAGTGGATCAGGTCGGACGTGGCGACGCCCTCGGCGACGCCGGCGCTGTAGCGCTGACCCGAGCGGCCGTTCAGACCCCGGTAGCACACGACCACGTCGGCGACGCCCGTCGCGACCGCCATTGCGGCCTGCTGCACGACGCCGATCGCGGCGCCGCCGCCGTGCGGGATGCGGTTGAAGAACGTGAGGTCGCCGATGCCGACGGCGCGCGCGGCCTCGATTTCGTCGGTGGTATCGAGCGTGAAGGTGGTCATGCCGTCGACGTCGGACGGCTTCAGGCCGGCGTCGTCGAGGGCGGCTTTGATGGCTTCGGCGGTCAGCTGCAGCTCGGAGCGACCGGAGTTCTTCGAGAACTCGGTCTGTCCGATGCCGACGATCGCGGCTTCGTTCTTGAGGGTGGTCGGCATGGTCTCTAGCCTTTGGTCCGGGGCAGGGCGACGACGACCGTCCCGGTCACGTGATCGCCCCAGGAGTTGCGCCCGGCGACCTCGACCTCGACCGTCTTCGCGGTCTCGTCCTTCTTCTTGACCGAGCCCGTGAGCTTCATCGTGTCGCCCGGCAGGTTCGGGGCGCCGAGCTTGATCGCGACGCGCTTCACGACCGCGTTTGGCCCGGCCCAGTCGGTCACGTAGCGCCCGACGAGTCCGTTGGTGGTGAGGATGTTCATGAAGACGTCCTGCATGCCGCCCGCTTGCGCCGCGCCCTTGTCGTGGTGGAGCGCGGTGAAGTCGCGCGAGGCGAGGGCGCCGGCCACGATCAGGGTGGTCGTGATTGGGATCGGCAGCTCGGGAAGCGGGGTGCCGACGCCGACGTCGTCGAAGGCCAAGGTGGGGATCGTGGATGGACTCATGCGAGCTCCGCTGGGCCGGTCGCGGCCAGGTCGCGTCCGAGGCGCGCGAGCGTCGGCGTGGCTCCGCCGAGTGCCAGCTCGTGTGCCTTCGAATGGAGAAAGAAGCGATGGATGGGATAGTCGAGGTCGACGCCGATGCCGCCGTGGAGATGCTGGGCCGCGGCCGCGATGCGGGCCCCGCCCTCGGCGGCCCAGAACTTGGCGACGGCGCATTCGCGGCTGGCGGGGGCGCCTTCGGCGACGCGCTCGACGGCGCGCCAGGTGGTCCAGCGCATCGCCTCGACGTCGATGTAACAGTCGGCGGCCCGGTGCTGCACCGCCTGGAACGAGCCGATCGGCACCCCGAACTGCAGGCGCTCACGGACGTAGCGCGCCGTCATGTCGAGGGCGCGCTCGGACACGCCGAGCTGCATCGCGCAGTGGGCGACGAGCACGCTCTCGTGGAGTGCGCGAGCGGCGTCGGGGGCGTCCAGCACGTCGGCGTCGTCGACGGGTGCCCCCGTGAGCGTGACCGTGAAGACGGGCTCGCCCGTCGAGAGCCGGTGGGGCGCGAGCGTGACGCCGGCCGCCGTCGGGTCGACCAGGTAGACGCGCGTCGTCTCGCCCGCGCGCGCCGGAACGAGCACGCGACGGGCGACGTCCGCCGCGCCGACCCAACGCTTCTCGCCGGTGAGGACCCAGCCGCGCCCGTTCCGTTCCGCGCGCGTCGCCGGCCGCAGCGGATCGGACGAGGCCGCATCGACGAGCGCGATCGCCAACACCGCATCGCCGCTCCCGACGGGCGGCAGCCAATCGCGCTGCTGCGCGGCGTTGCCGTTGCGCGCGAGCGCCAACGCGGCGAGCACCGTGGAAAGGAACGGTCCCGGTGCGGCAACGCGTCCGAGCTCCTGCAGGAAGACGCACGCTTCCGGCAGTCCGAGTCCCATGCCGCCGTGCGCCGCCGGCACGACGAGGCCGAGCAGGCCCGCCTCCGCGAGCGTCGCCCACAGGGCCTGGTCGTGCCACGTTCGCGCCTGCTCGAGGCGCTTCAGGCGTTCGACCGTGACCTCGTTGTCGAGAATGCCGCGGGCGAGGTCGCGGACCGCCGTCTGGTCCTCGCTGAAATTGAAGTCCATCGCCGTCAGCTCGCTGCCGGCCGGAACATCGGCAGGGTCATGGCCTCGTCGATCGCGTCGAGGCTGAGCTTCACCCGCATGCCGATCCGCACCTCGGCGGGATCGCAGCCGACGACGTTCGAGACGATGCGGGTACCTTCGTCGAGCTCGATCACCGCGCAGATCAGCGGGTAGTCGTAGCCGGGGAACTTCGGGTGGTGGAGGACGGTGTAGCTGTAGACGGTGCCGCCGCCCTTGGCCGGGATGCTGTCCCACTCGATCGATTGGCAGGCGCCGCACATGGGGCGCGGGGGATGGCGGAGCACGCCGCAGGCCTTGCAGCGCTGGATCGGCAGCTCGCCGCGGGCGATGCCGTCCCACCACCAGGCGTTGTCGTGGCCGCGCGGGGCGCGGAGACGCGTCGGCTTCGGCGGGGCACCGCCACTGCCGGTGGCCACTGCCGCCGGCTGCTGTGCCGGCTTGAACTTCAGCACCCGGAACAGCATCGACCCGACCTCTTCGCCGTGCTGGTCGCGATACACGTCGCGGGTGTTGATGAAGTAGCCGATGCCGAGCGCCGTCGCCTTCCCTTCCGAGATCGAGGCCCGTACCCTTGCGGGTGAACTCCACTCCGATGTCGATGAGT
>CAZWAX010000578.1:0-3249 GCA_964631985.1 uncultured Polyangiaceae bacterium | reverse complement strand
GTGGCGGGGCTGCACGAGCCCGTCCTGGGCCGCTTCGCCCGGCGCGTGCTTCAGGCTTTCCCTGACAGCTTTGCGCCCTCGGTGCGGGCGGTCACGACCGGCAATCCGGTGAGGGCCGCCATTGCTGCCATCGCCGAACCGCGCAGCAGGATGGCCGCGCACAGCGGCTGCAACATCATGGTATTCGGCGGCAGTCGCGGCGCGCGCGCCTTGAATGAGCAGGTGCCGGCCGCGCTCTGCAAGCTCGGCGGCTACTGGTGCTACTGGCACGGCGCGGGTGGGTACTCGGGCGTCGGGCTGCATCTTCGGAAAGACCGCTTCCCGGAGGAGCCCGCGTTCAGCCATCCCGAGTTCGACCACGAGACCAGGATCGTGCAGGCCGTGGTCGGCGATCTGGTGCTCGCCTCGGTGTACGTGCCGAACGGCGGCAAGGACTATCCCGCCAAGATCGCGTTCCTGACCGCCATGGAGCACTACGTGACCAGCGTGCACGCGACCGGACGGCGTCTCGTGCTCTGCGGCGACCTGAACGTCGCCCGCACCGACCGCGACGTCCATCCCAAGGAGCGGAAGCCCGGCATCATCGGTCAGAAGCCCGAGGAGCGCGCGCTCCTCGAGAACATGCTCGGCCGCGGCGTCGTCGACGTCGGCCGCGCCCTCGACCCCGACAACGACGATCTCTTCACGTGGTGGGCACCGTGGCGGAACATGAAGGCGCGGAACATCGGCTGGCGACTCGACTACGTGCTCGTGTCGACGCCGCTCGCGGAGCGGGCGGCGTCGTGCGTGGTGCAGCGCGACTTCGGGACGAGCGACCACGGGCCGGTGATCGCGACGTTCGGCGACTGACCACGGCGCCGTCGTCGGTCAGGCTGGGCGCGGCCGCCGTGGACGTGGCCGTGCTTCAAGGAGCGCCTTCCGACATGGCGCGCTACCGTGCAAACGGCGCGCCGCCCGGCCTGCGGCGATCAGTAGATGGTTTGGGATTCCACCAACGCTCGATACCGCGCGTCGTCCATCCCGAGCAGCCCTTTGAAGACTTTCTCGTTGTCCTGCCCGATCTGCGGCCCAGTCCGAACCTGGATCTCGCTCCGGCTGGTCTTCACGTAGGCGCCGTAGATCGTCTCCTTGAACCCCAGCGGGTGCCGCACCTCGATGAACGTGCCGCGGGCGCGGTAGTGCGGATCGCGCAGCAGATCGGCGACGTTCAGCACCGGGGTCGCGGCGACGCCCGCGGCTTGCAGGCGCCGCGCCAGCTCGTAGTCGTCGATGCCGGCGGTCCAGGCGGCGAGCTGCTCGTGCAGCGTGTCGAGCGCGACGAGGCGGCCGGCAAGCGTCGCGAGCGCGGACGAGGTCGCCCATGCGGGGCTGCCCATCGCGGCGATGAGCGCCTGCCAGGCGGCGTCGGACGTGATCGCGATCGCGATCCAGCGATCCTCGCCGGCGCACGGGAACACGCCGTGCGGTGCCGCGGCGTTGCGCGGGTGCCGGTTGCCGATCGGTCCCGCCGCGCGGCCGTTCAGCGCGTAGTCCATGAACGCCGGCCCCACCATCTGCATCACGGCTTCCTGCTGCGAGTAGTCGATGTGCTGACCCTCGCCGCTGCGATCGCGGTGCGCGAGCGCGGTCAGGATCGCGAAGGCCCCCATGATGCCGTTGTAGGGATCGGAGAACGCGTTCTCGACCGGGATCGGCGGGCCGTCGATGTAGCCGGTGAGACTGTCGAGCCCGGTCGTGCTGGTGAGGCTGAGGCCGTAGGTGCGGATCTCCTTCAGCGGGCCGGTCAGCCCGGCCGCCGGCATCGAGAACATCACGAGGTCGGGCTTCACGGCGCGGAGGTCGTCCCAGCCGAGCTGCAGGCCTTCCATGACGCCGGGACCGAAGTTCTCGATGACGACGTCGCACGTGGCGATCAGGTCGCGGGCGAGCTGGCGGCCCTGGGGATGCTTCAGGTTCAGGGACACGCTGCCGTTGCCGGCCCAGCAGGCGTGGTTCGAGAGGCTGCGGTCGGGATCGCGGACGCCTTCGCCGAAGGGCGGCAGCATGCGGGTCAGATCGATGCGGGCCCGCGACTCGATCTTGTAGACCTCGGCGCCGAGAAAGCCGAGGGTCTGCCCGACCACGGGGCCGGCCCAGACCCAGCCGAAGTTGGCGACGCGGATGCCCGACAGCGGGAGAGCGCTCATGGGCCGCCGATGTACTACCGGGGCCGCACGAGATCCACCCAGGCGACGCAGCGGGTGCCGAGCCACGGGCGCTGAAATTCTGCTTGTCACAGGAGTTCCCGGTTCAACGACCGGTCGGCAACCGAGGCGCTGTACACAGCCTTGTGGCCCGACGCGATCGTGGGATAACGCTGCTCGCAGATGCCTCGAACTCGCTGGCTCCTGCAGCTCGTGCTCGCCCTCGGCGCCGGGGCGGCGGCTTTTGCCGCGGATGCGGCGCCGGCGCGCCCGAACATTGTCCTGGTAATCACGGATGATCAACGCTGGGACATGATCGGCAGCGCTGGGAACCGCGCCATCAAGACACCGGCGATCGATCGCCTCGCGCGCGAAGGTATCTACTTCCGGCAGGCGACGGCGTACGTCCCCCAGTGCACGCCATCGCGTGCGACGTTGCTCACGGGTCTTCCGCCCCACAAGCACGGGCTTTCGAGCAATCGGTTGCGCGGCGCTACCGCCAGGGTGAGTGCAACGCTCCCGATGCTTCCTCGGGCCCTTAGCGCCGCGGGCTATCACACGGTCTTCATCGGGAAGTGGCACATCGATTTCCTGCCGACCCAGGCGGGGTTCGTCGAGGTGCGCACGTGGATGAAGGACGGAATTGGACCATATCTCGACGCCCCGAAACTGCTCCGCGGTATGGATGGCGATCGCCCGTCCGCAGGCGGCTACACCAATGACCTCTTCGCCGACGACGCCGTCGCGTTCCTCGAAAGTGACGCAGCGACCGCGCAGCCGTTCTTACTCTGGTTGGCGCTAACCGCGCCGCACGAGCCCTACCAGCCGAACCCACCCGAGGTGGTTCGCCTGTACGCTGGCAAGACCCAGCGCGAGCTCTGGCCACCCGCACTGCCGGTCGACGCCGTCCCGAAGGAGCTCACCGCGTATTGCGAGGCGGTGAGCGTCGCCGACCGCGCGCTCGGACGCGTGCTCGACGCACTCGACCGCCGCGGCCTCGCCGCCGGCACTCTCGTGGTGTTCGTCAGCGACAACGGCCTCATGCTCGGTGAACGCGACTTCGAAA
>CAZWAX010000577.1:0-3255 GCA_964631985.1 uncultured Polyangiaceae bacterium | reverse complement strand
CCGCGGCTCGCGGAAGGACCTGCTCGCCTTCGTGCGCCGGCGGCGTGGCGAGACCGGCATCGTCTACACGCTCAGCCGCCGCAACGTGGAGTCGCTGGCGACGTTCCTGCGCGATGCCGGCGTGCGCGCGGTGCCGTATCACGCGGGCCTGGAAGACGCGGTCCGCGGCCGGCATCAGGACGCCTTCGCGCGCGACGAGGTCGAGGTGGTGGTGGCGACGATCGCCTTCGGGATGGGCATCGACAAGTCGAACGTGCGCTACGTGATCCATCGCGAGATGCCGCGCTCGATCGAAGGCTACACCCAAGAGATCGGCCGCGCCGGTCGCGATGGTTGCGCGAGCGATTGTCTGCTCCTGTACTCGTGGGCCGACGTGATCGCGCACGAGCGCATGCAGAGCTCGATCGAGGACGCCACCGTTCGGAACGGCGCGCGCGCCAAGACCAAGGCCATGTTCGAGCTCGCGGATGCGCCCGGCTGTCGTCACGAGCGGCTGGTCGCGACCTTCGACGAGACGATCCCGGCGTGCGGCGACGCCTGCGATCAATGCCGGAACGAGTCGCTCGGCGATCTCCTGGCCGCGGCGCGTGCCATCCCCAAGAGCATGGCGCGCGTGGGCCCTGCCAAGATCGGCCCGGCAGCGCCGCTCGCCGGTGCGGACGCGGCGCTGTTCGAGCGGTTGCGGGTACTGCGCCGCTCGCTCGCCGACGCCGAGGGTGTTCCCGCGTACATCGTCTTCAGCGACGCGGTGCTCGCCCGCATGGCGGCCACCCGTCCGACCGACGACGCGGGGCTGCTCGGGGTTCCCGGCGTCGGTCCGGCCAAGCTCGCACGCTACGGTGCAGCGTTCCTGCGCGCCCTCGGAGAGGAGTGACTCGATGACGACGCCCCCACCGCCGTCGCCCCCACGCCCACGCGTCAAGACGACGCCGCTCGCCGGAAAGTTCGCCCGTGGCCTCGCGCGCGGGTGGCTCTGGCTGTTCGGCTGGAAGGTCGAAGGCTCGTTGCCGCCCGGCATCAAGGCGGTGGCGATCGCGTATCCGCACACCACCAACTGGGATCTGCCGTTCATGTTGGCCGTCGCCTATCGACTCGGCGTCCGGCCCTCGTGGCTCGGCAAGCGCCAGCTCTTCCGCCCGCCCTTCGGCGGGTTCATGCGCTGGCTCGGCGGCATTTCGGTCGACCGCAGCGCCCGCACCAACATGGTGGCGCAAGTGGTCGAGCGCTTCAGCGACGTCGACCGGCTCTTCCTCGTGATTCCGCCCTCGGCGACGCGTCACAGGGCGGCGCACTGGAAGTCGGGCTTCTACCACATCGCCCGGGGGGCGAACGTGCCGATCCTTTGCACGTTCCTCGACTACACCCGCAAGGTCGGAGGTATCGGTCCGGCCGTCGTCCCGAGCGGCGACGTGCGC
Organism: uncultured Polyangiaceae bacterium; assembly: GCA_964631985.1. GTDB lineage: Bacteria > Desulfobacterota > Binatia > UTPRO1 > UTPRO1 > UTPRO1. The sequence goes on along the minus strand of CAZWAX010000577.1, from coordinate 1,840 downwards.
GCCGACATGGACGTGATCCGCGCCTTCTACGAAGGGGTGGAGGGTCGCTACCCCCAGAATCACACGCCGATCTACCTACCCGAGGAAGCGCCCCCGCAGGTCCGGGCGTCGGGCGGCGGCCGCCCGGCCTCGTAGAACCGCCCCTCAAGCTCGGGACTGCGGCTGCCGACACTCTCTCCAGAGGTGTCCGTGGTCGACCCCGCCGAAAATCCCGAGCAGGAGCAGCGCGTCGAGCACGGGCGACACGTCGACCAGATGGTCGCCGCGATCACGGCCAAGGGCGACTTTCCCGCCGCCGCCCGCATCATCCAGCGGCTCCACGATGCGGTCCGCCGCGAGAACTGCAATGCGCTCGAGGTCGCGCAGGTGATCCTCGCCGACCCGGGGCTCTCGTCGAAGGTCCTGCGGGTGGTGAACTCGAGCTTCTATCGGCCCCGCGGCGAGCCCGTGTCCACCATTACGCGCGCGGTCTTCCTGCTCGGCTTCGAGGCGATTCGCGATCTCGCGACGGGCCTGCTGCTGATCGACGAGATGGCGAAGGCCGCCGGCGGTCGCGGTGCAATCCGGAACCTGCTGCACCAGTGTCTGCTCTGCGGGTCGGTCTCGCGCGCGCTCTCGTCCGTCGTCGGCTACGCGAATCCCGAGGAGGCGTATCTCCTCGGCCTCTTCGCGAACTGGGGGCAGCTCTGTCTCGCCGCCTACTATCCCGAGCGCTACGAGCGCGCGCTCGAGAGCGCCCGCACCCAGGCCACGATCGAGCACGCGCTCGGCGAGGAATTCGGTCTCGGCTCGGGCGAGCTCGCAACCGCGATGCTCGGACGCTGGAACTTTCCGGCGAGCTACGCCGACTATTTCCGGCAGCCGCACGCCCGCGGCGATCGAGCGGTCACCACTCCCGGTCAGCGGCTCTTCGCGCTCGTGGACATGGCGAACGACTATGCGGCGCATGCGATCGATCCCGATCCCGAGGTGCGCGCCGGGGCCGAGACGATTCTCCGCTCGGCCGAGACGATGTTCGGGCGGAAGCTCGAGGACGTGCGGGCGGCCGTCGAGCGTGGCGCCGAGGAGGCCCGCGAGCACCTGCCGATGCTGCGCGGTCTCGGTCCCAAGCCGCCGCGCTTGGTGGCGCCGCTACGCGCAGTGCCGCCGACGGGCAGCGCCGACGTCGACGCGACCCTGCCGCCATCTGCGATGATGCACGAGCCGCCGGGGAGCGTGTCGCCGACGCCGAGCGCGGCGTTCGAGATCCTGGCCGAGATCACGCGGGCGATCCTCGCCCAGGAGAACATCAACGACACGCTCGCGATGGTGCTCGAGGGCGTCGCCCGGACCGGCGGGTTCGACGCCGCGTTCCTCGCGCTCATGAACGTGCGGAAGGATCATCTCCTCGGCCGCCTCGGCTACGGGGAGGGCGTGACGGAGTTTCTGAGCGCCCTCGACGTCCCGGTGCTTCCCGAGTCCGGCGTGTTGGCCGATGCGGTACTGGCGCGCGAGCCGCGGCTCGTTCCCGAGCATGGGACGACGGCGCTCCTGCCGCGCGGCATACGGGCGCCCACGATTCGGGCCGCGTCGTTGGTCGTGTATCCGCTGGTGGTGCGCGGCAAAGCGGTCGGCGTGTTGGTGGCGGGACGGGGTGAGGGGCGGGTGGCGGTGGGCGCGGCGGATGTGACCGTGGTGCAGCTGTTTTGTAATCAGGCCGGGCTGGCACTCGACCGCGCCGTCCACTGACGGTCGCGAAGGGGCGGCGATACGCGCTCATCTGCTGCGTTGCTTCCTCGCTCACTTGTGCGGCGTAGCTCCGCTACGCCTCCGCGCTCGCTCGGTCGCGCCTTGCAGCTGA
>CAZWAX010000576.1:0-3268 GCA_964631985.1 uncultured Polyangiaceae bacterium | reverse complement strand
TTGCCACTGGCCGCGGCGTGCTAGGAGTGGGCCTCCGGGGGGTCAAGTGGCGGAAGTTCCGGGGGATGCACGAGTGGTGACGCGCTCGCCACCACGATCGCCGGGTGCCGCCTGACGCTCACGGAGGGGGACCTCACGCTCGTCGCGACCGACGCGATCGTGAACGCCGCGAACCACAGTCTGCTCGGCGGGGGCGGCGTCGACGGCGCCATTCATCGTCGCGGCGGACCGGAGATCCTGGCGGCATGCAAGCACCTGCGCGCTACGCAGTATCCCGATGGCCTCCCGACCGGCGCGGCCGTCATCACGACCGCCGGTCGGCTGCTGACGCGGCACGTGATCCACACCGTCGGTCCGGTCTATAGCGGAAAACCCGAGATCCCGGCGCTGCTCGCGGCCTGTCACACCAATAGTCTCGCGCTGGCGGTCCGTGAGGGCATCCGCACGATCGCGTTCCCGGCGATTTCGACCGGCGTCTACGGCTATCCGGTCGAGCTCGCGGCGCCGGTCGCGCTCGGCGCCACGATCGCCCACCTCGAGGCGCATCCGGATGCGCACGACGAGGTGCGGTTCGTGCTCTTCGGGTCCGCGACCCTCGGCGCCTTCGCGCACGCCCTCGCGAGCATCCACCCACCGGAGCCCACGTGATCGTCCGCTCCGGCCGATTGGCGAGCGGTCTCACCCTGCCCGACGTCGAGCACAGCGACCCGTCCGGGACGCCGGTCATCTTCCGGCACGGCATTCGCGGCCGACGTCGCCGCGTTCGTCCGTCAGTAGGTGAACGACACCCCGGCGCAGAAGATGTTGGTGTTGAGGCCGGGGTTCACCTCGTCCTGCCCGGCGTTCGAGATGTGGCGGAAGCGGTACCCCATCGTGACTCCGACCCGCTCGGCGACCGGGATCTCGACCCCGACCGCGCCGTTCACCGAGAAGAGCACCCGCGAGCTCAACGAGAAGTTCTTGAGATCGCTGTAGAGCATGCCGACCCCGACCTCGGCGTAGGGCTGCACCCACGGCCGCACCCAGCGATAGCGGAGGTAGGGCCCGCCACCGAGCTCCATCGCGCTGTTGCTCTCGTAGAAGTGCGTGAAGATCCCCTCGATCCCGAAGCTCACCGCACCCGGCTGCTCGCCCTCGCCGACCCACACCATGCGGCCGGCGCGCGGCATGAAGGTCACCGCCTGCGAGTTGTTGGTGACGCCGAAGAGATAGCCGGCCTGCAGACCGAAATCCCAATCGAGGAAGACGGGCGGTTCGGCGGCGCGACCGACGCGCGCACCCGCGAGGACGAGGACGGCGGTGAGCACGAGGCGTGAGACGAGGACGGGCGTCGACATGGCGACGCTAGTTGCCGGGTCCGAGATCGCTTCGCAAGGGGCATCGCTCACGGGCAACCACCCGTAGCGCTCAGCTCAGCCCCTTCATCGCTTCCGCGAGGATGCGCGACGTCGACGGGCGCATGATGCGCGGGTCGACTTCCTTGCCCTCGACCAACGTCTTCCGGACGTCCTTGCCGGAGATGAAGACCGGCTTCTCGTTCGGGTGCAGGTCCATCAAGTCGACGCGGCCGGCCGACTCGTAGTAGGCCGCGAAGCCCACCTTCAGCGGCTTGATCTTCAAGTCGCCGCCGAGCTTGTCGAAGATCTCCTGGGCGTCGAAGTCGCCCCAGATCGCGGTGCCGTCGTAGTAGGGCGCGTCGGCGTGCTTGCGGCCGATGACGATGTCGGTGAAGCCGAAGTTCTGGCGATAGATGCCGTGCATGACGGCCTCCTTCGGACCGCCGTAGAACATCTTGATGTCGAGGCCGAGCAGGATCACGCGGTCGGGCACCGACTCCTTGCGCGGGCCCCAGAGCGCCTGGTCGCTGTCGCCCTCGCCGAGCGCCCGGTCGGCGATCAGCGCCTCGTAGGTCTTCATGCGGACCGTGGCATTCACGTCGTCGCCCTTGGTCTCGCCGATCAAGGGATTGAGGACCGCGCCGGCGTCGTGGCCGTCACGGATGAGCGTCTCCAAACCGTAGACCAGCGCGTACTCGTGGGCGCGGTGCAACGGGTTGCGGGTCTGGAAGGCGACCACGCGCTTCCAGCCCTTCTTCTCGATCAGCGCGCGAACCTCTCGGGGCGAGAGCACGTACTTCCCGAACGCCGCGTCCTTCGGCTGCGGCAGCACGCGGATGGTGCCGCCGATCAGGTGGGTGGCGTCGGCGTCGCCCTTCAGCACCATGTCGGCGCCCGGATGATCGGTGCGCTCGGTGCCGTAGACGCTCTTCAGGTACTGCATCTTGTCCCACGCGAAGACGTCGCTGATCTCCAGCCGCGCGACGGGCGTGCCGGCGGCGTTCGCGAGCGCCACGGCCTGACCCTTCTTCAGCGTCTTCGCGAGCTCGGCGGTCACCGGGAACGCGAGCGGAATCGTCCAGGCATAGCGCTTGCCCTGGTGCTCGATGAAGGCCTGGTCCAGGACCTGCGCGTAGGTGGCGCCGTCCATCGGACCGGTCAGCGGCGAAAGCGCGCCGTCGCCGAAGCGGTAGACCGTCGAGAGATCCGCGTCCGAGACCGGCACCTTCGGGAGCTTCGCGAGCTCGGCCTTGAAAGCGGCCTCTTCCGAAGCGGGAACGGTCAGATCGAGCGGCTCAGCGAGCCCACCGTGGGCAGGGACGAGACTAGCCATGTGTGAAGATTCCTTTCTGCAACGTCGAATTGGAATGGGCGACGAATCGGGAGCGAATCGCGCGGAGCGCGGGAGACTAGCCTGCTCGGCCGGGAGGGGCAATCCGATCTCGGCCCCGTGCGCTTGGGCGGTCCGCGCTCGCTGGGCGGCGGCTCACCGCTCGGGTGCCCCGGCGCATGCGCCCTCCCAGAGGGCAGCGGTGAGGACGGCGGCCGCGCCGATCTGCTCGGCCATGACGTCGACCAGGTCGGCGTGGAGACGGCGATAGTAGAGGCGCGAGCCGACCTTGGTGCCGTGCCGGGCGTCGCGGTCGGCGTCGAGCACGACGGCGATCCGGCCGTACGCCTGCTCGAGCGCGGCGAAGAGCGCGCCCTCGGCGCCTTCCGGCGCGATCGGCCGGCGGGGGCCGACCTTCCAGGCCCGGCGCGTGTACTCGCCGAGGTCGGCGTCGACGAGGGTCGCCTCGACGCGCCGGTGAATGCCGCGCTGGCCGGTGCGCTCGCCGTCGTAGTTTTCAGTGGCGTGGAGCGGCATGGTGGCGTCGGCGGCGTAGTGGGCGAGATGGCCGGCGGTCGCGCGCGCGGCCGCGAGGTCGCCG
>CAZWAX010000575.1:0-3284 GCA_964631985.1 uncultured Polyangiaceae bacterium | reverse complement strand
ACGCCGTCCACGCGCGCCTGCCGCTCCACGCGATGCGCTGCGTGAACGACGGGACGCATCTCGCAACGGTCTGGTGCGATGCGTGCAACGCGCGGCTCTGCAGCGCATGCGGCGCCCGCGACCACGCCGGCCACCCGACGCATCCGTACCGCTGGATCGATTGGAGCATCCGTCCGGCGCAGAGCCTGTTCGGCAAGCTGCGCGACCTCGTCAGCGAGGCGGCCGCGGCGTTGCGGGCCAGCGACGACGACCTGCTTCCACGCAGCAGGCCCTATCGCGAGGGCGTCGTGCTCGGCGACGTCGATCAGGGAGACGAGGGGACGGGTGCGCCCGTATACCGCCGCTTCCGTCCCGTCCGCACGTAGCGTGACGAGCCCGATCGCAATCCCGGTAGCCTTGATCGCCGCGGCTCTGGCCTGCGCGGTCGGGGCCGGATGCATGCCAACGCACTTTCACCTGCAGCCCTATCGCGACGACCCGGTCGCGGCGGCCGAGCTGGCGCGCCGCGCCGAGGCGGAGTGCGTCCAGCTGCGCGGAGCCGGCCGGCTGCCGCCGCACTCCTTCACGAGCGACGGCTGCTCGATGGTGCCCGACGGGACCTGGGTGGCGTGCTGTGTCGAGCATGACATCGCCTACTGGTGCGGCGGCAATGCCGAGCAGAGGCGCGAAGCAGACCGAGGCTTGCGCGAATGCGTCGCGAACGAAAGGTCGGCTTGTCTTGGTGAGACGATGTACCTCGGGGTTCGCGTCGGAGGCATTCCGTGGCAGCCGTTCCCATGGCGATGGGCGTACGGGTGGGATGGCCTCCAGGGTTACGACGAAGACGCAGGCGCGCGTTGAGGTCCGACGTCATGCAACGTAGCGCGGCACGACGTGTCCGACGGCGACACGCACGGCCCATGTCAGTCCTCCTCGTGTCGGCGCTGCTCGGGTGCGCCGGCTGCACGACGATTCCGCTGTGGCGCGCACCGGTCGAGAGACGCGCGCCCGACGCCGATGTTGCCGCAGCACTGGGCGACTCCTACGGCGGCCCCAAGCACGCCTTCGACCCGGCCTCGATTCCCGAGCCCCCTGAGCCCACCAACTTGCGACCGTGCTGCGCCTTCGGCGACGACTTCAAGATCGTCTACGGCGTCGTTCCGATCCCCGGGTACGTGCTCCACAACATGCGCGGACCCGGGGAGGTCGGCCCGCATAGGTACAACGTCGGGCTTCTCGAGTCGGTTGCCAGCGAGGAGCCGGGCGGGCTCGAACGCGAGAACAACGGCCTCGTCTACACGTGCCGCAGCGGCTTCATCGATCTGGCGCACCTGCGCGAGTACGCCGACATGACCGTATACCTGGCCGCGAAGATCGAACGTCGGATGGAGACGGGCGGTGTCATCGAGCTGGCCGACCAAGGCGGCAAGCGCCGCATTCTGCTTCGACCCATCGATGCCGAGCGCATTGCGGACGTCGGCCGCCACCCGCTGGCGGTAGCGTTGGCGCAATGGCTCGGGTTCCAAATGTCGACGTGGCACGAGCTCGCGAGCTGGTACGGCTACGCCCCGGTACCGTACTGGCCGGAGAAGATGTCGGCGTTTTCGCCCGAAGATCTCTACTCGAGCCTGCTCGGCATCAAGCTGGCCGGCGGAATCATCTTGGTCCACGACACCAGCAACGACGCCGAATACGACCGCGCGATGAACGCCTGGATCCAGGTGGCGTTTCGACGCATGCAGGCGACCACGAAGGAGTCGGCAACGGCCGCGATCTACGCCGTCGACGGCCGATGGTGGGACTCGAGCAAGCCCCTTCCCGATTGGCACCTCTTGCGGCGGCGAAACTTCGACGTCGGGCCGTCGCTCAAACCGTGGCTGGTCCCGATGGCGTTTGCCCCGGAGCCCGGCCCGTCCATCGGTTGCGACAACGCCGGCCCGCCGCTTCGGCTGCGAAGTCCCTCCAGCTTCGAAGGCGTGCGGTTCGAAAACGACGCGACCTTGGAGATCGAGGTCGAGGACAGGGTTGCCGCCAACGGGTTTCCCTTCCCGCACCGAGGGACTCGCCGCATCACGCAGGCCGATCTGCCAGCGATCATCGAGCGGACTCGGCGAGAGGCCGTGGCGGCGTTCGGGCGAGGCTACGACCAGCCGTTCAAATGACGCGACGAATCCAGCTCTCGCAGCCAAGCGAGAAGTTGGAGGGACAGTCGACCGGCCAACGGGTGGCGTTTCGGCTTCGGTTTGCGTAGCGTTCCCGGGTGCGAGCTTCCAGATCGTACGTTGCTCTATCGGTACGGAACCGTATGGGGCGCGCGACGGTCGCGAAGCGAGCAGGGGACGATGGCGAACCCACCGACTGACAAAGCGGCCGGAGGTCCCATTGGCGCTTCCGATCGGCGGCGCCTGCGGCCGCAACCCTGGTGGCTGATCTTCCTGGTCGTCGTGACGGTCAACTACGTCGCGCGGCGAGTGTTCTTCCCGGAGCCACCTTCGATGGTCGTCTCCTATACGTTCTTCAAGAAGCAGGTCGAGGCAGGCAACGTCGAGAACGTCACCAGTGCGGGCGATGCGATCCGCGGTACGTTCAAGACGGAAGTCACCTATCCACGCCAGGAGCCCCAGGCGCCGAGTGCCGAAGCGTCGGTGCCGCCGCCGTCCGATCAACCCAAGCCCTCCGTTTCGATGCGGTTCGAGACGCAGCGGCCGGCCTTCGCCGATCCGGGTCTCGAGAAGCTGCTCGAAGAGAAAGGCGTGGTGATCGAGGCCGTCAACGAAGATAGTCCCTCCTGGTTCACGCTGCTGGTCGGCTTCGGTCCGACCCTGTTGCTGATCGCGGCGTTCGTCTGGATGAGTCGCCGCGCCGCGGCGGCGGGTGGCGGGTTGTTCAGCCTCGGCCGCAGCCGCGCCAAGCGCTACAGTGAGGAGCAGCCGAAGGTCACGTTCGACGACGTCGCCGGCATCGACGAGGCCGAGAACGAGCTCATCGAGATCGTCGACTTTCTGAAGAACCCGACGAAGTACCAGCGGCTCGGCGGCACCGTGCCAAAAGGGGTGTTGCTGGTGGGTGCGCCCGGAACCGGCAAGACGCTGCTGGCGCGGGCGATTGCCGGACAGGCGGGCGTTCCCTTCTTCAGTCTCAGCGCCTCCGAGTTCGTCGAAATGATCGTCGGCGTCGGTGCGTCGCGCGTGCGCGACCTGTTCACGCAGGCTCGGGACGCCGCCCCTTCGATCATCTTCATCGACGAGCTGGACGCCATCGGTCGGACGCGCGGCAGTGGCGCGCAGCTCGGCGGTCACGACGAG
>CAZWAX010000574.1:0-3299 GCA_964631985.1 uncultured Polyangiaceae bacterium | reverse complement strand
GGCTACGAGGCGATCGCCACCCTCGAGGGCTCCGAGGAGGTCTCGATCGTCCTCATGGACATCATGATGCCCGAGATGGACGGCTATCAGACGATGACCGCGATCCGGCAGAAGCCCGAGTTCCGGCGCCTGCCGATCATCGCGCTCACCGCCAAGGCGATGAAAGGCGATCGCGAGAAGTGCCTCGAGGCCGGAGCCTCCGACTACCTGGCGAAGCCGGTGAACACCGAGCAGTTGCTGTCGGCGCTCCGCATGTGGCTGCATCGATGAGAGCCTGATGCTCGACCCCGCGAGCCCAATCGACAAGGTCAACATCCTGCTGGTCGACGATCAGCCAGGGAAGCTCCTCAGCTACGAGGCCATGCTGAGCGACCTCGGCGAGAACCTCATCAAGGCGAGCTCGGGGCGCGAGGCGCTCGAGCACCTGCTGCGGAACGACATCACGATCGTCCTGATGGACGTCAGCATGCCGGAGATCGACGGCTTCGAGCTGGCGGAGATGATCCAGCAGCACCCGCGCTTCCGGAAGACGGCGATCATCTTCGTGTCGGCGGTCCATCAAAGCGACTTCGACCGCCTCAAGGGCTACGAGTCGGGCGCCGTCGACTACGTGTCGGTCCCGGTGATCCCGGAGCTGCTGCGGGCGAAGGTGAGCGTCTTCGCCGAGCTCTACCGCAAGACCCGCGAGTTCGAGCGGCTGAACCGCGAGCTGGAGGAGCGCGTCGCCGAGCGCACCGCCGAGCTGCAGGCGGCGGTCGACAAGCAGCGCGAGCTCGCCGATCGGCTGCGCGAAGCGGACCGGCGGAAGGACGAGTTCCTGGCGCTCCTCGCCCACGAGCTCCGCAACCCGCTCGCCTCGGTCCGGAACGCGGTCGGCATCATGCGGCTCAAAGGGTCCGAGGATCCGCAGGTGCAATGGTGTCACGACGTCGTCGAGCGCCAGGCCGATCAGCTGAAGCGGCTCGTCGACGACCTCCTTGACGTGTCGCGCATCACCCAGGGCAAGATCCAGCTCCGCCTCGAGCCGGTCGACGTCGAGACCGTCATCGCGGGCGCGGTCGAAACCAGTGCCCCCATGATCAACGCCCAGCATCACGCGCTGCGAGTCACGCTCCCGGAGGCACCGCTCCTGGTTCACGGCGACGCCTCGCGGCTCACGCAGGTGGTCGCCAATCTCCTCACCAACGCCGCCAAGTACCAGAACGAGCACGGCACGATCGAGCTCGTCGCGGGCCGCGACGGCGACGAGGTGGTGATCGCCGTCCGCGACCACGGCATCGGGCTCTCGCCCGAGATGCTGCACGAGGCCTTCGAGCTGTTCGCCCAGGGCGAACGCACGCCCGATCGCGCGCAAGGCGGGCTCGGCATCGGCCTCTCCCTCGTGAAGAAGCTGGTCGAGCTCCACGGCGGCACGGTGCGGGCCGCGAGCGACGGCCCGGGGTGCGGCAGCGAGTTCGTGGTGCGATTGCCGCGCCTGCCACCCACGGAGGCCCCGAGCGCGACGATCGCGTCCCCGGTCGACGAGGTGCGCCAGCGCCGGCACGTCCTGGTGGTCGACGACAACGTGGATGCCGCGGAGAGCCTGGCGATGCTGCTGCAGCTCGACGGTCACGAGGTGACGGTCGCCCACGACGGCGTCCGGGCGCTCGACGCCGCCCGGACGGGGCACCCGAACGTCGTGCTCCTCGACATCGGCCTCCCCGGCATGGACGGCTACGAGGTCTGCCGCCGCCTCCGCGCCGACGGCCACACCGAGACCCGCATCATCGCGCTCACCGGCTACGGCCAGGACAAGGACAAACAACTCGCCCTCGACGCCGGCTTCGACGAGCACACCGTCAAACCCGTCGACTTCGCCCGCCTCACCAAGCTACTCGCCGCCGACCGCTGAGTTGGCTGCTGTCTTCCGCGCGTAGCGTCGCGTGTGGGAGGGCGTGGGGGATCGGCTCGCCGGCTCAGCGTCTCGCGGACCCATCCCGCTCAAGGATCTCCATGCGCATGGCCTCGTGCGCTCGCCATTCGCCTGCGAGCCGATCCCCCACGCCCCCACCACCGGCCACTGCGCGATGAGATAGAAGCCAACGAGCATGACCGGCAGCGAGCGCTCGGTGCAGCGCGAGCGTCAACGGCCTATCGCCATACGCGACGCGGGTGGGCGTCGACGGCTTCCGCTGTGGCGGTGGCGATCGTGGGGTGGGACGGCGCTGGCTGGGGTCGTCAGAGCCGGCACGCGGCCCTGCGCATGGTGCCCTTGAGCGGTGCGTGGCCCAGGCTCTGCTGAGCCCAGCCAGCGCCGTCCCACCCCACGACGAGACCTCGATGCACCGCGCGAGGACGTCGTTGACGACCGACGCCTCGGATCGTATGGGTACCCCGCTTTTTCGCCGCACGCACCACACACCACACTCATCGCGAAGGGGAACATCCAATGGAGATTCGTCGCGTCGCCGTCATCGGCAGCGGTCAGATGGGCACCGGCATGGCGCAGGTCACCGCGCGCGCCGGCATCGAGACCGTCCTCATGAAGATGACCCCGGGGAACGTCGAAGCCGGCAAGCAGAAGATCGCGAAAGCGCTCCAACGCGACGTCGAGAAGCAACGCTGCACGCAGGAAGAGCTCGACGCGACCCTCGGCCGGCTCACCTGCACGAGCAAGGTCGCCGACCTCGCGAAGTGCGACCTCGTGATCGAGTCGGTCATCGAGGACCTCGACGAGAAGAAGCGCCTGTTCGCGAGCCTCGAGGGCGTGGTGAACGACTCGGCCATCTTCGCGAGCAACACCTCCACCCTCTCCATCACCGCGCTCGCCGAGGCGACCAAGCGTCCGACCCGCGTGATCGGCCTGCACTTCTTCAACCCCGCGCCGGTCATGAAGCTCGTGGAGATCGTGCCAACCCTCCGCACCGAGCCCGAGGTACTGAAGGCGGCGCAGGAGTTCACCGCCAAGGTGAAGAAGACCGGCGTCACCATCCGCGACTTCACCGGCTTCGTGGTGAACCGGCTGCTCACGCCCTACATGGTCGACGCGATGCGCACCGTGCAGGAAGGCCTCGCGTCCATCTCCGCCATCGATTCCGCGATGCAGCTCGGGGCGAACCACCCGATGGGACCCTTGGCGCTCGCCGACTTCATCGGTCTCGACATCGTCTTCCACATGTCGAACAACCTCTACGACGAGTACCGCGAGGCCCGCTTCACGCCGCCGCCGCTGCTCCGTCGCCTCGTCCTGGCGGGCTACCTCGGCCGCAAGAGCGGCAAGGGCTTCTACGACTACTCGACGACGCCGCCGACCCCGAACG
>CAZWAX010000573.1:0-3323 GCA_964631985.1 uncultured Polyangiaceae bacterium | reverse complement strand
GATGCCGCGCGCCGCCGCGACGGGATCGGCCGCGTCGCGGATCGGCCGGCCGACGACGAGATAGTCGGCGCCCGCGCGCATCGCGGCTTCGGGCGTTTCCACGCGCTTCTGGTCGCCGAGCGCGTCGCTCGCCTGCCGAATCCCGGGCGTCAGAATCACGAAGTCGGGACCACAGGCGCGCCGGATCGCCCCGATCTCGCGCGGTGACGCGACCACGCCGTCCATGCCGTTCGCTCGCGCGAGACGCGCGAGCCGGACGACCTGGCGCGCGGCGGGGGCGTCGATGCCGACCTGGCGGAGATCGCGGTCCCCGAGGCTCGTGAGCACCGTCACGGCGAGCATGATCGGCCGGCGGAGGCGCTCGCGGCGGCACGCCGCGCGCACCGCGGCGGCGGTCGTCGCCATCATCGCCGCGCCGCCTGCGGCGTGGACGTTGAACATGCGGACACCGAGCCGTGCGGCTTCGACCCCTGCGAGCGCGACGGTCTGCGGGATGTCGTGGAACTTGAGATCGAGGAAGACCTCGGCGCCCTTCCGATGCAGGCGGCGTACGACGTCGGGCCCGGCGTGCATGAAGAGCTGCTTCCCGACCTTCATGAGGCCGACCTCGTTCCCGAGGAGCCGCACGAGCCGATCCGCCTCGCGGACGCTGTCGACGTCGAGCGGCAGGACCAAGCGGCGCCGCGCCGTCGCCTTGCTCACCGCGCGAGGTCCGCCGCGACCATCTCGGCTACTCGGGCCGCGATCTCGGCGATCGGCACCTCGGTCGCTGCCTTTTCGGTCCGGCGCTTGAGCTCGACGGCGTCGCGCTCGAGCGCGCGCGGGCCAACCGTGATGCGGAGCGGAGTCCCGATGAGGTCGGCGTCCTTGAACTTGACGCCGGGGCGCTCGTCGCGATCGTCCAGCAGCACGTCGATGCCGCGTGCCGTGAGCTCGTCGTGGAGGCGCTCGGCCGTCGTTCGCAGGCGTTCGTCGGTGAGGTTCACCGGCACGACCACGACCTGGAAGGGTGCGAGCGGCATCGGCCAGATGATGCCGTTCTCGTCGTGGTTCTGCTCGATGGCGGCGGCGATCGTGCGCGTGACGCCGATGCCGTAGCAGCCCATCTCGAGGACGCGCTCCTTGCCCTCGGCGTCGCTGACCGTCGCCTTCAGCGCCTCGCTGTACTTGGTGCCGAGGTAGAAGACCTGCCCCACCTCGATGCCGCGCTGGAGCACGAAACTGCCGGCGCAGCGCGGGCAGCGATCGCCCGCGCCGGCGACGCGGAGGTCGGTGAGCTCGGCCCCCGCGAAGTCGCGCGCCGCGCTGACGCCTTTGACGTGCGTGTCGGCCTTGTTGGCGCCGGTGACGGCGGCGGTGATGCCGGCGAGCGCGTGGTCGGCGAGGAGCCGGACCTTGCCTTTCAGACCGATCGGCCCCGCGAACCCGACCGGCGCACCGGTCACCCGCTCCACGACCTCCTCCGACGCGAGCTCGACGCCCGGCGTGCCGAGCGCGTCCTTGAGCTTGGGCTCGGAAAGCGCGTGGTCGCCGCGCACGAGCGCCACCACGACGGTGTCGCCGGCCGTGTCCCCGGAGGGGACGACGTAGAGCAGCGTCTTGATGAAGCGATGCGGCTTCATCTTCATGAAGGCGGACACTTCCTCGATCGTGCGCTGGCCCGGCGTCGGCACCTCGACGAGCGGCTTCGGCTCCTCGCCGGAAGTAGCGGCGGGAGTCACGCCGATGCCGGCCTTCTCGACGTTGGCCGCGTACTCGCAGGCGTCACAGCTCACGATCGCATCCTCGCCCGAGTCGGCGAGCACCTGGAACTCGTGCGAGCGGCTGCCGCCGATGGCCCCCGTGTCGGCTTCGACCGGACGATACGCGAGGCCGCAGCGGTCGAAGATGCGACGATACGTCTTGAACATGTTGTCGTACTCGCGATCGCAGTCGGCCCGGTCGACGTGGAAGGAGTACGCATCCTTCATGATGAACTCGCGACCGCGCATGAGCCCGAAGCGCGGCCGCACCTCGTCCCGGAACTTGCTCTGGATCTGGTAGAGGTTGATCGGCAGCTCCCGATACGAGCGCACGTCGCGGCGGACGAGGTCGGTGATCACCTCCTCGTGCGTCGGGCCGAAGCAGAAGTCGCGATCGTTGCGGTCTTTGATCCGCAAGAGCTCCTTCCCGTACTTCTCCCAGCGCCCGCTCTCCTGCCAGAGCTCGGCGGGACAGATCGCCGGCAGCAGCACCTCCTGGGCGCCGGCCCGATCCATCTCCTCGCGGATGATGCGCTCGACCTTGCGGAGCACGCGCACGCCGAGCGGCAGGAAATCGTAGATGCCGCGCGCCACCTGGCGGATCATGCCGGCGCGCAGCATCAGCTTGTGACTCACGACCTCCGCCTCGGCCGGCACGTCGCGCAGTGTCGGGATCAACGTCTGGGATTGGCGCATCCGGCCTTTATAGCGTGCTCGCCGTCGATTGCACCCTCGCCGCTCCTCGGTATAGCCGGACGGGCGTGGACTTCGGATTCACCCCCGAGCAGGAGATGTTGCGCACGTCGGTGCGGAAGCTCCTCGACGCCGAATGCCCGTCGACGCTCGTGCGGGCGATGCTGGCCGACCCGACGGCGCACGCGCCGGCGCTTTGGCGCCACCTCGCCGACCTCGGGCTCCTCGGCATTCTCGTTCCGGCCGAGCACGGGGGTCAGGGCGGCACCTTCCTCGACCTCGTCGTCGCGCTCGAAGAGATGGGACGCGCGCTCGTGCCGGGACCGTTCATCGCGACGACGCTCGCCGGGCTCGCCATCACGCTCGGTGGCTCGGCGGCGCAGCAGCAGAGGCTGCTCCCCGAGCTCGCGGCCGGCACGTACCCGGCGACGCTGGCGATCGGCGTCGGCGAGGATGCGCCCCCGTGCGTCGCCGAGCCCGCCGGTACCGGATGGCGACTCCGCGGTGAGATCCCCTTCGTCATGGATGCCCACGTCGCCGCAACGTCGATCGTGCCGGCACGGATCGGGGAGGCCATCACGCTCTTCGTCGTTCCCGCCGCAACCACCCCCGGCATCGTCGTGACCCCGCTGCGCACGGTCGACATGACGCGCCGGCTCTGCACCATGCGCTGCGACGCGACCCTACCCGCGACCGCCGTGCTCGGCACCGTCGGCGGCGGCGCGCCAATCGTCCGCCGGGTGCGCGAGCATGCCGCGGTCGGACTCGCGGTCGAAGCCGTCGGCGTCGCCCAGCGCGCGCTCGATCTCTCGGTCGCATACGCCAACGAGCGGACCCAGTTCGGCCGCCCGATCGGCAGCTTTCAAGCGGTGAAACACAAGTGCGTCG
>CAZWAX010000572.1:0-3330 GCA_964631985.1 uncultured Polyangiaceae bacterium | reverse complement strand
CTCCGGGCGACGCTCACGACGGGCTTCCCGCTCATCCCCGATCTCTTCACCTCGGGCACTCCACTCGTAGCAGCGCCCAGCCACCGGCGGCGCACGCGAAGTATCGGCGATCGTTGACACCTGGCCGGTCATCCGGTCAGATTTCATCAATGATGGCGATCGCTCTAGAACCAACAAGGCTCTGCCGTCCCTGCTACAACTGGCATCGTGCCGGTCAGTGCAACCAGCCAAACCGGCGCCACTTCGACGATACCACCCTCGGCCATGGATTCTGCGGCGATCTGCGATGCGAGAGCCACGAGACGCCACCAGACAAGCGACGTGTCGGCCTAGTCGGCATCTGCACGCCGGAGATCGACTTGCATGCCTGACAACGATGTGACCGCAGAGCTCGGCCTTCGGGTACTCGCAGAGAGCGAGGAGCGTCTGCTGTACCGGTGTCGATCTCGATCTGAGGGCGGCGTCTGCGCTATCGACGCTGGCGTCAACGACGTCATCCAGACATCCAGTGCGGGCGGCGATGCGTGAGATTCGGCGACAGTCTGTGACCTTCGTTCTCGCGAGTGCACTCGCCTGCTTCGTGTCCCCGGTGTGCGCGACGGTCTGTGGGGATGCCGACGGCAGTGGGAGTGTGACCGTGACCGACGGCGTGAACGTCTTGCGCGCGGCCGCGGATCTGCCGAGCACCTGTTCGATGGTCGTCTGTGATGTCGATGGCAGCAGCACGATCACCACCACCGATGGCGTGAACGTCCTGCGCGCGGCGGCCGGACTCTCGAATACTTGCAGGGATACACTCAGGGCGTGCGGTGGAATCGCGGGTAGCGCCTGCCCAGCGGGTGAGCAGTGCGTGGACGTGCCGAACGACGACTGTGATCCGCGCCAGGGCGGTGGGGACTGTCCTGGAATATGCGAAAGCGTGGCACCCAGTCAGTGCGCCGGGGATGGCGACTGCTCCGCGCCCGGGGCGCCGTGCACGCTCTGCCCCGATGGCAGCGCCGCGTGCCCGCTAACGTTCTGCGATCTGGCCACCCACCAATGTCGGCTGGTGTTCCAAGAGTGTCCCGCGACGGCATGCGGTGGGATTGCGGGCGTGCCCTGTCCGCTCGGGCAGCGGTGCATCGACGATCCGCGCGATAGCTGTGATTCCAATCTCGGCGGTGCAGATTGCGGCGGTCTCTGCATGAAAGTAGCTGAGTAAGAGGCTCAGCCCCGTAGACCGAGGCGTTCGAAGTGGCGTCGCCGATCGTTGAGCGGGATCCCCCGATGCTCTCTGCGTCAGAATCGACCGATTTCGTCGCGCGGGTTGCGCTGTCAGGCTCCGTTTCTGATTCGCTAAGTTAAAGCCCGCCCGGCGTAGACGATTTCGACGCAGGGAAACGTCGTCGGCTCCACCCCCACGGGCCCGTAGTCAGAGAAGGAACCGCAGGGCGCCGACAGCGGCGGTGGCGAAGACCCCCTCGAGGACCAGCGTGTGAAAGTGGACGTTGGTTTGGAGCCCGCCGCCAAGCGCTGGATCGCGGTCACCGTCCCGCTCCGGCCGTCGACGATGCCTCCCGGCGCGCGCGGCGACGCTCGAAGCCGAGGAGCGCGCGTGTGTAGATCGCGAGGACGGCGCGGCAGAGCCGTGTCGCGGGCCATGCCACGGGGACATGGCAGTCGCACGCGGACACGGCATCGCTACGAGTAGAGGGGTGGCCGGCCGGTGTGGGCGTAGCCGAGCTTCCCGGGTTCTACCCGGCCGTCACCGTTCGCGTCGAGCGGCTGCGGATGCCACGGCGATGACGACCTTGCGACCGCACGGCGCGTCGTTCGAGTATAGCCGTCTCATCGCCTTCGGCCCTCGCCGTCAGCTGAGCCCGAAAGCCCACAGCTTCTCGATCGCGATACCGAAGGTCGGTCCACCATCATCGGCCAGGCCGAGAAAGACGCCGAGATCGAGTGCCCGAAAGGGAAAGACGTCGGGGTAGAGGTTGAGCCGCACGATCGAGTCGTCGGTGCCATTGAAGACCATCGACGCGAGCAGCCGATCGTGGTCGTCCCAGTAGACGCCGCCGGAGGGCCGCACCGTGTCGAAAATGGAATCCGCGAACGGATCCACCGTCGCGAGACCGGCGCCCAGGGAAAGGGACTTTTCGGAGGGTAGCAACACGCTGACGCCGCCGAAGTAATGAAGGCCGAAGTACAGGAAGGGTCGGACCTTTTCACCGAAGACGCGCGGCCGCATGAGGTAGTTGTTGCTGGCATTCAGAATCTCGTGGTGACGCACGTCGAAGACCGGCTGCCCCGGCCAATTCCTGAACTGCATGTCGTTCTGGACGAAGTCCGTGACCGCGTCGCTGACGAACAGCAGATTGCCGAGCAGGTTGAAGAAATAGAGATCCGCAATGGCGTCGGGGGCGTCGACCTCCGGATTGGAGACCTCGATCGCTTCGTTGCCGAGATAGCCGGCGTACGAGGTGACGAACGCCCAGACATAGGGGAACGGCACGCGGTGCTCGTCGAACCACTCGGCGAGGGCGCGGAAATCGTAGCCGTTGCCGAGCAAGTGAAGTGTCAGATTGGGGAGGACGTGGGGAGACAGCAGCTCCTGGCTCACGAGATGGTCCCAACCCCCGTCGTCCTCGATCGAATCGATCGGGTCCGCGATGCGATCGATAACGCGCCCGTGGTTCCGCCAGTAGTCGTCCTGACTGAACGCGCGCGAGACCTGCGCCGTGTCGAAGGCGGTGTTGACGTAGTTGGTCAACGGCAGCAGCCGAAAGCGGCTCTCGCCCGGGCGCAGCACGATGTGCCGCATTGCTGGTGCGCTGGTGCTCGGCTGCGAGGAGGAGCACTCGGCAAGCGCGAAGGGGGGCGAGCAGACGACCACGCTGGCCGCGACGAGAATCGGGATGAGGGACGGGCAGTTCAATCGGCATTTCCCAGATGACCGGGCTGAAGCCCAGCGCACAGCGCTCATAGTTCGGGTCAGCCTTGGCCTCAAGCGATTGTGGACCCTTGCAGCTCGAATTGAGGCCGGAAGGCTCTTGCGAGGGGACGCAGGGTGCGCGAGGTAGGGCGGCGACCGGAGGGAGGATGCATGAGCGACGAGAGCGCGGCTGCGATGCTGTACCGGAACGGGCGCATCCTCACGATGGAGAGCGGCGAGCCGGTCCACGACGCGCTCGGGACGCGGGACGGGCGTGTGATCGCGGTGGGTGCGCTCGCCGACGTGCGGGCCGCGCTCGGGGCGGGGTCGCAAGAGATCGACCTCCGCGGCGCGAGCCTGATGCCCGGGATCGTCGACACCCATCCCCACGTCATCCACTTCGGCGTGATCGAGGGAGC
>CAZWAX010000571.1:0-3338 GCA_964631985.1 uncultured Polyangiaceae bacterium | reverse complement strand
AAGACGTCGGCTGAGCGGGGCGTCCGAGCGCGTGGCGACGGATGGCCTCGAGCCCGACCGCGACGACGACCACCGTCGCGCAGCCGATGACGTTGTACCAGAGGAACCCGAGGTCGGAGGTGAGGAACAACCCGACCACCAGCGCCTCGGCGACGAGCGCGGCGATCAGGACCGGCGTCGCCGACACGTACGTCACGAAGAACGCCACCACGAAGAGCCCGAGCATGGTGCCGTAGAAGATCGAGCCCAGGATGTTCACGGCCTCGATCAGGTTGTCGAGCAGCGACGCGAACGCCGCGAAGCTCACGGCGACCACGCCCCAGAGGACGGTGAAGAGTTTCGAGACGACCAGGTCGTGGCGGGCCGAATCGCCTGCGCGCGGCCCCAGCAGCCGCTTGTAGAGGTCGACCGTGCTGGTCGCGCCGAGCGCCGCAAGCTCGCCCGAGGTCGAGCTCATCGCGGCGCAGAGGATGACCGCGATCAGCAGGCCGACGAGGCCGCTCGGCACGTAGCCGAGCACGAAGCTCAGGAAGACGTAGTCGGCGTCCTTGGTCTCCGCGTCGGGAACGGCGCGGGCGACGAGCGCCTTGGCCTCGGTGCGCAGTGCCTGGACGACCGCGGCCGCGTTCCGGAGCGCCGTCCTGGCGGTGCCCTGCTCGGTCTCGTCGGACTCGAGCGCCGCGACGTAGGCCGTCGCGGCCGTCCGCTGCGCGGCGAACGCCTCGTCGTAGCGCGACTGCAGCGCCTGCAGCGCCGGCGCGTGCTCGCTCGCGGCCACGCGCGCCAGCGTCGGCGCGTTGAAGAAGATCGGCGGTGGCGTGAACAGGTAGAAGACGAAGACCATCACGCCCGTGAAGAGGATCACGAACTGCATCGGGATCTTCAGCATGCCGTTGAAGAGGAGCCCGAGGCGGCTCTCGGTGATCGAGCGGCCCGAGAGATAGCGCTGCACCTGCGACTGATCCGTCCCGAAGTAGGCGAGGGCCAGGAAGAAGCCGCCCGTGAGCCCCGACCAGAAGGTATAGCGCGAGCTCGGGTCGAGCTCGAAGCTCACCACGTTCATGCGGTCGAGCGCGCCCGCGAGCTTCACGGCCGCCGGCAGCGACACGTCGTCCGGCAGCCGGAGCACGATCAGGACGGCCGCGATCGCCATGCCGGCGAGCATCACGACCATCTGCTGCTTCTGGGTCTGGCTGACGGCCTGGGTCCCGCCCGAGACGGTGTAGGCGATCACGAACGCGCCCATCGCGAGGTTGGTGGTTCCGAGCGACCATCCCATGATCGCGCTCAGGATGATCGACGGCGCGTAGATGGTGATCCCGGCGGCGAGCCCGCGCTGGATCAGGAAGAGGACGGCGCCGAGATAGCGGACGCGCGCGTCGAAGCGGTGCTCCAGGTACTCGTAGGCGGTGTAGACCTTCAGCCGATGGAAGACCGGCACGAAGAACGCGCTGATCACGATCATGGCGAGCGGCAGGCCGAGGTAGAACTGCACGAAGCGCATGCCGTCCTCGTAGGCCTGGCCCGGCGTCGAGAGGAAGGTGATCGCGCTCGCCTGCGTCGCCATGATGCCGAGCCCGATCGTCGGCCACGCGAGCGTGTTGCCGGCGAGGAAATAGTCGTCCAGGTCGCGGACGTGGCGGCTCTTCCACGCGCCGTAGATGCCGATGAAGCCGAGCGTGCCGACCAGGACGAGCCAGTCGAGCGTCGTCACGAGGCCCACCGCGTGAGGATCCAGAAGCCGGCGACGAGGGCCGCGAGCTCGACCACGAGGACGACGTAGAGGTTCCGCCAGGTGCCGAGCAGCGGCGGCGGCTCCTCCGGGCCCACGTCGCGCGCCACGCTCAGCGTCCGGCGAGCAGGTTGGCGAAGAGCCGGTAGGCGCCCGGCACGCCGGCAGGCAGCTGCCGGAAGAACGCGAGCCCGGTGTAGACGTACCGGCCCTTGCCGTGACGGGCGACGAGCAGGCCGCCGTCGAGCGCCTTCTCGTCGGGATCGGCGGCGCGGAAGATCGGCGCGTACTTCGGATCCCATTTCTCGGCGTAGTAGAGGCCGCGCTCCTGCACCCAGCCCTCGAAGTCGGCCGGCCCGATCGCGTTCGGCTCGCGCAGCACCGGGTGCTTCGGGTCCAAGGCCGTCATCACCGCACGCTCGTCGGTCACGCGCTCGCGGCCGATCGTGAGGTCGTACGGGCCGATCGGCTGGTCGAGCGGCGCCAGCCGGTTGTTGGTCATGTACTGCACGACGACCGTGCCGCCGTCCTCCACCCAGCGCATCAGGCGGGCGTGCGCGCTCCGCAGCGCCGGGCGCGTGTTGTAGGCGCGGACGCCGACGACGATCGCCGCATAGCGACCGAGATCGGCGCTCTGCAGCATCTCGTCGTCGAGCGTCTCGACGGTGAGCCCGACGTGCGCGAGGTCGGCGCCGACGGTGTCGCCCGAGCCGGGCACGTAGCCGATCGTGCCCGGCGGCAGCGTCAGCGCGAGCGGCACCAGACGGAGCGCCGACGGCTGCAGCACGACCTGCATGGGGAGGTGCGGGTAGTCGATGACGTCCTCGCGAAGCGACCAGGTCCGACCCGCAGCCGCGAAGGTCGGATGGACGTCGACGGGGACCGCCTCCGCGGGCGGCGTCACCGTGAAGCGCACGACGGTCTCGTCGCCGGGACGCGCGAGCGCGACGGCAAGACGCTCGGGCTCGGTGCGCCATCCCGCGGGAAGCCCGAGCGCGACCTCGCCGTGCAGGTCGCTCCGACCGGCACGCACGCGCAGCGCCACCGCCGTCGCGCGGCCGTTCGGGAAGAGCACCGACTCGCGGAGCGGCGTGACCGTCGCCGGCGGCGCGATCAGGAAGCGGCGGATGCGCTCGCCGTGCACGGGATCCTTCCAGGCGTAAACGACGGGCGTCGTGAGGCGCAGCGGACGGCCGTCCAGACGCAGCTCGACGTCGACCGCGAGCGCGGCCGGACCGCTCGGCGCGCCAACGAGGTGCGGGTCGGCCACGACCTGGCGGCCCGCGAGCGGCGGCTCCGCGAGCCAGTACGGCGCCGAGGGCACGGCATCCGCCGCGACCGGCACCGCCTGGGTGGTCTCTTTCTTCGCGTCGACCGCGAGCGCGACACCGACCTCGACCGGCGCCGTGCCGGGAAACACGACCCGCTCGAGCCGGAGCGCTGCCGGCCGTCGCAGCACGACTTCCACCTTCACGTCGGCCCGCCCGCCCGGCTCGACCGCCGGCTGCGCCGCCGTCGCCCGCACGAAGAGGCCGGCGGCACCGGCGATGACGTCGGTGAGCGCCACGCGGGCGTCGCGGACGCGCGGCGACCCGGGCATCGGGTC
>CAZWAX010000570.1:0-3355 GCA_964631985.1 uncultured Polyangiaceae bacterium | reverse complement strand
GCACAAGCGAAGGAGGGAGCAACGACGCAGATGCCCCTTTTTCAGCAACCTGCGCTAGCGCGCGCGGGCGGTCTTGGTTGCGGGTGTGCCCGCCGTCACCACGACCTCGAGCCCGTTCCCGAGCTTGCCCTCGAAGCCCACGAACTCGGGGGCGCCGCTGCGCGTGAACCAGAAGTAGTTGGTCGGGATCAGGCTCGCGAAGAGGACGTTCTTCACGGGCCCGAGGTCGGCCTTCACCCGCAGCTTGGTGGCCGACGGGACGCGGGTGCCGAGGGGATGGCGCTCCTCGTCCACGGCCTCCGCGCGCAACGTCACGATCACGGGGTCCGGGCGAAACACCAACGCCGTGAAGGTGCCCGCGGACGGCGTCTGGTCGGGGACGGCGGCGAGGACGAGCGCGAGCATCGGGCCGATGTACGTGTCGGGCGCGAACGGCATCGCGCGCTCGGCGTGTACCCCGTCGACGAGCCAGGCAACGGCACCGGTCGCGAAGTCGACGTGCTGCTCCTCCACGATGCGGCCGTCGCGACGCACCGTCTTGTCGAAACGTCGGGAGCGGAATCCCGCGGCGAGATCCATCTCGCCGTGCTCGTCCCACTCCTCGCCGCTCGTGAATCGCGTCACGACGTCGAAGGTCAACCGATCGCCCGCGACCGTCGCGGTGAACTTCTGCTCACCGAGGACCACGCCCGCCGGCGAGCGCAGCAGATTGTTCTCCTCCATCGGCGCCCGCAGCTGCCGGATCACCTCGGGGACCGGCAAGACCTCGGCGGCGGCCCACTGGGCTGGCGCTCCCGCCAGCAGCCCCATCACCACCATGCCTGCAACGAATCGACCCACGGCGCCGGCACCGTAGCATCCGGTGCGCGCGGCTCGCCACCGGGCGTGGTGAAATTTTTACGGGTCCTCGTCCACGAGCGCGATCGGCTCCAGTAGGGCTTCGTCGACGTCGGCGACGAAACGCGACGGCTTGCCGAGGATCACGCCCACGCCCCGGTCATAAATTTCGATGGGATACGTGAGATACAGCAGATCCTTGGCGCGGGTCACGGCGACGTACATCAGGCGCCGCTCCTCCTCGAGGTCGGCGTCGTCACCGACGGTATAGAGCGACGGAAACCGCCCGTCGGCCGCCCACAGCACGAAGACGGTATGCCACTCGAGGCCCTTGGCGGAGTGGATGGTCGAGAGCGTCACCATGCCCTCGTCCTCGTCGCCGGCGGCGAGGACGCCCCCCACGCTGTCGGTCGGCGGCTCGAGCGCCATGTCGGCGAGGAGCTGCCCCGTCGCCCGGTAACGGAGTGCGATGGTGGCGAAGTGCTCGAGGTCGCGCTCGCGCTTCGGATAGTCGTCGCGGTACGCCCGGCGCAGCACCGGCTGGTAGTAGGTGAGGACGCGGTTCACCTGCTCGCCGGGATTGGTCGTGCGTGCCACGTCGGCCAGGAGGTTCGCGAGCCGTGCCAGCTCGGTGGCCGATTGGCCGCGCACGCGCACCTCGGCGAGCCGCTCCCACGGCGAGGGCCCGGCGAGCACGGTCAGGATCTCCCCGGCCTTCTTCGGCCCGACGCCCTCGAGCAGCAACAAGATGCGGTTCCACGACACCGCGTCCGACGGATTGGCGATGACCCGCAGATGAGCCAGCACGTCCTTCACGTGGGCGGTCTCGATGAAGCGGAAGCCGCCGCGCTTTACGAACGGGATGTCGCGCCGGCCGAGCTCGAGCTCGAGGTCGAAGGCGTGGAAGCTCGAGCGGAAGAGGACCGCGATGTCCTGCAGGGGCACCCCCTCCTCGCGGAGCTCGAGGATGCGCTGGGCGACGAACCGCGACTGCTCCGGCTCGGTCAGCGCCTGGACCAAGCCGGGTTTCTCGCCCTGGTCGCGCTGGGAGAAGAGATTCTTCGTGTACCGGTGCGGCGCCTTGTTGATGATCTCGTTGGCGAGGTCGAGGATCGCCGGCGTCGAGCGGTAGTTCTGATCGAGCGTGATCACGCGCGTCCCGGGAAAGAGGTTCGGGAAGTCGAGGATGTTCCGGAAGTCGGCGCCGCGAAACGCGTAGATCGACTGGGCGTCGTCGCCGACCACCATCACGTTCCCGTGCGCCGCGGCGAGCAAGCGGACGATCTCGGACTGGAGGGCGTTGGTGTCCTGGTACTCGTCGACCATGAGGTAGCGGTACTGGCGGCCGAGCCGGGCCGCGAGCTCGGCGTTGGTCGCGAGGGCGTTCCGCAGGCGCACCAGCAGGTCGTCGTAGTCGAGCAGCTGCTTGGTGTCCTTGAACTCGGTGTAGCGCGCGTACACCCGCAGGAGATCCGGCATTTCCTCGGCCAGGTGCGGATACGCGGTCTCGACCAGCTCGACGACCGTGGTGCCCTTGTTGACGGCCATGCTGAAGATCTCGCCGAGCGTCTGCTTGCGTGGAAAGCGGCGCTCCTTGCGGTCGAGGGCGAGCTCGCCGCGCACGAGGCCGATCACGTCCTCGCTGTCGCCGCGATCGAGGATGGTGAAGCTCGGCGCGAGCCCGACGTCGGACGCGTAGCGGCGGAGCACCTGATGCGCGAACGAGTGGAACGTCCCGCCCGCGACCTGGGCACAGCTGCCGCCGACGAGACCGCCCGCGCGGCGCAGCATCTCCTCGGCCGCCTTGCGGGTGAACGTGAGGAGCAGGATCTGCCCCGGTGTGACGCCGCTCTCGACCAACCGCGCGACGCGGTAGACGAGCGTGCGCGTCTTGCCGCTGCCGGCGCCCGCGACGACCAGCATCGGTCCTTCGAGGGTCGTGACGGCCTCGAGCTGCTGCGGATTCAGCTCGTCGGCGTAGGGAATGCGGAAGGCGGAAGCGGCCGCGGCGCGTGGCTCGCCGCGAAGCGTGTAGCGTTTCACGAGGCGATCACCTGGACCCACAGGCACTAAGCGCTGCCCGACACGATTGCAACCGAAGGCCGTGAATCGCATCACCTCGCTTGAACCGATCGCGTCGACCCGACAATATTGCCCGAGCGCTCGGACGACACCCGCGTGAACGCGACGTACGGAAGGGAAGCATGCCGGAATACTGGGTCGGGACCTCGGGGTACAACTATCAGGAGTGGAAGGGGAACTTTTACCCGGAGGATCTGCCAGACAAGCAGATGCTCAGCTTCTACGGCCAGAGCTTCTCGAGCGTCGAGATCAACTACACGTTCTACCGGATGCCCACCAATCGCATTCTCGCCAACTGGTCGGCCGAGGTCCCGGACCGCTTCCGGTTCACGCTGAAGGCGCCGCGTCGGATCACGCACGATCAGCGCCTGCGCAGCGTCGAGGACACGCTGGCGTCGTTCTGCTCGATCGCCAAGACCCTCGGCCCGAAGCTCGG
>CAZWAX010000569.1:0-3371 GCA_964631985.1 uncultured Polyangiaceae bacterium | reverse complement strand
GCGAGCGCAGCTCGTGCGACATCGTGCCGATGAACTCCGACTTGAGCGTGCTCGCCGCGCGGAGCTCGTCGACGAGGCGGGCGTTGTCGAGGGCCAGCACGGTCTGGTGCGCGATGCCGACCAGGAGGCGCTCGGTGGTCGGCTGGAAAGCGGTGGCTGGGTCGTCTTGCCCGAGCAGCAGCATGCCGAGCGCCTCGTCGCCGCGGCGGAGCGCGGTCGCGAGAAACGGACCGATGAGCCAGCGTTCGCTCAAGCCCGACGGGATCGGGGAGGCGGCGGGCGAGCGCACGGCGAGGCACGTATCCGGGGCCAGCCCGCCGAGCGCGGCGTCGAAGCCGGGGGCGTGGAAGTCGATGCTGCGGATCTCCTCGTCATGCGTACCGGTGCGCGACGCGAGCCCCATCACGCGATAGGTGCCGCGCTCGGGATCGCGCACGACCACGCAGGCCCACGAGCTCGCGGTCAGGTCGCGCGCCATCTCGGTCACGCGCTGGAGCACCGAGCCGCTCGTCGTGGCGGCGGCCAGCTCCCGCACCACCGCGAGCAGCGCCTCGGCCATGCGCACGCCGGTTTCGGCATCGCGATTCTTGGCGACGAGGCGATCACCGTAGAAGCGGCTCTGGTGCGCCACGAGGAAGAATACGACGACCGGGAGCATCACCGGGATCGAGAGCTCGATGACCGGCGTCAGCCAGAGGTGGGCCGCCGTCGCGAGCGTCGCCATCACGAGCCCGCAGAGCAGCGAGAAGAGCGCGCACGGCACGATCATCATCAGGTAGAGGAAGTGGAACTCGTTGGTGAGATCGGGGGCGGCGCGCAGCCCGATCGAGAACGCCACGAGGTCGACGATGAACTGGGTGTAGATGAGGGCGCCGAGGAAGCGCCGGCTCCGGAGCCAGCGCCGATAGGGCACGGTCAACAGGATCTCGACCGCGGCGAGGCCGACCAGGATACCGAGCGGGAGGTCCGGCAGCAGCGTCTGCTGCAGCCCGACCGAGATCACGATCAGGACGGCCGCCGTGAGGCAGCGCGAGGTGTCGAGCCACGTGGCGATCTCGACCAGATCGTCGGCCGGGAGGTCGAAGACGCCGGCGTTCAGACGGGCGAGAAGCCCTCGGGGCCGTGCGGGTGCCGACATCGCCTGGAGGATGAGCAAACGCCATGCCCGTTGCGGGCGGCGATGTCGGGCGCAAGCGGGCGTTTCGCCGAGGCGGCGAGCCTCCCGGAGCGTGTCACTTGTCACGCGCCGTCATCCTGGTAACGGTCGCGCCGCGATGGCCGCGAGCCCGTACATTCCCGGCACCGTCCTGCACGGCTTCCTGCGGGTCGCGGCCGCGTACGGGATCGACGCGAGCGCGGTGTTCCGGGCCGCCGGCATGCCGATCGATCTGGCGACGCTCGGCGACCGCTTCATCACCGTCGCCGAGTTCGACCGGCTCGTGGACGGCTTCACCACGGCCGCCGACGATCCGGCCTTTGCGCTCCACCTCGGCGAGATGTTCAACCTCTTCGACCTCGCGATCCTGACCACGCTCATCAACACCAGCCGGAACCTCGGCGAGGCGGCGGCGGCCTTCGCCGATTTTCGCGCCCTCTTCAATCCGCTCTTCCACATGACGATCGCGGTCGAAGACGAGCGCGCCGTCGTCGCCTACCAGCCGACCGCGAGCGAGCCGCTGTCACACAAGGCGCGCTATGCCGAATTCGTCCTCGCCTTTCACCTCTGTTACGCGCGCTGGCTGCTTCGCCAGCCGATCGTCGTCCACGAGGCGCGCTTCCGCCACGGCCGGCCGGCGTACGCCGCCGAGTACGAGCGCATCTTCGCGTGCCCGGTCGCCTTCGCCGCCGACCGCGACTGCTTCGTCGTCGACGCCGCCGTCATGACGCAACCGCTCGGCAGCGCCTTCGCGGAGTATCACCGCCAGGCCGGCGCGCTTGCGCGCGCCGAGCTCGATCGCCTGCCGCAGGGCGACGCTGTGCCGGAGGTGATGCACCTCATCCGCCAGCATCTCGCCGACGGGGCCTACGACCTCGAGCGAACCGCGCGCGCGCTCGGGGTCGGCGCCCGGACGTTGCAGCGGCGCCTGCAGGACGCCGGCGTCAGCTTCAGCAGCCTCCGCGATCAGGTGCGCTCCCGGGTTGCGCTCGAGCTGATCCGCCGTCCCGAGCTCGGCATCGACGAGGTCGCCGATCGCCTCGGCTATGCCGAACGCTCGAACTTCACCCACGCGTTCAGCCGTTGGACGGGCATGACCCCGGGCGCGTTCCGCCGCCGCCTGCTCCCGGGGGCTTGATCGGACCTCCCGCGTGAGCTCAATCGCCGTTTGCGGCCGAATCCACTAGAGTGCCCCGGATGTCCCAGCCCGACGACCGGCTCCACACCGCGATCGCGCTCCTCGAATCGCTGATCGACGACCGCACCCAGCTCGCCAACTTGCCGAAGGAGGAACGCATCCGTCTCCTCGAGGCCGCCGGGCGCCTGTCGCGACCGGATGCGATCGCGCGCCGGCACGTCGCGAAGGCGGCCCGCCAGGCCCGCCGCCAAGCGAAGATCGCGCAGGAAGAAGCGGTCCTCGCCGAGACCGGGATCCGGAAGCTCCGCCGCGAGGTGGTGTTCACGACCCCGAACGTGTTCCCGCCGTCCGACTTCCGACCCGATGACGTCGCCGAGGGCAACGAGGATCCCGGGACGGCGATCGAGTCCAAGCACTGCTACGTCTGCAAGGAGCACTACACGACGCTGCATCATTTC
This sequence comes from uncultured Polyangiaceae bacterium, assembly GCA_964631985.1. Lineage (GTDB taxonomy): Bacteria > Desulfobacterota > Binatia > UTPRO1 > UTPRO1 > UTPRO1. Next base: position 619 of record CAZWAX010000569.1, on the reverse strand, counting down.
TACGATCAGCTCTGCCCCCCGTGCGCTGCGCTGAACTACGCCAAGCGCACCGAGCTCGCCGATCTCCGCGGCCGCGTCGCCCTGCTCACCGGCGGGCGCGTGAAGATCGGCTACCAGGCCGGCATCAAGCTCCTGCGCTCGGGCGCGCACCTGATCGTGACCACGCGCTTCCCGCGCGACTCGGCCGTGCGCTACGCCAAGGAGCCCGACTTCGGCGACTGGGGCCACCGTCTCGAGATCTTCGGCCTCGACCTCCGTCATACGCCGAGCGTCGAGGCCTTCTGCCGGCACGTGGTGGCCACCTACGAGCGCCTCGATTTCATCGTCAACAATGCGTGTCAGACCGTACGGCGCCCGCCCGATTTCTATCGGCACATGATGGCGGACGAGGAGGCGGCGCTCGGCTCGCTGCCGGACGACGTCCGGAAGCTGCTCGGTGCGTACGAAGGCGTGCGCGGCTATCACATGCTGCCCGAAGGCGGCGCCGGCCTACCGAGCGTCGAGCGCGAGACCGCCGGGCCAATAGGCCTGACCCACGCGGCCGCCCTCTCGCAGGTTCGCCTTCTCCCCGAGGAGCTCGCGGCGCAGCGCGTGCTCTTCCCCGAGGGCTGCCTCGACC
>CAZWAX010000568.1:0-3377 GCA_964631985.1 uncultured Polyangiaceae bacterium | reverse complement strand
ACGAGGTCGCGATCGTCGACGCCAAGGGCGGCGGCATCACCCTCGAGGAGACGACGGCCCGGGTCGCGGCGCTCCGCCCCGACGTACTGGGCGTGTCGGCCACCACCATCTCGATCGGCAACGGCGCGCGCATCGCCGCGGCGGTGCGGGAGAAGCTGCCGAATCTGACGACGGTCGTCGGCGGCCCGCACGTGAGCGCGGTACCCGAAGCGACGCTCGCCGCCTTTCCGGCGTTCGACTACGGCGTCTCAGGCGAGGGCGAGGTCGCGCTCTTCGCGCTGCTGGACGCGCTCGCGAGCGGCAAGCCGGTGCGCGACCTCCTCGGCATCGTCAGCCGCGGCGCCGACGGCAGCGTGCATGCGAGCTGCCGCGCGCCCTACCTCGACGACCTCGACAGCCTGCCCTTCCCGGCGTGGGACGTCCTCGGCGACGCGTTTCCGCACCGCTTCGGGCCGTCGATCTTCAACTATCGCACCACGCCGGTCGCGACGCTGGTCACTTCGCGCGGCTGTCCCTTCTCGTGCACGTTCTGCGACCGCTCCACGTCCGGCAAGCTCGGGCGCTATCACGGCGTCGAGTACGTGATGGAAATGTGCCGCATGCTGGCGGCGCGCGGCACCAAGCACGTGCTCTTCTACGACGACCTCTTCACGGTGAAGCGGAAGCGTGTCGTCGAGCTCTGCGAGGCGATGATCCGCGCCAAGTTCCCGTTCACGTGGAGCTGCAACAGCCACCCGAACCTGCTCGATCTCCCGACGATGAAGCTCATGAAGCGCGCCGGGTGCTGGCAGATCGCCTACGGGGTCGAGTCGGGGTCGCAGCGGGTGCTGAACGTGGTCAAGCACGAGGTGAAGCTGCCGCGTCTCCGCGAGACGCTCCGCATGACACGCGAGGCCGGCATCCGCGCCAAGGGCTATCTCATGATCGGCCACCCGACCGAGAATCTCGAGAGCCTGGAAGAGACCCGCAGCTTTCTCGAAGAGGTCGATCTCGACGTCGCGCAGGTGACCAAGTTCACGCCGTATCCGGGCACGCCAGCCTATCCGACGATCAACAACTACGGGACGTTCACCGAGGACTGGGATCGGATGAACGCGATGAACTTCATCTTCATCCCGCACGGCCTGAACGAGGAGATCCTCGAGGACTATTTCGCGCGCTGCTATCGCGCGTTCTATTCACGGCCACGCGTGTTGTGGGGATTGGCGCGCTCGTTCGCGGCGTCACCGAGCTACATCCCGCGCTTCCTCGGCTATGCCCGGGCCTACGCCTCGGGCGTCCGGGCCAACCGCGCCGAACGGCGCGCCGCCCCGCCGTCCGTTCCCTCCGACGCTCCCGTGGCCGCCGCTCCGTGACCTTCGGCTCGCTGCTTCGCGCCCTTCGCTTCGACGGTCTCTGGTGGCGGAAGTTCGCGTACCTCGGGAGCGTCTACGGCCCCGAGTGGTGGAAGCGCCATTCGCCGGCGTGGATCGCCGCGACCATCTACCTGTGCGTCGGCCGCAACCGACGCGGGGCGCTCGCGAACATCCGGCGGGTGGTCGGGCGGCGCGGCTGGCTGCGTGATCACCTGGCGGCGCTCGACGTCTTCATCAGCTTCGCCCACTGCATGACCGAGACGCTCGAGTACTTCAGTCCGCGGCCGCAACCCGTCCGCGTCGACGAGCCGAGCGACGATCCCATCAAGGCCGCGATCGGCCGCGGCAAGGGCGCCGTGCTCGTCACCTGCCACTTCGGCAACTGGGACATCGGCGCCCGCACGCTCGCGCGCTTCGGGTGTGCCTTCAACCTGGTGATGGCCCGCGAAGCGAACGAGACCACCGCCGACTACGTGCGGAGCTCGCGCGAGGACGCGGGGGTTCGGGTGCTGCTTTCCGACCAGTCCGTCTACGGCTCGTTCAACATGCTGCGCGCGCTCAAGCGGAACGAGGTCGTCGCCATGCAGCTGGATCGCCCGCTCGGCGGCGACGGCGCCCGCCTCGTCGACTTCTTCGGGGCGCCGGCGTGGTTCCAGGCCGGCCCGATCCGCCTCGCTCGCCTCGCCGGCGCGCCGATCTTTCCGGTGTTCGCGCTCCGGGTAGGCGTCCGTCACTACCGCATCGTGCTCGGCACGGAGCACAGCCTTTCCCGGCACGCGACCGTCGAGGAAATCGACCGCATCCTCACCAGCATCGTCGGCGAGTTCGAGCAGCTCGTGCGTCTCCACGCCGAGCAGTGGTTCCAGTTCGCGCCCTACTGGCCGGAAGACGCGGCAGCCGCGGCGCTCGCCGGCGACGAGCCCCGGGTCGCGACCCGCGAGCCCACCCGCGCCCGCGCCGGCTGAGCCCACCGCCGCAACGCGGGTCGACGATCCGTGTTCCGCGCCGGCCCTTGCCTTGCTGGACCATGATTCGCATGGTACCCGCCCGGCAAAACACCAAGGAGGAGCAAGAACCCGATGCGAAAATTTGCCCTACTGGCCGCTGCCTGCGTCGTGCTGGCGAGCTGCGCCCCCGCGACCGTCGACAAGCAGAGCGTCCGCGCGACCGAAGGTCAGCCCGAGTCGACGCAAGTCGACGTGGTGCGGATCCCCTACGATCCGAATCTCCCGACCTACGTCGTCACCGTCGCGCCGCTGCAAGTCGCCGTCGACGGATCGCCGAGCGCCCCACCGCCCCCGCCGGGACGCCGCTACGGCTGGGGCCCGTTCGGCTACGGCCTGTTGCCCGAAGGTCCGGAAGCAGAGGCCTACAACCCGCCGCCTCCCGGCATGTCGGATCGCGTCGGCCACGGCGTGTCGGCGCAGCTCGTGAGCGCGCTCGGCAATGCCGGCAACGTGCAGATCATCGACTACGAGTACTACCTCGCCAATCGCGCCAAGCCCGGCGCGCTCGTGAAGAAGGGCGAGGTCGGCCCGCTCGTCATCAAGGGCAACATCACCGAGTTCAACGAGGTCGCCGAGTCCCAGGGTAGCGCGCGCGGCGGCGGGCTCGGCTGGGTCGGGGCGGGCGTCGCGATCGGCGGCGCCATTGCCGGCAACACGCCGGCGACGATCGCGGGGTCGAGCCTGGCGCTCGCCAACCCCACCTACAACAACACCCGCATGCGCCGGACCGGCTCCGTCGGCATGGACCTCACGATCCTCGATCCCCGGAACGGCCGCATCGTCGGCACCGCGGTGTGCGCCGGCAAGTTCACCTCCGAGGCCGCGACCAGCGGCTTCTCGGTCTTCGGCATCGGCGGCGCCGACACCGCCTACGCCGCGAGCGCGCTCGGGCAGGCGCAGCGGGCGGCGATGAACGACGCCACCCGGCAGATCACGCAGCGCCTTCAGTCGGTGCGCTGACGACCGCCGACCGGCGCGTCGTCGTGACGCGCCGGTCGCGTTGTCAAGGTAGAGG
>CAZWAX010000567.1:0-3389 GCA_964631985.1 uncultured Polyangiaceae bacterium | reverse complement strand
GCTCCTCGAGCTCGGTCGCGATCAGATCGAGCCGCTCCTCCTCGAGGTTGCCCATGAGATCGGCCGCATTCCCGGAGGCGAGGTCGTAGGCCCGATTGATGACATCGGTGAGGGCATCGGCGGGCACGACGACGGGATGGATGGGGGCACCGTAGAGCACCCGCAGGTCGTCGAGCGGCCCGAGGTTTCGTGGGTCACCGACGGCGACGATCACCGCCTCGGCCTCCCGCCGGAGTGGCAGCACGAGGTTCCGGCGCGCGAACTGCATCGGAAGCACGGCCAGGAGATCGCCGGCGACGTCGCTCGCGGCGATCCGGGCGACGAACGGCAACTCGAAGTCCGCCGCCCGCGCCCTAGCCTCGGCCTCGGGACCGAGCGACGGTGCGGGAGCGGAGGACGTGCGTGCCGGGGTGACCATGGAGATCAGCGCTCGGTCGCCGAGGTTGCCTCCGGGCGCGCGGCTCCGAGCGTGAGCGTGAGCGTACCACCGACGGTCGAGAGGTCATAGGCCGGCGGCACGTCGGTCGTGAGGTCGAGGACGAGGCGCATGCGGCCGTCGTGATGCGCGACACGCACCCGGCGGACCAGCGGGTCGATCACCTTCATGAAGTCGACCTTCGCCTCTTTTCGACTGTCGCCGAAAACGTCGATCACGATCCTCCCGGGCTCCGTGAGGCTGTAGTGCGTGACCTTGGTCGGCGGTCCGCCGACCACGAGGACGATGGCGGCGCCGTCGGCGCGGCGATCGACCGAGACCGAGGCGACGGCGAGCGGACCCGCCGCCGCGGCGGCGACCGGGGCGACCGGCACGCTGACCGCGCCCGGCTGGTCGACCGGGACGTCGCGTTCCTCCGGCAGGTAGAAGGAGGGCATGTCGAGCGGATCGGGTTGGCGTCGCGGCGCACCGGCCGCACCCATCAAGTTGCGGAAGCGATCGCGCTCGGCCACCGAGACGTCCGCCGCGTCCTGCTCGTCCTTGATGACGTGCGGCGTGAGGAAGATGAGCAGGTTGATCTTGTTCTTGTTGCGCTCGGTGTTCTTGAAGAAGTTCCCGACGACGGGGATGTCGGAGAGGAACGGTACCTTGCTCTCGCGGTTGTTGATGGCGTCGGAGATCAAGCCGCCGATGACGATGGTCTGACCGTCGCGGACGTTGATGGTCGTGCTGGCGCTCCGCACCGTCGTCGTCGGGCCGACCTCGTTGGCGTCGAGGAGCGGGTTCGGCACGATCGCCGACACCTCCTCGAAGAGCGCCAAGCGGACCATGTTGCCCTCGGAGATCTGCGGCGTGAGGCGGAGCGTGATGCCGACGTCCTCGCGCTCGATGGTGGCGAACGTGTTGTCGAGGTTGGTCTCGCTCGTCGCCCGGCTCGCCACGAAGGGCACGTTCTGGCCGACGATGATCTCGGCCTCCTCGTTGTCGGTCGTGAGGAGGTTCGGCGCCGAGAGGATGTTCAGGTCGTTGGAGTTGTCGAGCGCGCGGAGCAGCGCGGCCTGCGCCGGCACCGTCGTTCCGTCCGGCAACGTGACGGTCTGATCGGAGACGGCGGCGAGCACGAGGCCCGAGAGCGTTCCGGGATTGGTCAGCGCGGTGTTGAGGTTGCCGAGGTTGGTGCGGCCCACGCCCAGCCCGTTCGGCAACCCGAGGCCGCCCTGCAGCTCGATGCCGAGCTGGCGCATGCGATCGAGCGTGACCTCGAGGATGATGGCCTCGACGTAGACCTGGCGACGGCGGATGTCGAGCTTCTCGATCACGCTGCGGAGGATGTCGAAGTCCTCCGGCACCGCGGCGATGATGAGCGAGTTGGTCGCTGGGTCGGCGGTGATCCGGACGTCGCCCGCGAAGTCGATCGCCGACTGTTGCTGGGTCGCGCCGGGCTGGTTCGGTTGGCGCTGCTGTTGCTGCTGGCGGTTCTGCGACGAGCGCCGCAGGCTGCTCCCGGACTGACGGCGCCGTCCGGTATTGCCTTGCGGATTCTGCTGGCGCGTCCGGACGACCGACGTGCCGCCGCCGGCGCCGGTCACGTCGAGCAGCACCGGCAGGAGCTCCTCGGAATTGGCGTACTTCAGATAGTAGACGTGCACCCGGCCGCTCCCCGGGGGCAACGGGACGTCGAGACGCTCGACCATCGCCTTGATCTGTTGCATCTGCTCGGGCGGGGCGTTCACGATGAGCGTGTTGGTCCGGTCATCGGGCGTGATCTTGAACGCCTTCAGCTGCGCGCTCGCCGCCGGCTTGCCGGCGGCGGGCGCGGCGGGGGCGCCGGCGCGGTCCTCGAGTGCGAGCGCGATCGTCTCGGAGAGCTCGCCCGCCGCGGCGTAGCGCAGATTCAGGATGGCGGTCTGTCGGCGCGAGCTCGCGACGTCGAGCTCGGCGACCAGCCGCGCGAGTCGCTCGACGTTGGCGGCCGAGTCGACGAGGATGAGCGCGTTGGTCTGCGGATACCCGGTCACGAGCCCGTCCGGCGACACCATCGGCTGCAGCACGCCGATCAGGTCGGCGACGTCGACCTGCGCGAGCGGCACCAGGCGCGTCACGTACTCCTCGGTGGGCGCGTGCGTGCCGGCCTCCACCGTGCGCAGGCTCGTCATCTTCGCGTCCTTGGTGGGGATGATGCGGACGGCGGCGCCGCTCGGGACGGTGGTGAAGCCCTTCACCTGCAGCACCGCCTGAAAGACCTCGTACGCCTCTTCGGGGGTGATCCGGGTGGGCGAAACGACGGTGACCTTGCCCTGGACGCGCTCGTCCATGACGAAATTCTTGCCCGTGATCTCGCCGATGAACTTCACGAGGACGGCGATGTCGACGTCCTGGAAGTCCATCGTGATGTAGCGCTCACCGTCGCTCTCGACGACGGCCGGGCCGGGGACCGCCGCGGCTCCCGGCGAGGCGTTGGCCTCGGCCGGCGTCCGCAGGACCGCCGGCGCGTCGTTCTGGCCCTGCGCCGGACGCGCGTCCACGATGATGCCGAGGGTCGACCCGACCAGTGCGGCGGCGAAGACCGCCAACCGCTTCGATGCCCAACCTACCCGTGCCGCCACTGTCACCGCCTCTCGGGTCAGCGAATTTCGTACGAAAAGTTCTTGGCCTGTTTGTTGCGCTGTAGGTCGACCGCGATGTGTCCTTCGTTCTGCAGCTCGGTGAAGAGCGAGATCGCCTTCGTGGGGTCCGTGAGCTCCACGCCGTTCACGCGATTGATGACGTCGCCGTTCTGAAGCCCGATTTTCTCGAAGACCGAGCCCGGCTTGATGGCGAAGACGCGGAACCCGACCGTCTTGCCGTTCTCGAAGAAGGGCACGGCCCGCGCCTGGGTGAAGACCTCGTTGATGTTGGCGACGGTCGACTCGAGCTCGCGGCGATCGATCAGGAACTTGTTGTCGGCGGTCTT
>CAZWAX010000566.1:0-3393 GCA_964631985.1 uncultured Polyangiaceae bacterium | reverse complement strand
GGGCCTGCGGAGGGGGGGTGGGTGCGGGAAACCTGTGGGGGCTGAGGCCCTCCCCCGGCTTGGGGGGGGCGGGTTTCGCGATCCCGGGCGGCAAGGTCACCCCGAGGCGGGTGCGGAAGCCGCCACCGCCGATGTGGATGGCGTGCACCAATCGCGACACCATCCGGGTCGCGGCCGCGCACGGGCTCGGCGCCCTCGCCTTCGCCTTCGTCGACCCCGACGAAGCCCGCACCTGGAGCGCGATCTACTACGACACCATCAAGAGCGACGCGTGCGTCCCGCTGGGCCACACCGTGAACGCCAACCTCGCGACGGTGTCGGCCTTCTCGATCCACGCCGACCGCGCCGAGGCGATTCGCCGCGGCCAGGAGGGCTTCGAGTTCTTCTTCTTCGCGATCAACGCGCTGGTCGCCCAGGACGCGCGGCCGGGCCGCTCGCAGCTCTGGGAGTCGTTCCAGAAGCTTCGCGGCAACCGAACCGCCGAGCTCGTCGCGCGCGCCAACGACGTCGGATATGACGGCGGCGGCATCGGCACGCCCGACGACATGCGCGCGCACCTCCGCAGTCAGCAGGCCGCCGGCGTCGACCAGGTGATCTTCCTCCAACAAGCCGGGCACAACCGGCACGACGAGATCCTCGCCTCGCTCGAGCTCTTCGCCCGGGACATCGCGCCCGAGTTCCAGGCCGAGGCCGCGGCACGCGAAGCCCGCAAGCGCGAGGAGCTGGCGCCCTACGTCGCGCGCGCGCTGGCGCGGAAGCGTTGGATGGCACCGCTGGCCGAGCAGGACATCCCGGTCGTCACGGCGTCGCGCGCCAAGGCCGAGGTGAACCAAGCGACGCGCGGCCGCTGAGTCTCGCGTCGGGCCGCCGAATGCTTTCCCCCGCTCCATGATCGTGCGTTCGTCGTTGCTTGCGCTCGTTGGGCTGTCCACCGCGTTCGTCGTGACGGCGCTTGCCGCCTCGACGGTGCCACCCTGGGAGGTCGCCAATCCGCTGCAGCCCCTCCCCAAACCGCCACTCGGCCTCCAGTCGACGTTCGCCGATCTGCCGGTCCCGCCGACGCCAGCACGGGTCCGGCTCGGCCGTTGGCTCTTCTTCGACGCGCGGCTCTCCGGTGACAAGACGCTCTCCTGCGCGTCGTGCCACGTGCCCGAGCATGCCTTCTCGGAGCTCACGCCCAACTCGACGGGCATCCACGGTCAGCATGGGGCGCGTAAGGCACCCTCCTTCGTCAACATGGCGTGGACGATCTACCCGAATTTCTTCTGGGACGGCCGTGCGTCGTCGCTCGAAGAGCAGGCGCTCGGACCGATCGCCAACCCGATCGAGATGGGGAGCAATCACGGTTCGATGGTGAAGACGCTCGGCGGTATCCGAGGCTACCGTCCCTATTTCAAGGAAGCATTCGGCTCGGACGCGATCACCAAGCAGCGCGTCGCGCACGCGATCGCCGACTACGAGCGCACGCGCATGAGCGGGAACAGCCCCGTCGATCGCTGGCAGGTCGGACGCGACGACAACGCGGTGTCGGCCGAGGTGAAGCTCGGCTGGGAGCTCTTCTTCAACAAGGCCGAGTGCAACCAATGCCATCTCGGCGAGAACTACACCGACGGCCGTTTCCACAACCTCGGGATCGGCTGGGACGCCGAGAAGAAGGCGTTCAAGGATGTCGGTCGCCATGCGATCAGCAAAAAGGATGAAGACCGTGGCGCCTTCAAGACCCCTGGCCTTCGCGAGGTCGCAAAGCACCCGCCGTACATGCACGACGGCTCGGTCGCGACGCTCGAAGCCGCCGTCGAGCACTACAATCGCGGCGGGATCGCGAACCCCTGGCTCACCACGCGAGTGCGGAAACTGGATCTCACGTCAGACGAGGTGCGAGCGCTCGTGCGATTCATGGAAGCACTCTCCGGCGAGGGGTACGCCGACGCGTCTCCCGCAGCATTCCCGCAGTAGTCGTACTTTGCCTTCGTCATCGGGATCGCTTTCGGGTCGAGCGACGGAATGTGTCATCGTCGACACGGCGCGCTCTTGCGCATGGTCACGAATGGCTCAGAGCGCGCGCCGAGACACGGTAAAGCAAGCGCTGTGATCTGGTCCATGGCTTGCTCGGTAGGCGCTGGCCCATGCGACCCGCCGCCACGCACCGCAGCTCCTGGACTCGGACGCTCCTCCCCTTCGACCTCCGGCGTGGCGAGGGCCGCACGGCGTCGCTCATGTTCGCCGCCGTGTTCTGCATCATGTGCGCGTACTACATGGTGAAGCCCTTGCGGGAAGGTTGGATCGCGGCGTCGGCGATCGGCGGCCTCTCGCGCGTCGAGATCAAAGCGTACTCGAGCCTGGCGCAGAGTCTCTTGCTGCTCGCCTTCGTCGGCGCCTACGCCCGCCTCGCGGCGCAGAGCTCGGCGCGCGCGCTCCTGCGACGTTCGGCGTGCGCGTGTGCCATGGCACTCGCCGGGTTCTGGGCGGCGCAGCCGGGTCTGTTCGTGAGCGCCGTCCCCGGCGTCGGCATCGTCTTCTATCTCTGGGTCGGCATGTTCGGGGTCTTCATCGTGGCCCAGTTCTGGGCCTTCGCGACCGACCTCTACGCCGACGAACGGGGGCGGCGATTGCTTCCGTTGATCGCGATCGGCGGCACCGCCGGCGCCGCGGCGGGCTCGTGGCTGCACGGCGCGCTCACCGGGCTCGGCTCGGTCGGCGCGCACGCGATCCTGCTCTGCGCGGCGGCGCCGCTGCTCGCGGCCGCGGCCCTCGCGCAGGTGGCCACCGCCTCGCTCGCCGCGCGGGCGATGACGCGTCGCCGTCAGCGCGCGAGCCTCCGTCACGTCGTAAGCGACCGCTTCGTGCTCGCCGCCGGCGTGCTCGCGCTCCTCCTCAGCTGGGCCTCGACCAACGGCGAGAATCTGCTCTTCCAGGTCGTCCAGGACGGCATTGCGCACGGGGCGGCGGCCTCCGGGCCCGAGCAGGCGCGGGCCGCGACCACCGCCTTCTACGGCGACTTCTACTTCTGGACCAACCTCGCCGCGCTCGCCGTGCAGCTGCTCGTGACCTCGCGCTTGCTCGCGCGCGGCGGCCTCGCCGCCATCATCTTCGTGCTGCCGCTGCTGGCCCTGCTCGCCTCGGCGGTGGCCGCGATCGCGCCCGTGCTCGCCATCCTCAAGTGGGTGAAGGTCGCCGAGCAGGCGACCGACTACTCGCTGAACCAGACGGCGCGCCAGGTGCTCTGGCTGCCGGCAAGCGCCGAGGCGAAGGTCGAGAGCAAACCCACCATCGACTCGCTCTTCGTCCGCCTCGGCGACGGCCTGGCCGCGCTCACCGTCCTCGCCAGCAGTCAGTTCGCGGGACACGCGACCGACGTGCTGATCGCGGTGAACGTCGTGCTGGTCGTGCTCT
>CAZWAX010000565.1:0-3399 GCA_964631985.1 uncultured Polyangiaceae bacterium | reverse complement strand
GCCACGGGATCTTCCACGTCTCGGGCGACATGAGCGTGATGGCCTTTCGCGAGTACTACGCGATCGGCTCGGGCGCCTCGTACGCGCTCGGGGTGCTGCATGCGCTCTATGCCACCGAGCGCGACGCCGCCGTGCTGGCGCGGCGGGCCTGCGAGGCCGCCATCGCCTTCGACGTGTACTGCGGCGGCGAGGTCGACGTGCGGCGGATCCGCTTGGCCGGTCGCCGCTGAGCATCACATCGCGGTCCGGCCGGCCCGGGGAGGCGAGAAGGAACACTTCTCACCTCCCCGGGCCAACGCGTTCAAATCAGTGCGCGCTTCTCCAGCCGTTCGTCGTCCGGAACCACGGTGCGGTCACCGTCCACTCGTGTCCGCCCAGCATGATGTGGGTCGTCATGGGCGACGTTGCGTTGCTGAGATCACCGTAGGCGTCGATCGTCACAGCGTAGCTGAAACCTCCTCGCTTCCGGATCAGGACCGAGGACATCCCCCCCGTGCGGCGCGCGCCTCGATCGGCGTAGCGATAGCGCGTCGCCGTTCCCTCGATCGTTCCGGAGGGCATCCCGACGGGGGCGAGGCTGGTCTCGAATACGACGCCGCCGGCAATCGCCGGGCTCGAGATGCGCAGCTGAAGGTTCGCATCTGCGGGCGCAGGCAGGCGCGGAGCGGTCAGCTCGATCCGACCATGAATCCTGATGCGATCGAGCTCCCTCCCGAAGTAGATGCGCGACGGGTCTTTGCAGATGGCCTCCGTGCAGTCGTTCTTGCATGCGTCCAGAGGCTTTTGTGGCTGGTCCGGCCGGCAGCCCTCGACGGTGTTGCCGTCGTCGCACGACTCGGCGCCGTCGATCATTCCATTGCCGCACAGCGAGCACGTGCACTCACCGGTGGCGCCAGCGGCGATGCAGCGCCCCGGACAGCTCGCATCGTCCGTGCCGTCGCAGACTTCACCGGGCAGATTGACGACGTTGTCGCCGCAGAACTGCGCTGGCCCGCACGTGCAGTCGATCTGGCAGCGACCCGGACAGGCGCCGTCGTCCGTGCCGTCGCACTGTTCGGACGTTTGGTTCACGAGGTTGTCGCCGCACGTTGGATCGATGCACGTGCATTCATCGGTTCCGCCGGCAGGTCGACACAGACCGGGACACTGCGCGTCGGCGGTGCCGTCGCACTCCTCCCCGGGTTGGTTGATGGCATTGTCGCCACAGACGGGTTGCGGCGCACAGGTGCAATTGGTCGTACACAGGCCAGGGCACGCATCATCCGCCGTACCGTCGCACTCCTCGCTCGGTTGATTGACGAGGTTGTCGCCGCACACGGTCGTGCTGGCGCACGTACACTCCTGCGGATCGCCCGCCGGTCGGCACAAGCCGGGACACGCGGTATCGGCCGTCCCGTCGCACTGTTCGCTGGTCTGGTTGACGAGGTTGTCGCCGCAGTCGACCCAGAGCTTGGTGACACTGTTCGAGGTCTGGGTCTGCGCCTGGGAATCGACGAATCGCGCCACGATGACGTCCTGGCCAGTTGCCGTTCCGGCGTAGGTGAAAGTGGCTTCGCCGTTGACATCGGATGTGTCGCTGCCCGTCAGGCCCGCATGAGGACCGGACACGATCTCGAAATCCACTTGGCGACCGGTGATGGGGGCGCCGTTGTCATCGACGATCGTGGCGGTCACGGTGTGATTCGTTCCGACCGGGTTCTGGGCGTTGCCTGGCGCGAGAACGATCCCCTCACCGACGATCGAGGGAACCGAGGTGCGGAAATAGGCGAGGAAGATGTTGTCGTCGGCCGACGGATTGATGGTGGCGACGGAGATCAGGGTATCGCCGGTCATGACGAATGGCTTGAGATCGTAGAGCTCGTCGTCGACCACGCGCGGGACCTGGCCGTCGGCCGCTCGCTGTAGCGCGTCCGCCGGGTTGTCGTTGCCATCGCTCAGTCCGCCGACGGTGAATAGGTTTCCGTTGGTACCTGATTCCGCGGCATCATCGAAATTCCCCGCACAGCTGCTGAGCCGGCTCGCGTTGACGTCGATCTGACTGTCTTGCCCGACGTCGGTTCCGCAGAGGTGAGTCGGCGGGCCGCCGCCCTGGAAGCTGAACGTGATGGCGAGTCCCATGTCGGCTTTGCTGGCGACATTCGTGAGGTCGAGAGGCTGGGCGAGCGTGATCGCGAAACTGTCGCCCGACGTCGCCTGAGCACCGAAAACGATGGTCACGCTGCTGTCGGTGGGTTGCGCCGGGTCGTCGAAGACGACGGCGAGCGCGCATCCGTCCCAAAAACTTGGATTCAGCTCGGCGACTGTCATCGGGACGTTTCCCGCCGGTGCTGCGTCGATCAACGGCTTCACGATCGTCGTCACGTCAGCGAACGTGTTGAAGGACTGGATGCCGTTCGGAATGTTCTGACCCCATGACACCGGGACTCCGGCGAGCGTGACGGCTCCGTCCGCGGGCATGGTCCCCGTGAAGCCGGTCGTCGCGCAGGCAAAGACCGCCACGCGCACCGTCGCTCCGCTCGGCTTGTCGACGTCGATGATGCCAGATGCGCTGTTGGTGCCGACTCCATCGATGGAGAAGGCGATCTTTCCCGTCTCCGCCAGAACTGGCGACAACACGGCGTTCACGGCCGATGGGTAGAGCGCACCTGACGCCGCAAGAACCCAAAAGGCTACCAGTGATATCCGAGATTTCTTGACCTTCATTGGAAGTCTCCCATGCGAGTTGTTGCTGGTTGAGCCGCGGATTCCGACACGAAAAAATTAGAAAGAGACCGCGGACACTAGAGCCAACTGTCACGTTGCGCGAGATCTCGAGCGACGAAACCGTGCGCCATAGTGACGCATGAGCCCAAATTTCTTCCGGGCTGCGGATCGGTGATTCATTGTGGAACCGAAGGAGCTCGTATGAACGCGTCGCCATGCGCTGGCAGCGCCCGTCGCGTCGTGGGGCGTCGCTGACCCGGCGTGGGAGCGTCGCTCCAGAGGCGAGCCGGCGGCAGCCGCCTGGAAAGTGGCGAAATCGCCGCGAACTCGTTAGGTAGGTCGGATGCGAAGCCCTCGTGATTTCTTCAAGCCCCTCGCCCTCGGCGCACCGGAGCCGGTGCGCGAGATCCCGATCAAGCCGTCGCGGATGATTCACTTCTTCGATCCGTCGAACCCGAAGATGCTCGCCAAGGTGCCGGAGCTGGCGCTGCAGGCGGACATCCTGCTCGGGAACCTCGAGGATGCGATCCCCGCCGACCGCAAGGTGGCGGCGCGCGAGGGATTGGTGACGATCGGGCGCGAGGTCGACTTCCAGGGAACGCCGCTCTGGACGCGGGTCAACTCGCTCGACTCGCCGTGGTGCCTCGACGACATCGCGGCGCTCGTCGCCGGCATCGGCAATCAATTGGAAGTGAT
>CAZWAX010000564.1:0-3402 GCA_964631985.1 uncultured Polyangiaceae bacterium | reverse complement strand
GCAAGGCGCAGATCAAGCTCGTCGCGAAAGGGGTTGCCGCCCTCCTGCCGCCGCTCCCGCTCGGGAGCTTCCCGCTCCGCGTGCAGCTGAACGGCGCCGGGAACTGCTGGGAGACCACGTTCGACGCGGCGACGAAGAACGAGGCCGCCAAGCTCCAAGCGAAGGGCCCGGGTAGCCCGTAGTGAGCCCCCAGGATTCGGAAGCTCGAGCACTGCACGAGAGGCGCTGCCAACCCAATCCAACCGTGGAGATCTCGGGACAGCTCGAAGCGCTCGTCGCGTGCTGATCGAGGGCGCGGAATCCAGGTGACAAGCGGTCGATGGCTCGATAAGAGGCGCCCTGATGTCCCCGGAGAGCCGAGCCTCGGACCTGTCGCTGCGCGCGATGTCGGTCCCTGGAGCGCACGTCGTCCAATTCTACGAGAACGACGCCTTCCTCGCGGAGAGCGTGGGTCGAGTCGTTCAGGAAGGGCTCACGGCTGGGGAAGTCGTCATTTGGATCGCGACCCCTCACCACCATCAGGTCGTGGAAGCATGGGTCGAGCAGGCCGGAGCGGACTTGGTCGCCGCGCGCGCTGCCGAACGATACGTGCCTCTCGACGTCACCGAGACGCTCGTGTCCTTCATGACCGATGGTGCGCTCGATAGCGGCCGCTTCACCGCCGTCGCCGACAGATTGCTGAATCGCGCGACCAACGCTTCCCTGCACGGAAGATTCCGGGTCGTTGGCGAAGGGGTCGCCATGCTCTGGATCGAGGGCCGGCGCGAGACCGCCATCGCGCTCGAAGCCCTGTGGGTCGAGGAGTGCCGGCGACGGGGCAACTTTTCGGTGCTGTGTCCGTATCCTCTCGCGTGCTTCGGAGCCGCCGACGACGTCTCGCTCTTCAAGGCGATTTGCGGGCAGCATACCCACGTCGTCCCGGCCGAGAGCTCCATCGAGCTCGACGCCTCCGAAGAGCGGCTGCGTGCGATCGCCGAGCTGCAACAGCAGGCGATGGTGCGCGAAACCGAGATGGCGCACGGAGGTCGTTTCGCGGTTGCCTGCAAGCACTGCCATCAGAGCCTGCTGACCGCTTCCCGGATCGGCACCGGCGAGGCAGCCGCGATCGCGGCCCATCTCGACGCCGCGCACCCCGGTGCTCTGCGAGGGAGACCAGCGACGTTGGGGGAGGTTCTGCGCGAAGTACGCGTCGAGGCGTGCTGAGCCGCGTACTGCGACCACAACGGGCGGCCTCTCGACCACGTTCAGCTTCCCAGCGATGAGAATCACCGCGAGGACGATCGCCCTCGCTCCGAGGCACGAGACCTGCATGGGTCGGTCGTACTAGGGGGTGCCTGATGGCCAAGCGTGTCTTGATCGTGGGTGGCGTCGCCGGTGGCGCTTCCTGTGCGGCGCGGTTGCGGCGACTCGACGAAGCGGCCGAGATCGTGCTCTTCGATCGCGGCCCGTACGTCTCCTTCGCGAACTGCGGCTTGCCGTACTTCGTCGGCAACGTCATTGCCGACGAGCGCAAGCTCCTGGTCGCCACGGGCGACCTCTTTCGTGAGCGCTTCGAGATCGAGGTGCGGACGCGCCACGACGTGCTGTCGATCGATCGGGCCCGCCGCACCGTTCAAGTGCGCGATCTCGACGCCATCGGCGGCCCCGTGGAACGCACGGAGCCGTATGACGCCTTGGTGCTCTCGCCCGGTGCGGCGCCCATTCGACCGCCGCTCCCCGGCATCGACCTACCGGGCATCTTCGCGGTGCGGACGATTCCCGACAGCCGTCGAATTCGCAGCTGGATCGACGAGCGCAAGCCGCGACGCGCGCTCGTGGTCGGCGGGGGCTTCATCGGTCTCGAGATGGCCGAAAACCTCGTTCGTCGTGGTCTCGAGACCACGGTGCTCGAAAAGCTCCCCCAGGTCATGCCGCCGCTGGATCCCGAGATCGCCCACACGGTGGCGGAGCACCTCCGCGAGCATCGCATGCTCCTCCGGCTCGACGACGGGCTGGCGCGCTTCGAGTCGGGCGCCGAGGGAGAGATCGTCGCCGTCACCGACGCCGGTGCGCGGCTCGCGACCGATCTCGTGATCCTCGCAATCGGCGTCCGGCCGGAGACCGGGCTCGCGCGCGAGGCAGGGTTGCCGCTCGGTGCGCGCGGCGGGATCGTCGTCGATGCCGAGATGCGCACCGCCGATGCCGCGATCTGGGCGGTTGGCGACGCCATCGAGGTGCGCGACGTGTTGACGGGTCAGGAGGCGATCGTTCCACTTGCCGGTCCCGCCAACCGCCAAGGGCGGATTGCCGCCGAGTCGATCTGTGGGCGGGTGCGGCCCTTCCGAGGCGTGCAAGGAACCGCCGTCGTGGGCATCTTCGGCCTGACCGTCGCCTGCACCGGCGCGAGCGAAAAGGGTCTGCGCCGCGCCGGATTCACCGCCTTCGAGAAGATCTATCTGCATCCCGGTCATCACGCCGGCTATTATCCCGGTGCGAAACCGATCCAGCTGAAGCTGCTCTTCTCGGTGCCCGACGGCCGCATTCTCGGTGCCCAGGCCGTCGGACTCGAGGGCGTCGAGAAGCGCATCGACGTCGTCGCCATGGCGATTCAGATGGGTGCGACGGTCCGCGATCTCGCCGAGGCCGAGCTCTGTTATGCACCGCAATTCGGGGGGGCCAAGGATCCGGTGAACCTCGCCGGAATGATCGCGGTCAATCATCTCGACGGACTGATGCCGCTCGCCGACTGGCGCGATCTCGGCGGGGCGGACGCTTTGGTCGTCGACGTCCGGGATCCGGACGAGTACGCCTCGGGCCACGTGCCCGGCGCGATCAATGTTCCGCTTTCGCAGCTGCGCCGCCGCTCCGACGAGCTGCCGCGTGACCGGTCGCTCGCGCTCTGCTGCGGCGTCGGGCAGCGCGCGTACTATGCGACGCGGTTCCTGCTGCAACGGGGCTACCGCGCTGCGACGCTTTCGGGAGGATACGCGACGTACCGGTCGCTGCGCGCGGTGGGCCTGGCGCCCGAGTAACGCGAGCGTCGCACGATCGAGAAATCGGGAGCCGTTGGTTCTCAGTCTGGGGAACGATCACCATCCCGGCTCATCGCCCGATCCGAGGATCGTGACGCCGTCGCGGGCATGGTTCGTGCTGGTCGACCATGTCGGAAGGAGGAACCCCATGATCAAGAACGCCGCAATTGCGATCGCGGTCCTGGTGCTCGGAGTGCTTCTCGGTGCCACTGCGATGGCCCAAGGGGGTCCGCAATGGCGCGGGGGCGGAGGCTGGGGCCCCGGCGGATCCTATGGGCGCATGTACGACCCCAAGACCGTCGAGACCCTCAAAGGTGAGGTGGTGCGCGTCGATCAGATCACCCCCCACAAGGGCATGGGGTACGGCGTCCACCTGCGCGTGAAGACGGCG
>CAZWAX010000563.1:0-3420 GCA_964631985.1 uncultured Polyangiaceae bacterium | reverse complement strand
TCTTCCGCGACTTCGTCGCCGATCCGATCCGCGCCGTCCGCGGGATCTACGCGCGCTTCGGCCTGACCCTGTCGGCCGAGGCCGAAGCGCGGATGCGGGCCTGGCAGGGCGGGGATCCCGACGGGGCGCACGCGAAGCCACGGCGCGCCGCCGACGATCTCGGCATTCCGCCCGCCGTCATCCACGACCGCTTCGCCGCCTATCTGCGGTACTTCGATCTGCACGCGGAGTCGCGGTGAGCGACGGTGCCCTCCCGCCGCGCCGGCCGCGGAGCGCGCACGAGGCCGCGCTGCTCGCGACGGCGCGGCGTCTCCTGCCGAGCGGCGTCCGGAACGCGTCGATGCGCGCCGAGTACGCGATGGTGGTCGCGAGCGCCCGCGGCGCCCGCATCACCGACGTGAGCGGCAACGAGTACGTCGACTATCTGCTCGGCTCGGGGCCGCTGCTGCTCGGGCACGCGCACCCCGCGGTCGTGGCAGCCGTCGCCGCGCAGCTGGAGCGCGGCACCAGCTATCTGCTCGTGAACGAGCCGGCGATCCAATTGGCGGAACAGCTCGTGGACGTCGTGCCGTGCGCCGAGGCGGTCACCTTCCACAGCACCGGGTCGGAGGCGACCTTCTTCGCGCTTCGCCTGGCGCGGGCGTTTCGACGGCGCGACGTCGTCCTCAAGTTCGAAGGCGGGTACCACGGGATGGGCGACCACGCGTTGATGAGCACGCAGTGGACGGGGACGCCGGCCCCGTTCCCGACGGCGGTGCCGGGCTCGAGCGGCATCCCGGCGAGCGTCGCGGCCGAGGTGCTGATCGCCCCGTTCAACGACCTCGCGACGACGACCGCCATCATCGAGCGCCACCACGACGCGCTCGCGGCCGTGATCGTCGAGCCGCTGCAACGGACGATCCCGCCCGCGCCCGGCTTTCTCGCCGAGCTCCGTCGCATCACGGCCCACTACGGGATCGTGCTGGTGTTCGACGAGGTCGTGACCGGGTTTCGGCTGGCGCTCGGGGGCGCCCAGGAGCACTACGGCGTCACGCCCGATCTCTGCGCGCTCGGCAAGAGCATTTCGGGTGGGCACCCGCTCGGCGTCGTGTGCGGCCGGCGCGACATCCTGGCGCTCGCCGATCCGGAGCGGCGGACGCACGGCGACAGCGTGCTGCTCACCGGGACGTACAGCGGCAATCCGGTCTCGGCGACGGCGGCGCTCGCCTGCATCGCCGAGCTCCGGCGTCCGGGCGTGTACGCTGGCCTCGCCGCGACCGGCCGGCGGCTCATGACGGCGTTGCAGCGTCTCTGCGACGATGCCGGTGTGCCGGTGCAGGTGCAGGGTGAGCCGGCGGTGTTCCAGCCGTGGTTCAGCGCGACGCCGGTGGTCGATCATCGGAGCGCGCTCGCGGCCGACGCCGCCCGCGCCGCGGCGTTCACGG
Organism: uncultured Polyangiaceae bacterium; assembly: GCA_964631985.1. Classification (GTDB taxonomy): domain Bacteria; phylum Desulfobacterota; class Binatia; order UTPRO1; family UTPRO1; genus UTPRO1. The sequence continues at coordinate 1,996 of CAZWAX010000563.1, read as the reverse complement.
ATCATCTGCTCGCGGCCGGCGTCGTGAAGGCACACGAGAAGCTCTTCGTGTCGACCGTCCACGGCGACGAGGACGTCGCGCGCACGCTCGCGGCCTTCGCGCGGGCGGTCGAGCGACTCGGCGACGCGGCCTGAGCCCGACCGGGGGCGCACGACTCGCCACCCGCGCGACGATCGGCTATGTGGCGTCGCCATGTCGACGTCCCTCTCCGACCGCGCCTGCATCGTCGGCATCGGCGAGACCGCCTATTGCCGGGCGCCCGGCTCGGGGAAGAGCCAGCTCGGCATCCAGCTCGAAGCGTCGCTCGCTGCGATCGCCGATGCGGGCCTCCGGCCCCAGCAGCTCGACGGTGTCATGCCGTTTCCGAACCTCGGGAGCGCCGAGGAAATGGCGGCCAATCTCGGCATCGCGAGCCTCCGCTTCGCCGCCACCGTGCACATGGGAGGTGCCGCGCCAGTGGCGTCGCTGCAGGCGGCGGCGGCCGCGGTCGTGAGCGGCATCGCCGACTACGTCCTTCTGCCGGCCGGGTGGAACGGCTACTCGGGCCGGCGCGCCCGCGAGACCATCGCCATGGACGTGTCGTCGCTCCCGGGCGGCGCCATCGCGCGCGACTATTACATGCCCTACGGCCTGACCGCGCCGCCGCAATGGTACGCGCTGATCGCGCGCCGCCACATGCACGAGTTCGGCACGACGCCCGAGCAGCTCGGCGCGATCGCGATCGCGATGCGGAAGCACGCGCAGCTGAATCCCGGGGCCGTGATGAAGGACAAACCGCTCACGCTCGATGCGTACCTGGCGTCGCCCATGATCACTGCCCCGTACCGGCTCTTCGACTGCTGCCTCGAGACCGACGGGGCCGCCGCCGTGGTGGTGACCACCGCGGAGCGGGCCCGGGACTTGAAGCAACGACCGGTGCGGCTGCTGGGGATGGCCGCGGCGCAACCGTATCCCGCCGACGAGATCACCAACCGCGCCGACCTCTTCGAGACCGGCCTCACGATCGCCGCACCGCGCGCCTTCGCCATGGCCGGGATCACGCCCGCCGACGTCGACTTCGCCGAGATCTACGACTGCTTCACGTTCGAGGTGCTGCAGCAGCTCGAGGAGACCGGCTTCTGCGGCCGCGGCGAGGGTGGGTCGTTCGTCGAAGGCGGCACGATCGAGCTCGGCGGCGCGCTGCCGGTGAATACGCATGGCGGCCTGCTCTCGGAGGCGCACGTGCTCGGGATGAGCCACATCACCGAGGCGGTGCGGCAGCTCCGCGGCGAGGCCGGCGAGCGGCAGGTCGCGGACGCCGAGATCGGCGTCGTGACGGGCTGGGGCGACTTCGGCGACGGCAGCATCGCCATCCTCCGGCGCTGAGAAGGCAGACGACCAATGACCGAGACCACCGCGCCGCCGCGACCGCTCCCGAGCCTGCAGGGCCTCGCGGGAGAGTTCTACGAGTGGTGCCGGAAGGGAGAGCTGCGCTTCCAGCGTTGCGACGGATGCGGCGCCTGGCGTCACGTCCCGCGCGAGATCTGCGCGCGCTGTGGCTCGGCGGCGTGGTCGTGGACGCGCGCGAGCGGCCGCGGACGCATCTTCACCTGGACGGTCGCCGCCCGGGCGATGCATCCGGGCTTCGCCGCAGACGCGCCGTATGCCCCGGTCGTGGTCGAGATGGAGGAGGGCGTCCGCCTGGTCAGTCAGATGATCGACTGCCCGCCGGACGCGCTCGCGATCGACATGCCGGTCGTGGTCGAGCTCGTCGCCGTGACGCCCGAAGTGACGCTGCCGAAGTTCCGCCGCGCCTGAGCTCGCGCGGCCGAACGGTCAGTCAAAGGTCGCCTCCACGTCCGCGCGCAGCGCGCGCGGACGAGCAAAGCGAGCCGGGGATGTACGAAGGGGGAGAGATCCCCCTTGTGGAATTGACTTACGGCGCGGGCGTCGCCACGGCGGCGCGGGCCGCCGCCTTCGTGGCCTCGACCGCGTTTCCGGCGGCGTCCTTGGCGTC
>CAZWAX010000562.1:0-3424 GCA_964631985.1 uncultured Polyangiaceae bacterium | reverse complement strand
ATGATCCGGATGCTCAATCGACTCTGCATCGGGACCTGTGCAGAGGTTCCCTAGGGCGATGGCGATCGCACCCATCGTCTCGCCTGCGCTGCCTGGCAGCACGGCCTCGGCATAGTCGTCGTACGGCGTCGGCTCGCGGTTGAGGATGATCAGCGGCGCGCCGTTCTCGACCGCCGCGCGCGGGAGACCGGCCGCCGGGTAGACCGCGAGCGACGAGCCGATCACGAGGAACGCGTCGGCTTCGGCGGCGTCGGCGAAGGCCTGCGCGGTCTCGCGCTCGGGCATGGCCTGGCCGAACGAGATCGTCGCCGGCTTCAACAGTCCGCCGCAGTCGCAGCGGAGATCGTGCTCGCCGGCGGCGAAACGCGCCTGTACCGGGCCGCGATCCTGGCGCGCGCCGCACGTGAGGCAGCCGACCTCGAGGGCGGTGCCGTGGATCTCGATCATCACGGTCGGCGAGCTGCCGGCCTTCTGGTGCAGTCCGTCGACGTTCTGCGTGACGATGCGGCGGAGGCCGCCGCGGCGCTCGAGCGCCACGAGCGCGCGATGGGCGGTATTCGGCTGGGCGTCGCGGAGCGCGGGGTAGAGCTCGTTCCCCATCTCCCAGTACGTGCGCCGGGTGTCGGCGCTGGCGCAGAACTTGTCGAAGGTGAGCTTGGTCGGGTCGTAGCGCGTCCAGAGGCCGCCCGAGCTCCGGAAGTCGGGGATGCCGGACTCGGTGCTGATGCCCGCGCCGGTCAGCACGACAAGATCGCGGGCGTCACCGATCAGCTGGATCGCGAGGTCGAGATCGTCCTGCGTCATTGGCTCAATGTCTGCCCGCCGTCGTCTATCCCAGCAGGCATGCTCTCGCCATCACTCCCCGCGCCGGCGGCCGAGCGCGGCCGGTGCCGCCGCGGTGCCACTCGCGAACGCCAAGACGGCGAGCGTCAGCACGTACGGCAGCATCAAGAGGAGATGGTACGAGACGGCGACGCCGGCCGCCTGCAGATGGAACTGGCCGGCGCTCGCGGCGCCGAAGAGCAGCGCGCCCGCGAGAATGCCGATCGGCCGCCAGCGTCCGAAGACCACGATCGCGAGCGCGATGAAACCGCGTCCGGCCGACATGCCCTCGACGAACGTGTTCGAGTAGGCGAGCGAGAGATAGCCGCCGCCGAGGCCGGCGAGCAGCGCCGCGACGACGAGTGCCCCGATGCGCATCGCCGCGACGGAGATGCCGAGACTCGCCGCGGCCTCGGGCGCCTCGCCGACGGCGCGGAGTGCCAGCCCGAGCCGGGTGCGCGCGAGCACGACCCACACCAGCGGCACGAGCGCCAGCGCCACGTACACCGGCGCCGGCTGGCGAAGCGGGGCCAGCCACGGCTCGGTGCCGCCGATCGCGAGCGGCGGAAAGGTCGGGACCGTGAGCGCGGCGCCCGTCACGCCGAACACGGCGCGGTAGGCGACGCCGGTGATCCCGAGCGCCAGGATGTTGAGCGCCGCGCCCGCGACCACCTGGTCGGCGTCGAGCCCCACCACCCACACCGCCAGCACGAGCCCGAGCAGCATCGCCGCTGCGCCCGCCGCCGCCATGCCGACGAGCGGGCTCCCCGTCATCCAGCAGCCGAGAAAGCCCGCGAAGGCGCCGGTGAGCATGAGGCCCTCGACGCCGATGTTGAGGATGCCGGCGCGCTCGCTCACGAGCTCGCCGAGGGCGGCGAGGAGAAGCGGCGTGCCGAGCGCCAGGGCCGAGGCGGCGAGGATGAGGAGCGTGTCCGTCATGCGACCTCCGCCCCGCGCCGCACCGCCGGGGCCCGACCACGGCGGCGCGCGAGCCCCGGCGAGTCGGCCGCGAGCAGCGCCAGGATCACGGTCGCCTGGACGATCGACACGAACACCGCCGACACGCCGGCGCTCCGTTGCATCGCGCCCGAGCCGGCCGTGAGCGCGCCGAAGAAGAGCGCCGCCGCCGCGACCCCCCCAGGATGGAGGCGCGCGAGCAGGGCGACGGCGATCGCGGTGTAGCCCTGGCCGCCCGAGAACTGCTCGAAGAGCCGTCCGGTCACGCCCGTCACCTCGATCGCGCCGGCGAGGCCGGCGAGTCCCCCGCTTGCGAGCATGGCCGTCGTGAGCGCACGCTCCGGAGCGAGGCCGGCCACGCGCGTGGCGCGGGGGTTGTCGCCGGTCGCGCGCCAGCGGAAGCCGAGCGCCGTCCGATGCAACACGAACCACACGACGGGCACGAGCAGCGCCGCGATCAGGATGCCGGCGTGCAATGCGCCGCCCAGCATCGGCAGTCGCGCGGTCACCGGCAGGAGGTCGCTTTGCGGGTAGCGCCCGCCGGTTTCCATGAGCGGCCCGTGGACGGCAAAGCCGACGAGGCGGGCGGCGACGAAGTTCAGCATGATGGTGGCGATCACCTCGCTGACGTTCCGCCGCACCTTCAGCGCCGCGGCAATGCCGGCCCAGAGCGCACCGGCCGCGACCCCGCTCGCGAGCGCCACGGCGACCGCGAGGCCGAACGGCAGGTCGCCGGTCGCCTGCGCGGCCGCGGTCGCGGCGAGCGCGCCCATCAAGAGCTGCCCTTCGGCGCCGATGTTCCAGGCCCCGGCGCGAAACGCGATGGCGACGGCGAGGCCCGTCAGCACCAGCGGACAGGTCTTGAGCAACGTGTCGGCGAGCGCGAAGCCGTCGCCGAAGGCGCCCTGGACGAGCGCACCCAGCGCGACGAGTGGGTTTGCGCCGGCGGCGATCAGCACCAGGCTGCTGGCGGCGAGCGCGCCTGCGGCGATGACGATCGGGACGACCAGTGTCCGCAGCTCGACCCGCGGCATCAGGCGAGCCCCGCCATCAGCGCTCCGACGCGCCCCCGCTCGAGCGGCGGCACCGGTCCCGTGAGCCGGCCGCGGTAGAGCACGAAGAGCCGCCCGGCGATCGCGGCGAGCTCGTCGAGATCGGTCGAGAAGAGCAGGACGGCGGCGCCCGCGGCCGCGGCGGCGACGAGGACGGCGTGCACCTGGGCGGTCGCGGTGATGTCGAGGCCGCGGGTCGGATTCACGGCGACGAGCACGCGCGGCGCCGTTGCGAGCGCGCGGCCGATCACGATGCGCTGCTGATTGCCGCCCGAGAGGGCGCCGACCGGATGCTCGAGGCTCGGGGCGGACACCCGATACGCGCGGACGAGCTCTGCCGCGAACGCGTGTGCGCGCGCGACGTCCAGACGACCGTTGCTCGTGAAGCGCGCGAGCAGCGGCGCCGCCAGGACCGCGTTCTCCCAGACGGCGAGGCCCGCGGCGAGCCCGTCCCGGCGGCGGTCACCGGGAATCAGCGCCAGGCCGGAGGCGATCGCCGCCCGCACGTCGGCCCCGGGGAGCGTCGTCCCATGCACGACGACGGTGCCGCGTCGGGGCAGCGCTCCGGCGAGCGCGCCGGCGAGCTCGTCCTG
>CAZWAX010000561.1:0-3452 GCA_964631985.1 uncultured Polyangiaceae bacterium | reverse complement strand
CTCGACGCCTCCGGTTTCGGCATGGGCCAGCGCTCGCAGCGCTACGCGATGATCCTCCGCGACGGGAAGGTCGAGAAGCTCCTGGTCGAGCCGGGACCGGGCCTGAGCGCTTCCAGCGCGGATTCGGTTCTCGCGCAGTTGTAGGAGGGCGCGACTCGCGCGCGTCGCGATGATCCTCTCGCTCAGCGATCCCGCCGCGGCCTCCGCTCCTGAAGTGGCGTGCGACGCCGGGAACAGCGAGGCGCTTGCCGAGGCTCGTCGCGCGTGGATCACCGAGCGCCTCCCGTGGTTCGCCGCGGGTTGGATCGGCGTCGGCGGCATGCTGCGTGCCGGGCTGGTCCTGCGTGGCGCCTTGTCGCTGCCGCTCGCCGGCGTGACGATCGCGCTGCAGGCGTTGGTGTTGGTGGTGGCGATCGTTTGGTGTCGCGCGGCCCCAAGCGCGCGGCGCGTACCGCCCATCGCATTTGGGGCATGTGTCGCCCTGGTCGTGCTGGCGACGGGGTTCTTCGTGCTTCTCGGAGGCTCTCTCGAAGTCTTTGTCTTCGCGGTGCTGATGATCTGCATGGGATCGTCGTGGGCCTTCGCGTGGGGCTGGCGCCCAGCGCTCGCGCTGCTGATGGTGAGCGGGGCGATCGCCGGACCGATTGCGCTCGGGGCCTCCTCGCTTCGACGCTTCAGCGATCCGACCGAGATCCTTCTCGAGACCGTGCTCGGGGCGGCGATCGCGCTGATCGTCGCCGAGGCCTTGGCGCGGAGCTTCGCGGCGACCTTCCGGCAGGCGGAGGCAGAGCGGGCGGCCGGCGAGCGACTTGCCGCCGCGTATCAGGCGTATCGTGACCTCGCCGAGAACGCGCCGGATCTGATCTTCACCCACGACCGCGACGGTCGCATCACGTACGTCAACGAGGCGTTCGCGCGCTCGTACGGCCTCGCGGCGCAGGAACTCGTAGGTCGGGAGGCGACCGATCTGGTGCCGCAGGATCCCGCCAACCCGGATCCCGCGCCGCTTCGGGCCCGGCTGTTCGCCGGGGAAGACGTGCCACCCCAGCTCTACTGGGTGCGCGGACCGACCGGGCGGCGATGGCTCGAATGCGTCGTGTCCGCCATCCGCGATGCCGAGGGGCGGATCGTCGGGGCACGCGGCATCGCGCGCGACATCACCGAACGCCGCGAGGTCGAGGAGGCGCTGCGGGCGTCGCTCGACGATCTGCGGCGGAGCGAGGAGCGTCTCCGCCGGCTGGCCCGTCAGCAGGCGAGCATTCGGGAGGACGAGCGCAAGCGCCTCGGCTTCGACCTCCACGACGACGTCTGTCAGGAGCTGGTCGGGATCGGCATCCTGATCGAGTCGCTGCGGCGGCGGGTGACCGAGGCGGCCCCGGTGCTGGCTCCGGAGCTCGCCCGCATCGGACGCTACGTCGGCGAGGTCGGCGAGCATCTCCGCCAGTTGGCGCGCGACCTCCGCCCGATGCTGCTGCGCGACCTCGGCCTCGAGGAAAGCCTGCACTCGCTCGCCGAGGGCATGACGACGGCCGGGACGACCGTGACGACGCACGTCCGCACGAGCATCCCGCGCCTCGAGGAGGAGACCGAGATCGGCGTCTACCGGATCGCGCAGGAGGCGCTCGCCAACGCCGCGCGGCACGCCGAGGCGCGCGCGATTCGCATCACGCTCGCCGTCACGGGACGGGGGCTCGAGCTCGAGATCACCGACGACGGCCGCGGGTTCGCGCCCGAAGCGCGCCGTGGCAGCGAGGCGCTCGGGCTGGTCGGGATGGAGGAACGCGCGCTCGCCCTCGGCGGCCGGCTCGAGCTGCACTCGGCGGTCGGAGAGGGCACGCGGATCCGTCTCACCTGTCCCGCCACGCTCCGTCCGTCGGTGAGCGCGGCGTGAGGGTGTCGACCGCCGACCTCGGCGAGGACGTGCCCCTGCTCGAAGGGATCCGGACGACGCGCGCGATTCGCCGCCTGCGTCCCGATCCGGTGCCGCGGGCGCTCATTCGCAAGGTCTGCGAGGCCGGCACTTTCGCCCCGAGCGGCGGCAATCGCCAACCCTGGTTCTTCATCGCCGTGACCGAGCCGGAGCGCCGCCGCTTCGTCGCCGAGCGCTACCGGTCGGCGTTCGGAGCCTACATCGCGCCGGCCGTGGAAGCGGCGGCCGCACCGGACTATCCGGAGAGCAAGCGACGGAACCTGCGCGCGGCACTCCACCTCGCCGAGCATCTGCACGAGGTGCCAGTGTTGCTCTTCGTGGCGGGGTGGACCCGGCGCGGCAGGCCGCAATTGCAGGCGCTCTTTCCCGCGATCCAGAACGTGCTGCTCGCCTGTCGCGCGGTCGGGCTCGGCGCCTCGCTCACGACCGTGCACCTCGCGTACGGCCGCGAGATCGACGCCTGGCTCGGGCTGCCGGAGAACGCGCCCACGTGCGCGCTGTTGCCGATCGGCTGGCCGGTCGGACGCTACGGCCGTCCGGCGCGGCGTCCGGTGGACGCGTGCCTGTTCGGCGAGGTCTATGGAGCGCCGCTGCGCGGCGATGGCCCCCCGCCGCCCGGCGATGGTCCGGGCGAGTCCGACGGTGGCGCGACGAGCTGAGCGTCGGTGAGGATGCGGCGGGCGATCTGGGGAGGGCCACAGGCTGGGTGCATGACGGCTCGTCCCGACACCGTCACGCCGCCCACTATCGCGCGGGACGCGGGCTTTCGCCTCGCCGTTCGGCTAGAAGGCGGTGTGTTCGCGAGGCTCGACTGGAACCTGGTCGTGACTGCCCATGGCGGCCGTCGTCACGATCTCATTCACGCCCTCCGTCCGATCGTCCGCCTGACGCGGGCGGGCTACTCCGAGGTGCTGGTCGGACGCGCCGATGATCTCGAGACCTGCCTCGCCGGCATCGCGGCGCGCGCCGACGGCGACGAGGTGCTCGCCACCGAGATCCTGGCGCGGGTCGTGCCGGTGGAGCGCACCTTCGCGCTCGCGGCCGACGTCACGGCGCAGATCGTTGCCGAGAGCGCGCTGCTTCTCGACGCGCTCGCCGGTACGACCTTCCACGTGCGCGTCGAACGGCGTGGGCGCCGGCGGGTGCTGCAGTCGGACGAGCTCGAGCGTCAGGTCGGGACGGCGCTCGTCGAGGCGCTCCGTGCCCGCGGCGACACCCCACGCGTCAGCTTCAAGGATCCCGACCTGATCGTCGCGGTCGAGCTCATCGGCGACGCCGGCGGCATCGGCCTCGTCCCTCGCGCCCTTCGCCAGCGCTACCGGTTCGTGCGGTTGTAGCGACGGATCCCGATCCGGTTCCGATCCCTCCTGCCGAGCGAGGTGCCCAACCTGCGTTGCCTATCGTGGCGGACTACCGGCCGAAATCAAAAATCTATCGGGGGTAACGGCGGCGGCAGCATCGGCGTCGGATCCGGGCCGGTCACCTGCGGCGGCGCGGGTGGCGGCGGGGCGGCGACCGGCGC
>CAZWAX010000560.1:0-3454 GCA_964631985.1 uncultured Polyangiaceae bacterium | reverse complement strand
CCGGCGACGGCCGCCGCGATCGCCGCGGGATCGTCGGCGACCACGAGCGCGCGCTCGGCACCGTCATCGAGCCCCGCGGCCGCGGCACGCGTCGCCACCACCGGCACCCCACGCGCCCACGCCTCGAGGATGCGCATGCGGACCCCGATCGCCGTCCGGAGCGGCACGACCACGATGGCGCCGGCGGGAAAGAGGTCGGCACTGTCGGGGGGCGGCGCGTGCACGGTGATCGCGGGACCGGCTACGTGCGCTCGATCGGCGCCGAACAGATGAAGGTGCGCCGTCGGCAGCTGCGCCATCACGAGCGGCCACACCGTGTGGATGAACCAGGCTACGCCCTCGGCGTTCGGCGACCAGCCCGCGCTCGCCGGCACGACGATCGCCGGTTCGCCGGTGTAGGCGGGCCCCGGCGCGAGCGCTCCAGCCTGCACCGGCGCCGCGATGCGACGGAGACGCGTCGAATCACCGGCAAGGGTCGCCAGTTGCTCGGCGTCGCGTGCGGTCAGCGTCACCGTCGCCGCCGTACGGCGCACCGCGGATGCTTCGTAGCGCGCGAGCCGCCTCGCTTCCCACCTCCAGCCCAGCCCGCGCGTCGCCCGGTTCCCATGCCTCGCGCGTGCGCGCCAGAGCGCGCTCTCGACGTTGTGAGCCCGCCACACCACTGGCACACCGTGGCGCTCCGCGTCCGTGCACGCGCTGAGCGCGTGCACCTGCTCGGCATGGACGACGTCGAACGCACCGGTTTCGAGCAGCGCGTCGACGCGCGCGCGGACGGCGACATGCGCGTGCCGCGCGATCGTGACCGGCAGGCGCGACGACAGTCCGCGGAACGCCGCCCGCGGCCAGCCGACGGGCGCCGCCGATACGAGCTCGACGGCGAGTTCCGCCTCGGCGGCAGCACGACGAGCCGCGTCCGCGTGCACGGGATCGACCGGCGCCACGACCGTCACGGCGTGCCCCGCGGCGGCGAGCGCCCGGATTGTCGTCAACGCCACCAGCCGCCCCCCGTCGACGGCCGGCACGGGCACCTTGGTCGCCACCCAGAGGATGCGCATCACGGTGTGGGGCTGGGGAAACGCGGCACGAATGCGGTCGCGATACCCACTCCTGTTGGCCACGGCAAACGTCTCCGCGATCAGCCCGCGATCGCCGAATAGATCGCGTCGAGCGTCGCGACCGAGCGCTCCCAGGTGTAGCGGTCTTCCACCAGACGGCGGGCCTGTTGCGCCAGCGACCGCGCGAGCGCGGGCTCGGCGAGGGCGCGCACCACCTGCGCGGCGAAGCCTTCGGCGTCGGCGCCGACCAAGAGATGCCGCTCCGGCTCGGCTTCGATGCCGCTCGCCGCGAGCGGCGTCGCGACGACGGGCGTCCCGCAGGCCATCGCCTCGAGGATCTTCAACGGCTGCCCCGAGCCGGCGTGCATGGGTGCCACCGCGACGGCCGCGTCGGCGAGGACGGCGCCGACGTGCGCCACGTCCTCCTGCACCACGATCGCGCCCGCCGCGTCGGCGAGCGCGCGGAGGCGGCGATGGGGGCGGGTGCCGGCGGCGATGAAGGTTGCGTCGGGCCGGGCGCGTCGGATGCGCGGTAGTACCTCATTCGCGAACCACTCGACCGCGTCGACGTTCGGGAAGTAGCCGAGGTTGCCGGTGAAGGCGATGCGGGCGCCGTGGCGCTCCGCGGCGCGGAACGGAAAACGCTCGAGCTCGACCCCGTTCGGATTGATCGTGAGGTTCGGGAAGTCGCCGATGGCGTCGCGATCGACCGGCGACACGACGGTCGCATGTGCGAACGTCCGGCAGAGCCATTGCTCGTAGCGCCTGAGTCGCTTGGCCTCGATCGCGGCGGCGAAGCGGGCCGGCCCGGGGTCGCGGGCAGCGCGCCGCTCCATGTTGAGCGAGAGCGCATCGATCAGGTCGACCATGACGGGCGGCACGGCGCCTTCGACGTGCCGCGCCATGCGCGCGAGCTGCACGTGGACGACGTCGTGGCGGCGCTCGCCGAGGAGCCGGGTCACCACGCGGCGCATGGCGGGCGTCTCGTACAGGGCGGTCTGCAGGGGGCGATCGCTGAGCACGCCGCGCGCAAGCCCGGCCAGCATCTCCGTCCGGCCGAGCGGCACCGTGACGATCTCCTCGCAGTGGCGGGCGAGCTCGGCGTAGGCCTCGGGCGAGGGCGTATGCGGCGCGAACGCGACGAGCGTGATCCGATGCCGCGGGGCGAGCAGGCGGAGCTGGTGATGGGCGCGGACCTGGAAGCCTTGGCGTGCCGGAGACGGAAAGCGCGCCGCGACAAACAGGATCCTCACCAGAGCTTCCTAGCCGGGATCACGACGGGGAGCACGCGCTACCACACGAACGGGATCAGGCGGCTGGTCGTGGTCGCGGCATAGTCGTCGTGGGCCCCACCGAACGTCACCCGGAGCTCGGATTCGTCCTGCAGGCAGCGGCGCGCGAGCGCCACTACGACCGCGACGAAGCCCACCCACGTGAGCGGCGTTGCGGCGGCGACGGCCGGGCCGAGCGCCAGGATCACCACGCCGAGTGCCAGGGGATGTCGCACGATCGCGAACGGACCGTGCGTGACGAGCACGGGAGGAGGCAGCGCCGGATCGATCAGGCGGCCGTAGGCGACGAGCGTGTGCCGAGCGAGCATCCAGAACGCCAGGCCGACGGCGAAGATGAGCATGCCGATCACGAGGCGCGACGCCGGCAGCGCGCCCGGCGCCGCCGCGACGAGCGCGAGCTCGGCGAGCGTCACGTGGACCGCGACGGCGAGCACGGCGTTCCACATCGCGCGCCGCTCGTCCGGCTCGGCGTGGGCGCGGCGCTCGGCGAACCGCTCGCTCCGGAGGACGAAGACCGGCAGCCAACCGGCGGCGAAGAGCACGAGGGCGGCGGTTCTCAGCATCGCGGCCTCACGCACGCGTCCGCCAACCCGGCGCCGTCGCCAGACACGCGAGCCCGGTGAGGATCGACAGGGTCTCGGCGAGCCGGAGCGCCACGGCGACGACGAGCCCCGTTGCGAGCGGCGCGCCTCCGAACGTGAAGAGCCCGACCTGCGTTGCCTCGAGCGTGCCGAGCGCCGCCGTCACCGGGACGGCGTGCGCGATGCCGATCCCGATCGAGCTCAAGAGCAACAGCGGCAACGGGACCGCGAGCGCGAAGACCGCGAACAGCGCGGCGAGCTCCACGAGATGCAGGGCCTCGATCGCGAGCGAGACGGCGAGGCCGGCCGGCACCAGACGCGGATGCTCGGCCAGCACGTCGCGCATCGCCTGATCGGTGCGGGCGAGGTGCCCGCCGAGCCAGACGCGCCAGCGGCTCGGCATGAGCAGCATCGGCGGACGGAAGATCGGCACGAGCGCCGGCCGTCCCTGCATGCCGCGCACGTAGATCGCGACCAGCAGGACGAGACCGACGAGCCCGCTCACGCCGGCCGCGACCATGCCCGG
>CAZWAX010000559.1:0-3455 GCA_964631985.1 uncultured Polyangiaceae bacterium | reverse complement strand
GGGTGTCGACCCGGTACTTCAGAAGGCTTCGGGCGGTGTCGGGGAAGGCGTTGAGCGGGCGGAAGCCGTCGAATCTGACGGTGATGCCCTCGAGGTAGAGAATGGAGCCGTGGAGGATGTCGAGCGCATCTATTTCGCGGTCCGTTTCGCCTACGGCAACCGCAGTGCCTTCTGGCGCCGCCGGTGCGCGTGCTCCCGCGGGTGGCACGATGCCTTTCGCTGCCAGTGCGGCGTTCATTTCGCCTCCCGCCTCCCCAGTCCCACGATGCCGTACGGCAAGAACAGCGTCCCGAGCACGAACATGGCGCCCAGCACGAAGAGCCAGGCCTCGGGCATGAAGCTCGTGAACTGCGTCTTGGCGTAGTTGACGAGCACCGAGCCCGCCAGCGCGCCGTACAGCGTGCTGCGCCCGCCGATCGCGACCCAGATCACGAGCTCGATCGAGGCGAGGGGCGCGAACTCGCCGGGGTTGATGATGCCGATCTGCGGCACGTAGAGCGCCCCGGCGACGCCAGCCACGATCGCCGACGCGACGAAGATCCAGAGCTTGAAGTCCTCGACGCGGAAGCCGAGGAAGCGCGTGCGGTCCTCGGCATCGCGGATCGCGACGACGATGCGGCCGAAGCGCGAGCTCACCACGTAGCGGCAGCCGAGGTAGGCCGCCGCGAGGAGGAGGGCGGTGATGACGAACAACGCGACCCGCATTCCGTCGGCTTGGAGGTTGAAGCCCAGCAGCTCTTTGTAGTCGGTGAGGCCGTTGTTTCCGCCGAAGCCCATCTCGTTCCGGAAGAAGGCGAGGAGGAGGGCATAGGTGAGGGCCTGGGTGATGATCGAGAGGTAGACGCCCGTGACGCGCGAGCGGAACGCGAACCATCCGAAGACGAGCGCCAGCACGCCCGGGACGAGGATCACCATCAGCAGGGCGAACGGGAAGTGGGAGAAGCCCCACCAGTACCAGGGCAGCTCCTTCCAGTTCAGGAACACCATGAAGTCCGGCAGCAGCACGTTGCCGTAGACGCCGCGGTCGCCGATCTGACGCATCAGGTACATGCCCATGGCGTAGCCGCCGAGGGCGAAAAACGCGCCGTGGCCGAGGCTGAGGATGCCGCAGTAACCCCACACCAGGTCGACCGCGAGCGCCAGCATCGCGTAGCAGAGATATTTGCCGAGCAACGTGACGGTGAAGGTCGACATGTGGAACGCGCTGTCGGCGGGCACGAGCAGGTTCAGCACCGGCACCGCGACGATCAGCAGGCCGAGCACGGCGAGCACGATCGCGTCGGAGAGCGGATGGCGGGCGCGCAGCGTGGCGAGAGTCGACATGGTCACGCGTCCGCGGACCGGCCGCGCTGCGGAAACAGTCCGCGCGGCCGCCGTTGGATGAAGAGGATGATGAAGACCAGCACCGAGATCTTCGCCAGCACCGCGCCCGAGAAGGGCTCCAGGAATTTGTTGGCGATCCCCAGCGACAAGCCGGCGACGAGCGTGCCCCACAGATTGCCGACGCCGCCGAACACCACGACCATGAACGAGTCGACGATGTGACTCTGCCCGAGATTCGGTCCGACGTTGGTGAGCTGGCTGAGCGCGACGCCGGCGAGGCCGGCGACGCCCGAGCCGAGCCCGAACGTCATGGCGTCGACCCAGCCGGCGCGGACGCCCATGGCGCGCGCCATGCCGCGGTTCTGCGCCACGGCGCGGACCTGCAGCCCGAGCGTCGTGAAACGCAGGATGGCGACCAGCGCCAAGAAGACCAGAATGCTGAAGACGATGATGTAGAGACGATTGTAGGTGATGGCGAGTGCGCCGTTCAGGACGAGCTGGCCGCTCATCCACTCCGGGGTCGCGACGGCGCGGTTCAGCGGCGAGAAGACCGAGCGGACGGCTTGCTGCAGGATCAGGCTGATCCCGAAGGTCGCGAGCAGCGTCTCGAGGGGCCGGCCGTAGAGGAAGCGCACGACGCTGCGCTCGATCGCAATGCCGGCGAGGGCGGACACCAGGAACGCGATGGGAATCGCGGCGATGATCGAGAGCTCGAGGTGGTTCGGCATGGCCTGCTGGACGAGCCAGGTGGCGTAGGCCCCGAGCATCATGAGCTCGCCGTGCGCCATGTTGATGACGCCCATGACGCCGAACGTGATGGCGAGGCCGATCGCGGCCAGCACGAGCACGAAGCCGAGGCTGAGGCCGAAGAACAGGGTTTCGACGAGGCCGTAGACGGTGCGCATGCGGTCGATCCGCCTGAGCGCGTCGGTTGCCGCCGCGCGCACGGCGGCGTCGGGCTCGCGCGGCGCGCCGGCGTCGTCGGTCGCGAGGTGCGCGAGGAGCGTGTTCCGGACCTCGGAGTGCATGCTGCCGGCGAGGACCGTGACCGCGGCGCTCCGCGTGTCGGTGTCGGGACTGTCGAGGTCGGCCAGCGCCAGGGCGGTTTGCAGGGCCAGGCGGACGGCGTCGTCACGCTCGTCCGTGAGCGCGCCCCGCAGCAGCGTCAGCGTCTCGTCGTTCAGCGACACGTAGAGCGATTCGATGGCGAGGGTGCGCGCGCTCGGATCGGGGTCGCGCAGGCTGAGGCGCGCGAGTGCCGTGCCGATGGCCCCCCGCATCTGGTTGTTGATGCCGATCTTCTTGAGATCGGTACGGTCGACGTCGGCGACGGCGGTGCCGGTGCGGGCCTCGCTGATTGCCGCCGCGTCGGTGTCGTCGGCGGCGATCAGGAAGACGCCGTCGGCCTGGCGGACGTAGAGCCGGCCCGCGACGAGGGCGTCGAGGATCGGATGGGCGCGCGGCGACCCGCTGTCGGCGATCTTGCCGATGGCCCCGCCCTTGGTCGTGAAGCTCGAGCTCCGGAGATCTTCGAGCCCGGCGCTGAGCGCGGCATCGTCGGCGCGAGCCGCCACGCTCGTGCCGAGCAGGACGAGGGATGCGATGGCGCAGACCAATGAGTGGAAACGTCGCACGCCGATCAAGGCTCCTTGGAAGACGGTAGTGGGACTGGAGATGAAGCGCGGAGCGCGAGTCGAACTCGCGCTCCGCGGGCCATCGGAGCATTCGGCCCGGAGGGCCGAAGCGCACGGGGCCGAAATCTCAGGGACCGCGAATTCACTTCGCGGTCCCTGGGCCATCGGAGCATTCGACCCGCAGGGTCGAAGCGCACGGGGCCGAAATCTAAAAGACCTGGCCCGAGCACTTCTTCGTGACGGTGTTGTAGTTGCCGCAGTTCAGCTTGTCGGTCCAATCCGCCTCGATGATCTTGCTGTCGGGGAGGAAGTCCGACCACGCGTCGCCGGGCACCAGGCCCTCGGTCTTCCAGACGGTCTCGAACTGGCCGTCCGCCTGGATCTCGCCGATCAGCACGGGCTTGGTGATGTGGTGATTCGGGAGCATCGTCGACGTCTGGCCCGAGAGGTTCGGAGCCTCGACGCCGATGATGGCCTTCTGCACGGCCGTCGGATCGG
>CAZWAX010000558.1:0-3459 GCA_964631985.1 uncultured Polyangiaceae bacterium | reverse complement strand
GGGCCGGGGGAATAGTTGCCTGGACCATCGAAGGAGTGATCGGAACGACCCTTGAAATCGCGGACGCGCGGCAGCCCGACGTTCACTGGCCGGTCGAGAAATTCGTACATGCGATTGCCACGGAGCGTGACCATGCAGCCGATCGGCAGGTTCTCGCGAAGCTTGAAATTGGCGATCGCCTTGCGTGACTTCGTCACGACCGGCTTCTGCCCTGCGATCGTGGCCATTTCCTCCACGGCGGCGTCGAGCAGCTTGGCGTTCTGGATCGCCTCACCGAGGCCCATGTTCAACACGATCTTCTCGAGCCGCGGAACCTGGTTCACGTTCGAGCAGCCGATCTCTTTTTGGAGAGCCGGCAACAGCTCCTGCGCGTACCGCTCCCGCAGTCTAGCCTTGGTGGCCTTGGCACTCATTTGTCGATGGCCTCCCCGCAGCGGCGACATGTGCGCACGCCCGAACCGTCCTCGAGTCGGCGGCTGCCGATACGAGCCGGAGCGTTGCAACGGTCGCACATGATCATGACGTTCGAGAGGTCGATCGACGCTTCCTTCTCCACCACGCCCCCGGGGCTCTGCTGGCCGCGCGGCTTCTGATGGCGTTTCACCATGTGCAGACGCTCGATGATGACCCGATTCCTTTCGCGCACCACACGGAGCACCTTGCCGGTCTTGCCCTTCTCGCGACCGGTAATGACCATCACCGTGTCGTTCTTGCGGATCCGGCTCGTGTTCGGGCGCGCCACCTTCGAAGCTCCGGCACGCATCACAGCACCTCCGGCGCGAGCGAGATGATCTTCATGAATCGCTTGGCGCGCAGCTCACGGGCGACCGGTCCGAAGATACGCGTCCCGATCGGCTCGCGTTGGTTGTCGATCAGGACGGCCGAGTTGTTGTCGAAGCGGATGTACGACCCGTCGGCACGACCGACCTCCTTTGCCGTACGCACGATGACGGCCTTCATGACGTCGCCCTTCTTCACCTTCGCGTTGGGAATCGCCTCCTTCACCGAGACGACGATGATGTCACCGAGGGACGCATAGCGCCGCTTCGATCCGCCCAACACCTTGATACAGAGTACCTTGCGAGCGCCGGAATTGTCGGCGACGTCCAATATGCTTTCGGCCTGCACCATCGCTCGCTCCTACAGCTTGACCGCGCGCTCGACGATCTTCGAGACTCGCCAGCGTTTGTGTCGACTGAGCGGACGGCATTCCGTGATGACTACCGTGTCGCCGACCTCACACTCGTTCTTTTCGTCGTGGGCCTGATAGCGGGTACGCCGCGTCAGGAACTTGCGATACTTCGGATGCTGGACGCGGCGCTGCACCGCGACCACCGCGGTGTTCTGCATCGCGCTGCTGACGACGGTGCCGGTTCGTGTCTTACGCTGAGCGTGCATCTTCATCCTACCTTCAGACGTTCGCGCTGAATGGTTTTGAGACGCGCGATGTCGCGACGCACGACCCGCATCTTCATGGGATTCTCGAGCTGACTCGTGGCGCGCTTCAGCTGCAGCCCGAAGAGCTCCTCCTCGAGCTCGCGCAGACGTGCGTCGAGCTCGACCTCTGAAAGGTCACGCGCTTGGCTAGCTTGCACCGTGCGCTCCTCCTCGTTCGCGGACCTGGGTCGCGATCGAGAGCTTGTGGGACGCGAGCCGGAGCGCCTCGCGTCCAACCTCGGGCGCGACGCCTTCCATCTCGAACAGCATCCGTCCGGGCTTGATGACGGCGACCCACGCTTCGGGATTGCCCTTGCCTTTGCCCATCCGCGTCTCGGCCGGCTTCTTGGTAATGGGCTTGTCGGGAAAAATGCGGACCCAGACGCGACCGCCGCGCTTGATGTGACGCGTGAGCGCGACACGAGCCGCTTCGATCTCGCGAGCGGTGAGCCACCCGCGGCCCGTCGCCTGCAGACCGAAGTCGCCGAACGCCAGGCCAGAGCCACGCCATGCGGAGCCGCCGCGGCGGCCCTTCATCATCTTTCGATGTTTGACTTTTCTCGGTGCGAGCATGGTTCGAGCCTAGGACGCGCCGACCGCTTGGCGCTGTTCTTCTTCTTGTCGCGTGATCACTTCACCCCGGAAGATCCACACCTTCACGCCGATGACGCCGTAGGTGGTGTAGGCCTGGGCCAGACCGTAGCCGATCTCGGCGCGCAGCGTGTGGAGGGGAACGCGCCCCTCGCGGTACCACTCACGGCGTGCGATCTCGGCGCCGCCGAGGCGGCCCGACGACTGGATACGGATGCCGAGCGCGCCCATACGCATGGCCCGGGCGACCGCCTCCTTCATGGCGCGGCGGAACGCAACGCGACGCTCGAGCTGCAACCCGACGTTCTCCGCGACGAGCTGGGCGTCGATGTCGGGGCGGCGGACCTCGTGGATGTTGATGAAACAGTCCCGCGAGGTGAGCTTGTTGAGCTCGGCCTTGAGCTTCTCGATCTCGGCGCCCTTCTTGCCGATCACGATGCCAGGACGGGCGGTGTGCACGTTGACTTTGGCCTTGTTGGCGGCGCGCTCGATCTCAACCTTGGCGATACCGGCGTGATAGAGGCGCCGCTTGATGAACTGACGGATACGGATGTCCTCGTGTAGCAGCGTCGCGTACTCGCGGCCCGCGTACCACTTGGAATCCCACCCCTCGATGACACCGAGCCTGAAGCCTCTCGGATGAACTTTCTGTCCCATGGGCTCTGGCTCCTACGCCTTCTTGCGCTCGTCCACGACGATCGTGACGTGACTCGAGCGCTTGATGATGCGCGTCGCTCGACCGTGCGCGCGCGGGAGGAATCGCTTCTGCGTCTGCGCGC
The DNA here is from genome assembly GCA_964631985.1 of uncultured Polyangiaceae bacterium. Lineage (GTDB taxonomy): Bacteria > Desulfobacterota > Binatia > UTPRO1 > UTPRO1 > UTPRO1. The sequence continues at coordinate 652 of CAZWAX010000558.1, read as the reverse complement.
CGTCGACCCAGGCCGCCTTGACGTAGAGCGTGTCGACGTCGACGTTGTGGGCCGATTCGGCGTTGGCGATCGCGGACTTCAGCGTCTTCGCCACGATCTTCGACGCCCGACGCGGATTGAACTCGAGGACGCCGATCGCTTCCTCGACGCGCTTACCACGTATCAAGTCGACGACGAGGCGCGCCTTTTGTGGGGTAATGCGCACGTGGCGCGTACTGGCTCGGGATTCCATGGCGATCTCTCTGCCTACTTTGGCCCCGGCTTCGCGCCGGGTTTCACATCGGCCTTGCGGGCGCCGGAGTGCTGGTGGAACGTGCGCGTCGGCGAAAACTCTCCGAGCTTGTGGCCCACCATGTTCTCGCTGCAGAACACCGGAATGAACTTCCGCCCGTTGTGTACCGCAAAGGTGTGCCCGATCATGTCCGGGATCACGGTCGAGCGCCGCGACCAGGTCTTGGTCACCTTGCGCTCACCCGAAGCGTTCATCCCCTCGACCTTCTTGAGGAGATGCTGATCGATGAACGGACCTTTCTTTATCGAACGTGCCACGTCGCTGTGCCCCCCCGCCTCCTTCTTGCGGCGCCTGACGATGAACCGATTGGTTCGCCTGTTTTGACGCGTCTTTTAGCCACCCGCCGGCCGCCCCCACGGC
>CAZWAX010000557.1:0-3465 GCA_964631985.1 uncultured Polyangiaceae bacterium | reverse complement strand
TGATCTCGCCGGCGCGGGCCTTCTTGTAGAGGCCCTTCACGTCGCGCTGCTCGCACACCTCGACCGGGCAATCGACGTGGACCTCGACGAAGTCACCGGCCGCCATGATCTTGCGGACCTGATCGCGGTCGGCGCGATACGGCGAGATGAAGGCCGTGCGGGCGACCACGCCGGCTTCGGTGAAGAGCTTCGCCACCTCGCCGATCCGGCGGATGTTCTCGGTGCGATCCTCGGGCGAGAAGCCGAGGTTCTTGTTGAGGCCGTGACGGATGTTGTCGCCGTCGAGGATGTAGGCACGGATGCCGCGCTCCCAGAGCCGCTTCTCGAGGTCGACCGCGATGGTCGACTTGCCCGAGCCGGAGAGTCCCGTGAGCCACACGGTGCAGGCTTTGTGACCGTTGATCTTCTCGCGGTCGGCGCGGGTGACGGTGCCTTGGTGCCAAACGATGTTGGTCGCTTTTTGTTCGGTCATGGGGCCAAGGGTTTAGCGGGGCGGGCCGTGACCGGCAACCCTGATTCCGAGATTTAACGGCTCGCGGCGGGCGCCCGGACGGTGAGCGCGAACGTCGCCGCCGCCCCACCGTTGGCGGGCGCGAGCGTGACGACGTACGCGCCCGCCACGAGCCAACCTGCCGGTATCTCGATCGCGATGGCGTCCGCGCGGTCGCTCACCCGCATGGCGAGCTCACGCTGACCGTCGCGCTCGCGCACCGTCGCGTCGACGGGTCCCGGCCCGAGATCGGCGGGCGGAACGACGCGCAAGCGCACGGTGCGCGTCAGGGCTGGGGCCGAGACGATCGCCGACGCGCGGGGGCCGATTTCGACGACGAGCGGAGCCTCGCCTTCCGCGGACGCCGCCAAGCCGGTCACCGGCGCACCCGCGGCCGGCGCGCGCTCGGGCCCGGGATCGGCCTGCTCGCGCATGGCGACCTCGGACTCGACCTTCCGCTTGGCCAACATCGGTGCCGGTGCGGAGGGCCGCTCGGCGCGGGATGCGGGATCGGCGTCGGCCAACACCTCTACGTCACGCTCGCGCGCGTCGGGCCTCTGGCGCGGCGCTGCGGCCAGGCCGGCGCCCGGCGCAGGGGCCGGCGCAGGAGCCTCACGGCGAGCTTCGAGCGTCGTCCGGTCGACGGCGACGCGCGACAACTGATCGCGGACCAGCGGCACGAGCAGCAGCGCCACCAGCGCATAGGCGACGGCCGGATGCCATACGAAACGTCCGAACCAAGACGCGTGCGACTCGCGCGCCCGCGACTCGGCACCGACCGACGCCGGCGCGGCGCCGGTGGCCGCGACACCGAGCTGCCCGGCATCGAAGCCCCGCATCGCCGCAACCTCGTCCGCGCAGACCCGACACGCGGCGAGATGGCGCTCGATCGTCGTGCGCGCGTCGGACGCCAGCGTCGACGGCGCGTCGCTGAAGGCCAGAAGCGCCTCGGGCTCGGGGTGGGACGCGACGGCGGGGGCCCCGGCGCGCAGCATCGCGTCGAGCTCGCCCCACACTGCCACCTCGGCCGAACACTCGGGACAGGACGGATAGTGCGCACGGAACGCGGCGTCGCCGTCCTCGCCCCGCACCACGGCCAGCAGATCGGCGTCGAAGGCACGGCGGCACGTCATGCGTCGGTCCCCATGGTCGTCAGGTAGGTCGTCACACGCGTCCGCATCGGCTCACCGTCACTCCGAATCATCGGCGAATCGCCGGCGGAGCGCCACGAGCGCATCGCGGAGGCGGCGCTTCATCGTCCCGAGCGGGATACCGGTCGCGTCGCTCACCGCTTGATAGGTCTGCCCCTGGCGATAGATCCCGTCGAGCACGTCCTGCTGTTCGTCCGGCAGATCCCGGACCGCCACCCAGAGCTCGCGCGCGGCGGCGGCCGCCGGGTCGGGGGCAGACCCGATCGAGCGCGCCGCCTCGTCGTCCCACGCGACCGTGCTCCGCTCGTGGCGGCGGCGCGCCCCCTTCACGCGATCGACGACCTTGTTGCGGGTGATGATGCGGACGTAGCCGAGGAACGCCTCCGGGTCGCGGAGCCGGCCCGCCCGGGCGTTGGCGACGAGCGACATCACCACCTCCTGGCGCAGATCGTCCCACTCGTCGCGAAACTCGTAGGCGCGGAGCTGGACCAGGAACCCGGAGATCAAGCGGTTCACCTTGGCGAACGCCAGGCGATCGCCCGCCACGAGCGCGTCGACGATCGCGATCCAGTCCTCCCGCGCCGTCACCATCCCGATCCTTTCGCTAGCCGGTGATCCGATTTGCCGCCACCCGCCGACCTATCCCGACGACAACCCGAAAGTGGCTCGCGGGACGCGGCCACGGAAAAGGACGGACCCACCCATGATCTATTCTCTTCGCGCGCGCGCCCTGCGCCTCGCCATGACCTTCGCGCTGCTGCTCGGCGTGGCACCCTGGCGCGCTTCGACCTTCGCTGCCGCCGACGAAATGCCCCCATCCGCCGGCGCCGGCGACCTCATCGCCCGTCGGGCAGACGGCACGCCCATCGGCAGCTGCCCGCTGCAGCATACCGACGTGGCGGCCGAGATCTCCGGCTTCGTCGCCCGCGTCGTCGTGACCCAGACCTTCGCCAATCCCTTCACCGAGCCGGTCGAGGCGATCTACACCTTCCCGCTCTCCGACCGGGCCGCCGTCGACGGCATGACGATGACGACCGGCGGACGCGTGATCCGCGGCGAGATCCGGCGCCGCGAGGACGCCCGCGGCGCCTACGAAGCGGCGCGCGCGGCCGGGAAGGTCGCGAGCCTGCTCGACCAGGAACGGCCGAACGTCTTCACGCAATCGCTGGCGAACCTGATGCCCGGGGCCGAGGTGCAGGTACGGCTCGAGTACGTCGAGACGCTGAAGCTCGCCGACGGCACCTTCGACTTCTCGTTCCCGACCGTCGTCGGCCCGCGCTTCGTGCCCGGCAACCCGACCGGCCACGCCGGCACTGGTTGGAATCCCGACACCGATCGCGTACCCGACGGTTCCCGGGTTACGCCGCCCGCCGTGCGGTCGGAGACGGTGACGCCAAAAAGCACGCGCGCGGGCCACGACCTGTCGATCGCCGTCGACCTCGACGCCGGCGTGCCGCTCGGCGCGGTGGTGTCGCCGCTGCATCCGATCACCGTCGACCGGCCGACGCCGGAGCGCGCCCGGATCGCGCTCGTGCGCCAGCGCGAGCTCCCGAACCGCGACTTCGTCGTGCGCTACACGGTTGCGACCGACGCGCTGCAGAGCACCGCCCTCACCCACCGCCGCGACGGCGACGGCTACCTCACGCTCGTGCTCCTGCCGCCGCGCCGAACGACCGCGGAGAGCGCCGCGCCGAAGGAGCTCGTCTTCGTGATCGACCGCTCGGGATCGCAGGCGGGCGCCCCACTCGACAAGGCGAAGGAGACGATGCGCTGGATCATCGACCACCTGAACCCGCGCGACACCTTCCAGATCGTCGACTTCGG
>CAZWAX010000556.1:0-3478 GCA_964631985.1 uncultured Polyangiaceae bacterium | reverse complement strand
GTGGGGCGGGCCGGCCGGACCTCGACGGGAACCTGATAGGTGGGACCACCGAAACGTCGAGAGCGCACCTCGACCAGAGGCTTCACGTTGTCGAGCGCGCGCTTGAAGATCGCCAACGGCTCTTCCTTGGTACGCTGCTGGATGAGATCGAGCGCACCATAGAACGTGCGCTCGGCGAGGCTCTTCTTGCCCTCGACCATGATGGTGTTCATGAACTTGGTGACCATCCGATCGTGAAACTTCGGATCGGGCAGTACTTCGCGACGACGAACTTCTCCCTTACGCGGCATCGTACGACCTCGTCCCTACTTCGGCTTCTTGGCGCCGTACTTCGAACGGCCTTGCCGACGGTCCTGCACGCCGATGGAATCCAGGGTGCCGCGGACGACGTGATAGCGAACGCCGGGAAGATCCTTGACGCGGCCGCCGCGAATCAACACCACCGAGTGCTCCTGGAGATTGTGACCCACACCCGGAATGTATGACGTCACTTCGATGCCATTGGTGAGACGGACGCGCGCCACCTTACGAAGAGCGGAGTTCGGCTTCTTCGGTGTCGAGGTGTACACACGCGTGCAGACGCCCCGCTTCTGCGGACAGCTCTGCAGCGCGGGCGCTGCGAGCTTTCGCCGCTGCGGCTTACGCCCGCCGCGGATGAGCTGGTTGATCGTCGGCATCCTTACTCCTGTCTCGATGTGGGCGCGGAGACACTCCCGCGCTGAAAAGGCCAGAAAAAACGCGCAACGTATTCGAACGCGCCTAGGCTGTCAAGTTTCCGTCACTTACGGCGCTACCGGTCGAGCTAAGCGCTGGCGCTTTCTGGCTCGGCCTTGGCCGTCGGCACCTCGAGGAGGTCCTCCGGCCGCTCTTCGGGCTCTTCTGATTCGAGCTCGACCTGGGCATAGCGCTTGATTCCGGTGCCGGCGGGGATCAGCCGGCCCATGATCACGTTCTCCTTGAGACCCGTCAGGCGATCGACCTTGCCGTTGATGGCGGCCTCGGTGAGGACCTTGGTGGTCTCCTGGAAGGACGCGGCCGAAATGAAGCTTTCGGTCGAGAGGCTGGCCTTGGTGATGCCGAGGAGCAGCGGCTCCGCGGTCGCCGGCTCACCGCCGTTCTCCTCGATCTTCTGGTTGGCCTCCTCGAAGCGCCACTTTTCGACCTGATCGCCGACCAGAAAATCGGCATCGCCGACTTCCTTGATCCGGACGCGACGCAACATCTGTCGAACGATGACCTCGATGTGCTTGTCGTTGATGCGCACACCCTGGAGTCGGTAGATCTCCTGGACCTCGTCAACCAGATACTTGGCGAGCGCCTTCTCGCCGAGAATGGTGAGGATGTCGTGCGGATTCGACGACCCGTCCATGAGGGGCTCGCCGGCGCGCACGTGATCGTTCTCGTGAACGCTGATGTGCTTGCCCTTCGGGATGAGGTACTCGCGCGCCTCGCCGATTTCGGGCGTGACGACGACCTTGCGCTTGCCCTTGGTGTCCTTGCCGAACGACACCATGCCGTCGATCTCGCTGACGACGGCGAACTCCTTCGGCTTGCGGGCCTCGAAGAGCTCGGCGACGCGCGGGAGGCCACCAGTGATGTCCTTCGTCTTGGTGGTCTCGCGTGGCATCTTGGCGATGATGTCACCGGGGGAAAGCACCTGCCCCTCGTAGACGTTCAGGTGCACGCCGACGGGAAGCTGGTAGCGAGCCTCGTTGCCGTTCGGCAGCCGCGCGGTATTGCCGTCGGCGTTCTTGATGGTGATCCGCGGACGTTTTTCGACGTCCTTCGTGTCGATGACGACCTTGGTCGAAAGGCCGGTGCGCTCGTCGACACGTTCCTCGACGGTGACACCTTCGAGAAGATCGCCGAACTTCACCGTGCCCCCGACCTGGGTGAGGGTCGGCAAGGTGTAGGGATCCCACTCGACGAGCAAGTCGCCACCTTTGACCTTGGCGCCGTCGTGCTTCTTGAGCTTCGCGCCATAGACGACGGGATAGCGCTCGCGCTCGCGCTCGCGGCCTGCCTCGGGAACGTCGATGATCGCGAGCTCACCGTTGCGGTTGATGATGATCTCGTCCCCTTCGTTGTTCGTGACGGTTTGCAGGTTGATGAACTTCACGATGCCGTCGTTCCGCGCCTCGAGCGTCGTCTGCTCGGCGCGCCGACTGGCGGTACCACCGATGTGGAACGTACGCATGGTGAGCTGGGTTCCCGGCTCACCGATCGATTGCGCCGCGATGACGCCGATCGCCTCACCGAGATTCACCATGTGCCCGCGCGCGAGGTCGCGACCGTAACAAAGGCCACAGACACCTTGACGCGATTGGCACGTGAGGACGGACCGGATCTGCACACGCTCGAGACCGGCTTTTTCGATCGTCTCGACGATCGCCTCGTCGATCTCGTGATTGGCGCGCACGATGATGTCGTCGTTGTACGGGTCGCGCACATCGACGAGCGCGACACGTCCGAGCACACGATCGCCCAGACCCTCGATGATCTCGCCGCCTTCGACGAGCGACGACATGTCGATGCCGTCCGGCGTGCCGCAATCCGGCTCCGTGATGATGGAGTCCTGCGCCACGTCCACCAGGCGACGCGTGAGGTACCCCGAGTTGGCGGTCTTGAGCGCCGTATCGGCGAGACCCTTGCGGGCGCCGTGCGTGGAGATGAAGTACTGCAGCACCGTGAGACCTTCACGGAAGTTCGCCGTGATCGGCGTCTCGATGATCTCGCCGGAGGGCTTGGCCATGAGACCGCGCATGCCGGCCAGCTGACGGATCTGCTGGGCGCTACCGCGGGCACCCGAGTCGGCCATCATGAAGATGGGGTTGAATGACGGGACCCGTTTCTTTTTGCCGCTGGGGTCGGTAATCACTACGTTGCCCAGTTCTTCCAGAATCTCGAAGCCGACGTTCTCCGTCACCTGGGCCCAGATGTCGACGACCTTGTTGTACCGCTCGCCGTCGGTGATTAACCCCTCTTTGTACTGGCCCTCGATCTCCAGGACCTCCCGATTGGCCTTCTCCAGAATCTCCGCCTTCTTGGCGGGGATGACCATGTCATCGATGCTGATGGAGATTCCCGCCTTGGTGGCGTGACGATACCCCAGATCTTTCAGTTGGTCGGCCAGGATGACGGTCTTCTTACTCCCCGAATACCGGTAGCACTGGTCGATGAGGTTGGCCAGCTCTTTCTTGTTCATGACTTTGTTGACTTCGGCGAAGCTGATCTCGGCGGGGACAATCTCGTAGAGCAAGACGCGACCGACTGTGGTCTCGATGAGCTTGCTGTTGATACGGACCCTGATCTGGGCCTGGAGATTGACCTCGCCTTGATCGTAGGCGATCCGTACTTCGTCGGGACTGGAGAAGGCCTTGCCCTCCCCCTGCACCATCGGCTTGTCGCGCGTCATGTAGTAGAGGCCGAGTACGATGTCCTGCGTCGGAACGATGATCGGCCGGCCGTTCGCGGGCGG
>CAZWAX010000555.1:0-3487 GCA_964631985.1 uncultured Polyangiaceae bacterium | reverse complement strand
AAGTAACCGGGCTCCAACCCGGTCCTCAACCCTTCCCTTCACCGCCGCTCTCCCGATCTCGGGGCCGGCCATGGCGATCGGTGCGGGGATGCTCACGGTGGGTGGCGCGCATGCGACCGTCAGTCGAGCAACGCGACCCGATCTCCCCGCCGCACCGTGCCTGGCGTCTCGACGGTCGCGTAGGCGCCGAGGTTCCCGCCGTTCTCCTTGACCAGCGCCCGCATGACGCCGGGATCCTTCGGGAGATCGGCGAAGCCGTGGGTCGTCATCACGCAGCGCGGGCAAGTCGCCGTCATCTGGAGGACGGCCCCACCGATCCGCAGGCGCCGTCCCGCCCAGGCCGCCTCGGGAAACCCGTCGGCCTCGGGCACGTCGAGCAACAGGTTCGGACGGAAGCGGCGGACGTCGAACCGCGACTCGGGATGACGCGTCGCCATCGTCCGGAGCGACGTCGTCGTCAGCAGCAGCAACGGGAACGCGTCGAAGTACGTGCCGAGCGGCGACTCGAACTCGAAGAGCTCCGGCGGAAAGACCGTGAGGTCGGGGAGCGGCTCGTCGGCGGCACGCGCGAAGAGCGCGCGCATCTCCTGCTCCATGTCCTCGTGCGTCGGAGCGCCGCGCCGATAGTGGTCGAGCGCGTCGGCGGGCAAGAGCGGCCACAGGCTCACCCGATGGTCGAGCGCGCGCGACAGGCGCTCGTTCACGTCGGCATCGCCGGTGCGGCAGGTCGAGCCATCGGGCAGCCGGATCTCGGCCGGGCTCGACCCGGCGGAGGCGGGCGGGCTCGGATAGGTGGCGGCGAGCCGCATGAGCGCGGGGATCTTCTTGGCGCCGCGGATGCCACCCCGGACCTCGTCGCGGACCGCCCACGCCCGGTCGCCGGGGAGCCCACGCGGCCCGAGGTCGGCGGTCGCGAGCACCTCGCCGTCCATGCTCTTCACCGGGTAGCGCCGGATCTCTTGGATCGTGCCGATGTCAGCCATGGGTGCCGTTCCTACGACGTGCTCGCGGCCTGCGCCACCCTCAGCCGAAGGCCTCCGTGTCACCCCTCGTGGCGAGCGTACGGCCGCATGTGCTACCTCCCTTCCGTAATGGCTGCCCCGACCCGGCTCCGCGCCGACGCCGAGCCCGTGGAAGGGCGGCATGGGCCGCTCGCCCGCTTCTTCGTCGCCCTGCTTGCCCGGCGCTGGCTGGTGCTCGCGATCTACGCGGTGCTGCTACCCCCGGCCGCGTACTACGCGTCCAAGGTCCAGCAGGACAACTCGGTCGACCGCCTGATCGTCGCGACCGACCCGGACTTCGTCGCCACCCGCGACTTCGAGCAGGTCTTCGGCGAGGGCGAGTTCGCGCTGCTGCTGGCCGAGGCCGACGACCCGCTCGCGCCGGCGGTCGTGACCCGCGTCGACGAGATCGAGCGCGCGCTCGCGGGCATCGAGCACGTCGCCGTCAATTCGACGCTCTCGATCTACCGCCGCGCCAAGGCCGGCTTCGAGCCAACGCCCGAGAGCCTCTCGGCCTTCCGCGCCTTCGTCACGGGCACCGACCTCTTCCGGAAGCAGGGCCTGGTCGGCGACCACTATCTCGCGGTCGGCCTGATCCTTGACGTCCACGACACCGCCCAGCGCCGGGTCGCGCTCACCGCCATTGATCAGGCGATCGCGAAGTTCCGCGTCCAACCGGCACCGCTGAGCAAGCTGACCGAGCTCGGCGCGCCCTGGGTCGACGAGTATCTCGACGAGACCCAGCAGAGCGCGTGGAAGTACTTCGTGCTGTTCATGGTGTTCGTCGTCGGCTTGAACCTCTTCCTCTATCGGTCGGCGGCGACGCTCGCGGCCTTCCTGATCACGCTGCTGATCTGCCTCGCGTTCTCGGTCGGGGTCATCGGGCTCCTCGACGGCACGCTCACCATCGTCTCGCCGATGGTGCCGATGACGATCCTGGTGACGGCGACCGCGACGCTGGTCTACCTGCACTCGCGCTTCGTCGACCGGCCGGCCGAGCGTTCGGTGGAGTCGCACCACATCTTCGCCCTCACCAACAAGTTCGTTGCCTGCACGGCCTCCGTGTTCGCGACCGCCGTCGGCTTCGCCGCTCTCGCCGTCTCCGACATCCGGCCGATCCGCGAGATGGGCATCTGGGTGGCGCTCGGCCTCGTCGCGGTCTGGGTGATCTGCTTCACGCTCTTTCCGGTGCTGCAGGCGGTGCTGCGCACGCCGACCGGCACCGAGCGCCGCGTCGCCGGGGCGTGGATCCAACGCTTCGCCGAGTGGCTGCCGCGCGCCACCTACATCTGGCGCTGGCCGCTCGTGCTGAGCTCGCTGGTGCTCTCGGCCGCGGGCGCCGTCGCGCTGTTCGGCTTTCCGGGTCTGGTCTCGCCGATGAAGATCCTCACCAACCCGGTCGCCTACATGAACCCGCAGGCGCCGCTCTATCTCGACATCCAGCGCCTGCAGCCGCAGATCCCGGGACTCTCGGTCACGCAGGTGTGGCTGAAGGGCAGCCTCGGCAGCGTGTCCGAGCCCGAGGTGCTGAACGGTCTGCACGAGTTCCAGAAGGCGCTCGAGAAAGACCCCGACGTCGGGTCGGTGGTCGGACCGACCACCATCCTGCGGATGATCCGCTACCTCGGCGGCCAAGGCGACGCGTGGCCGACCGACCCGGGGCAAGTCGAGGAGGCGGCGGCGCAGCTCGAAGGGCTGGTCAACGACGAGCCGCTGCTGCAGCGCTTCGTCCAGCCGCACGAGCTCGCCCAGACCCAGCTGACGGTCGTCAGTCGGAAGCCCGAGTACGAGGACCTCACGCGTCTGGGCGCCGCCATCCGCCAGGCCTTCGCCGAGACCGCCACGCGGGTGCCGGCACTCAAGGAGTTCGAGCTCGCGATCGTCGGCCTCGCGCCGTTGCACGCCAAGATGGCGCAGGGCCTGGTGCCGACGCTGGTGGAGAGCTTCCTCCTGACGGTCGCCATCATCTTCGCCGCCTTCTTCGTGATCTTCCGGAGCGGCACGGCCCGGCTGATGGCGATGATCCCGTCGATCTTCGCGATCCTCGTGATGTTCCTGGTGATGCGGCTCACCGGCATGCAGCTCAACATCGCCACCATCCTGATCGCGTCGACCGTCCTCGGCACGTCCGAGAACGACCAGATCCATTTCTTCTACCACTTCCTCGAAGGCCGGAAGGACGGCGACGTCGAGCACGCCCTCACCCACACGCTGCTGGTCGCCGGCCGCGCGATCCTCTTCGCGACACTCATCAACGCCGGCGGCTTCGTCGCCTTCGGCTTCGCCGAGCTACCGCCGATCGCCCAGTTCGGAATGCTGGCGGCGCTGGCGTTCGTGCTATCGATGATCGCCGACTTCACCGCGTTGCCGGCGGCGTTGTGGATACTGTTCCGCGAAAAGCCGCGCGACCTAGCGGACCGCTGAAACCGGCCCATCTGCTTCGTTGCTCGGTCGTTCGCTTGTGCGGCGTAGCTCCGCTACGCCTC
>CAZWAX010000554.1:0-3490 GCA_964631985.1 uncultured Polyangiaceae bacterium | reverse complement strand
CCGAACTGCTCGCCGACGTTGATCGGGATGATCCACGCGTCGTACTCGGCGCCGGTGTGACCCTTGGCGAGGAGCTCCTCGAGCATCACCGTGACCTTCACGCCGTTCGGCGTCGCCAGCGAATAGAGCTGAAACGGGTGGCGGCCGACGGGCAGCTCTTTCTCGTGCGTCGCGCCCGCGATCGGCCGGTTGATGTTGGCGAAGCGACCGCCGCTTTCCTTGTTCCAGGTCCAGACTTTCGGTGGCGTGTATTCGGGCGCGTCGGTCATGGGCGTGAGCTCCGTTCGTCGGTACGTGGGATGGGTCTATTTGGCGGTGTGGATCGGCCGTGGCAAGGGTCGTGGTCGGGAAAGCGCTTGTGCCCCCGTGGCGAAACCCCGAAGATGCCGCGTCATGCCCTCCGTCCAGGCGGTCCTCTTCGACTTCGGCGGCGTCTTCATGGCCTCGCCGTTCGCGGCCGTGCGCGCTTTCGGGGCCCGCAAGGGCATCGCCCCCGAGCGGGCCCTCGAGCTGATCTTCGGCGTCTACGACCGCGACACCGACCACCCTTGGCACCGTCTCGAGCGCGGCGAGCTGTCACTCATCGACGCGCGCCAGGCGATCCTCGACCTCGGCGCACCCGAGCACCGGATCGATCTCTTCGAAGCTTTGGGATCGCTCCGCGACACGAGCATCCGTCCGGACGTGATCCAGCTCGCACGGGACGCGCGTGCCCAGGGCGTGAAGACGGCGGTCGTCACCAACAACGTCCGGGAGTTCGGCGACGGCTGGCGCGCCATGCTGCCGGTCGACGAGCTGTTCGACGTGGTGGTGGACTCCGCGCACGTCGGCGTGCGGAAGCCGGACCCGCGCATCTTCCAGCTCGCGCTGGCGCGGCTCGGCGACATCGCCCCCGGGCACGCCGTGTTCCTCGACGACTTCCATGGGAACATCACGGCGGCGGAACGGCTCGGCATCCGCGGCATCCTGGTCGAAGAGGATCATCGCCCCGCCGTGGAAGCGCTGCGCGCGCTCCTGGCGTAGCGCGCGCAACCGCCGCGGACGGCGCGTCGCGCACCTGCTGGCGTCGAGTCCCCTTCAGCTCGCCTGGCGGATCCAGCCGAGTAGGGCGGCACGCATGGCCTGGTGCAGGTTGAGACGTCGTGCCTGCGCGGCTCGCTCGAGCTCCTTCCAGAGCGCATCGGGCAAGCGCACCGACCGAACGACGGTCGTGCGCTTCTTCCCTTTCCCCGGGTGGCCTCGGCGCAGCATCACGGCGTCGGTCGCAAGCTGGGGCATCTCCCAGAGCGCCAGCAGCGATGGGCCGCCCGGCTCGTTCGCGCCCGCGAAGGCGTTGCGTCGCATCGGGCCGAATCGCGAGAAGTCGATCGGGCCGTCGAGCGGGTCAGTCCTTTTCGTAGCGTGCTTTTTCATGCTTCGTCGCCTTTCGTGCGCTGATGAGCCGGATGGTGTCGGCGCGGACCTCGGCGTGCACGACGTAGAGCAGTCGGTGTTGCTGGGAATGGCCGATGAGAATGAAGCGATCGTCGTGCAGCCCATCCGGATAGTAGGCGCCCAGCGGATCGTCGAATGCCGTGGAGGCCTCGTCGAAAGACACGCCGTGCTTCTCCCGGTTGGCCGCTGCCTTCCTCCGGTCCCAGACGAAGCGCACCGGGTAAATGTACGACAATAGATGGTTCGGGGCAACGTGGCAGAGTGGATCGAAGGGCGGGGAGAGCGGGAGGTCACGGCAGCCGTGACGCGATCACTTCCTTCGTCGCGCGTTGGATCGAGTAGAACAGGTCGGACGCCGGATCGTGGGCGAGACCTTGGCCGGCGCTCGCGATCGCGAGCGTCGCCACGAGCTTCAGCACGCCGCCGCCGGGCGGCACCTCGAGGACGTAGAGCTCGGGGGCGTCGTGGCCGGTCGTGTAGAGGCGGCCACGCCGCCAGACGCCGCCCGAGGTGCTCATGCCGCCCCACCGCGTGACGAGCTCGGGGGGATAGGTCCACGACGCCTGTTCGCGCCACTCCCGATCGAACCGGCGGAGCGTGGTCCGATCGGAGCCTTTCCCGGGCTCGCCGCCGCGCGCGGAGTAGTGGGCGAACGCCACCCACCAGGCGCCGTCGTGGAAGTCGACCCAGGTGGCCGAGCCGCGGCCGCCGCCGAGATCGTGGGTCCGCACGTGCCGGAGCGTCGCCGTGTCGAATACCTCGATCGTGCTGTGCATCGGGACGGCCGGGAAGTTCGAATGCGCGCACGCCAGCTCGCGTCCAACTACGACGCCGCCGTTGAGGTGGGTGAACGGGTCCCCCGGTGCGGCCCGCCACCCGGCGAGCTTCCGGCCCGTCTGCTTGTCGTATTTCCCGATGGCCGTGGCGTCGATCGCGTAGAAGGCCGTCGCGTCGACCGCCACGCCTTGCCGCGCCTCGTCCGCCGGCCAGCGTCCGACCGCGACGGCGCCGTCGAGGGTCGTGAGGGCGACGGCCGCCGCGAGGACCGCGTGTCTCATCGGGTCGCGAAGCGCGTCACTCGTTCCCGGCCTCCGCCGCCATCCGCTGCGCGTAGCCGGCGCGGACGAGCGCCGACATCTGGTCGAACAGCGCGTCGGGATCGCGGCGGCGGAGCACGACGAGGTCGTGCTCGAGCCCGGTCGCGAGGACGAGCTCGCGCGTGCCGGCGGCGATCGCGGCCAGCATCGCTTCCGCGGCGTCGGCCGGCGCCATGCCGTTGTCGATCGCCGCATCGCTCACGCCCCGCGCCGAGCCGTCGGCCGCCAGCGCGTTGCGCGAGACGCCGGTCTGCACCGATCCCGGCGCCAGGACGTGGACCTGGATGCCGAGGTGCTCGTTCTCGGCGCGTACGGCGTCGTGGTAGCCGATGAGCCCGTGCTTGGCGGCGCTGTACGCGGAGCGCAGCGGGGCGCCGACCATGCCGGCGACGCTCGAGATCGCGACGATGCGCCCGCCGCCGGCGCGCACCATCCGCGGCAGCACCGCTTGGGTCAGCGCGATCGGCCCGAGCAGGTCGACCGCGATCATGCGCTGGTAGACGGCGAACGCGGTCTCGACCGCGAGCGAGCGTTGCGAGATCCCCGCGTTGTTGACGAGGCAGTCGATCCGGCCTTTCCACGACCAGGCGCGTGCGGCGAGATCGGGAATGGCGTCGAAGTCCGTCACCTCGAACGGCAGCACGAGCGCCTCGGGGCAATCGCGCGCGACGGCGTCGAGCGCCGCCACGTTCCGCCCGGACAAGACGAGGCGCGTGCCGCGCGCGGCGAGGGCGCGCGCCAGCCCCGCGCCGATTCCCGACGAGGCCCCCGTGATCCACCAGCATTGGTCGTCGAACATGGCGCCTTTCATTGCCGGCTTTCCGACCCACGACAAGGCTCGCGACGACGCGTCTCGTTCTCGATCCAAGAGGCGACCTCCGCACGCACAGCGATCCCCCTTCTGAGCTAGCAGCTTGCTGAAAAAGGGGCATCTGCGTCGTTGCTCCCTCCGCTACGCC
>CAZWAX010000553.1:0-3502 GCA_964631985.1 uncultured Polyangiaceae bacterium | reverse complement strand
CGTGATCGCGAGCCTCGCCAACGGTACGGGCACGTCGCATCCGCAGGCGGTGTTCATCGACCGAGAGACGCCCGGTCTCAGCGTCGGCGATCGCGAGCGCAACATGGGTCTCAAGGCGCTCGCCACCACCCGAATCACGTTCGACGGATGCAAAATCCCGCGCGAGCATCTTCTGGACGGCGGCGAGACCTCGGTGTCGCGCCTCGCCAATCTGTGGCGGGTCGCGCTTGCTTCCATGGCGGTAGGCGTCGCGCGGGCCGCCTATGACTATGCGCGCGAGTACGCCAAGGAACGGCGTGCCTTCGGCCAGGCCATCGCGCAGAAGCAAGCCATCGCGTTCATGCTCGCCGAAATGGCGATGGAAGTCGACGCCATGCGCCTTCTCACCTGGGAAGCAGCGTGGAAGCTCGATCGCAAGGAGGACGCCACCCGCGAGGCGCATCTGGCCAAGCGCTATGCGTCCGACATGGCCCTCAAGGTCACCGACAACGCCCTTCAGGTGCTGGGTGGCCACGGCTACATCCGCGACCATCTCGTCGAGCTCTTCCTGCGCAATGCCCGCGGGTTCGCGACGCTCGAGGGATTGGCCATCGCCTGAAAGGGGAGAGACCATGATCGACTACGAACTTTCCGAAGACATCGCCGCCACGCGAGATCAACTACACATGCTCGCCGAGCATGCCATGCGTCCCATCGCGCGTGACTTCGACGAGCGCGAGCACGAGAAGCCCTGGGACTTCATCAACATGATGTGGCAGCTCTCGAAGAACTCGGGCATCGGCCCCGGAGCGAGCAAGGACAAGAAGGATCGCACCGTCGACGCCGAGCGGAATCTACGGACCTGCGTTGCCGTCGAGGAGCTCTCGTGGGGGGACGCGGGGCTCTATCTCGCCATGCCGGGCCCTGGTCTCGGTGGTGCTGCGGTCATGGCCGCGGGCACGCCCGAGCAGAAGGAGCGCTTCCTGTCGCGCTTCAAGGGCGAAAAGCCGGTCTGGTCGGCCATGGCGATCACGGAGCCCGGCTGCGGCTCCGATAGCGCCGCCATCCAGACGACGGCGGTCCGTGATGGCGATCACTGGGTGCTGAACGGCACAAAGATCTTCTGCACCAGCGGTCTCATGGCCGGTGACCCGACAAAATCGAATGGCTTCATCGTGGTCTGGGCGACGGTCGATCGCTCGGCGGGCCGCGCAGGTATCAAGTCGTTCATCGTCAATGCCGGAACTCCGGGCATGACGATCGCGAAGTGCGAAGACAAGATGGGCATCCGGGCGTCCGACACTGCCACCTTGATCTTCGAGGATTGCCGCATCCCGTTCGATCAGATCCTTGGCAGCCCCGAGGTTCCGAAGACCAGCGAAGGCTTCAAGGGTGTGATGGCCACCTTCGATGCGACCCGTCCGATCGTCGCGGCCAGTGCCCTCGGGGTCGGCCGCGCCGCGCTCGATTTCGTCCGTGAGGAGCTGAAGCGGCAGAACATCCCCATTCGCTACGGTACGGCCGTGCACAAGCTCACAGTGATCGAGCGGGACTTCATGGACATGGAAGCAAATCTACAGGCGGCGCGCCTCCTCACGTGGCGGGCGGCGTGGATGATGGATCGTGGCCAGAAGAACAACCTCGAAGCGTCCATGGCCAAGGCGAAAGCCGGCCTGGTCGTGACGCAGGTGACGCAGAAAGCGGTCGAGATGCTCGGCCCGCTCGGCTACTCGCGCGATCTCCTGCTCGAGAAGTGGATGCGCGACGCCAAGATCAACGACATCTTCGAGGGAACGCAGCAGATCAACATGATGATCATCGCACGTCGCATCCTCGGGTACTCGAGCAAGGAGCTCTCCTAGGGACCGTAACGGCCCGTTTCCTTTCGCGTTCGGTACCCATGTGGTAACTGTCGACTTCTCATGGATGTCTACCAGCTGATCGGAAACGTACCCGAGTACAAGGAGTTCCTCACCGTTCAAGAGCTGTCGGCGAGCTCCCGCGACCTCGCGCGACGCTATCCCAAGTTGGTCACGCTGCAGACGATCGGCACCTCGACCGAGGGTCGGCCGATCGAGATGCTCACGATCGGAGACGGGCCCAAGAAGGCGTTGCTGCTCGGGACTCCCCATCCGAACGAGCCGGTCGGTACGCTGACGCTCGAGTTCCTCACCCGCCGCCTCTGCGAGGACGACGACCTGCGCGAGGAGCTCGGATACACCTTCCTCGTGATCAAGTGCGCCGACCCGGACGGGATGGTGCTGAACGAAGGGTGGTTCAAGGAGCCGTTCACCCCGCTCACGTACGCGCTCAACTACTATCGGCCGCCGCAGCGCGAGCAGGTCGAGTGGAGCTTTCCCGTCCACTACAAGAGCCTCCACTTCCAGTCGCCTTGTCCGGAGACGAAGGCCGTCATGGAGGTGATGGAGCAAAATCGGCCGACCTTCCTCTACTCCCTCCACAACGCCGGGTTCTGCGGCGTCTACTTCTACGTGTCGCGTCCGCTGCCTGGCTTGTTTCCGCGCTTGCGCCGCGTGGTGGCCTCGCAGGGGCTCCCGATCCATCAGGGGGAGCCCGAGGTGCCGTATCTGAAGCGCTTCGACGAGGGTGTGTTCGCGCTCTTCGGCGTACAGGAAACCTACGACTATCTCGCCCGCAACCTCAGTGAGGATCCGGCGCCCTTCATCGACGCCGGGACCAGCTCCGACGACTATCTGAAGACGGTCACTTCGGGGTACTCGCTCGTGGCGGAGCTGCCCTACTACTTCGACCCCGTCCTGCAAGATCGGACGCCGGCCGGGATCTCGCGGCGCGACGCCATGTTGCAGGGCGTCTTCCGGGTCGACTCGATCTATCACGACATCCGCGAGTACTTCGCGATCGTGTCGCGGGGAGCGCCCCGCGACCGGTTGTACCGCTCGGTCGACGACTACACCAAGAAGACGCCCAAGCGACTCGCGGCGTTGAAGCGCGAGGTCGAAGCTCCGCAATACGCGCGGGAGGCGACGCGCGCGGAAGCGTTCGACGCCACCGTCTGCCGCGTCTTCTACCACATGCTCTACCTCGGCGAGGTGTATCGGCTCGCGGTGGCACGCGGCAACGAAGAAGTGTCGCGCATCGTCCGGCGCCGTCTCGAGGAGATCTGCGGCCAAATCGCGAGCCAGAGCAACATGCAAACGCTGCCGCTACAGAAGCTCGTCGCGGTGCAGGTCGGCGCCGGTCTGCACGCGCTCGCCGCGTGGCGAGAAGCGAGCGCGTCTGCCGCGCCCAGTGGTTACTGAGGCGATGGCGTGGATGCATCGCACTCCAATCGTCTGATCCACGAGACGAGTCCCTATCTTCTCCAGCACGCGCACAATCCCGTCGACTGGTACCCGTGGGGTCCCGAGGCGCTCGACCATGCGCGTCGGGAGAACAAGCCGATCCTTCTCAGCATCGGCTATTCCGCGTGTCACTGGTGTCACGTGATGGAGCGGGAGTCCTTCGAGGACGAGCGCATCGCCACGCTCATGAACCAGCACTT
>CAZWAX010000552.1:0-3503 GCA_964631985.1 uncultured Polyangiaceae bacterium | reverse complement strand
GCGCGCACCTTCTCGATCCGCGAGTCGATCGACGGCGTCGACCGCAACGGCGACGGCGACACCAACGACACGGTGATGACCTTCCGTGCCCGCGCCAGCGGGCAGCAGAACCTGCTCGGCGCGACCGCCGGCTGCGGCGGCCTCTCCGGCACACCCGAGGGCCGGGCCACGGCCCGCGTCCAGGATGCCCCCTTCAGCTTCCCCGCCGTCGCCGTCGAGAACGACGTGCTGGCGTTTCTCGAGTCCGAGTACGGCCAGCTCGCCTGCGATCAGAACGGCGACTTCGATTTCTCCGACGGCATCCTCCGCATCTTCCGCCTCGGCATCGGCGAGACGCCGATCGCCACGGCGCGCGCCGTCGAGGTCGCGCCGAGGATCGACGGCGCGCCGGTCGCGGTCTCGAGCGGCCGCGTCTACGTGCGCACGTCCGAGGCCGACATGGGGCGCCACGGCGTCGCGCGCGCGAGCCGGAGCTTCGGCGGCGGCGAGTCGAACGGCGCTTCGTACTCCAGGGACGTCTCCGCCGACGGCCGCTACGTCGTCTACGCCAGCGTGGCGAGCAACCTGATCGCTCCGGGGCTCGACACCGGGGGGCTCGGCGACATCTTCCGCTACGACCGCCAGACGGGCACCACCGTGCGCGTGAGCGAGGCCTTCGGCGGTGGGTCGGCGAACAGCTATTCGAGCGACGCGAGTATCTCGGCCGATGGCCGGTTCGTGGCGTTCGAGAGCCAGGCGACGAACCTGCTCGCGGCGCCGGTGGGCGACGGGTCCACCAACGCGGTGTACTTGCGCGACCTCCAGACGGGCACCACCGAGCTGGTGAGCGAGGCCTTCGGCGGCGGGTTCCCGAACGGCATTTCCTTCACCCCTTCCATCTCCGACGACGGCCAGACGATCGCCTTCATCAGCCGCGCCTCCAACCTCCTGGCCCCCGGCGAGGACACGAACAACGACCAGGACGTCTTCGTCTACGCCCGCGTCGCCGACACCATCGAGCGCGTCTCCGTCTTCTCGAACGGCGACGAGGCCCCCACCCCGGGGTTCGGTGCGGGCGGACTCCCGATGACCGGCGACGGCCGCTTCGTCGCATTCCTGAGCGCCCAGGGCTTCGACCCGGCGGATACCAACGGCATCGCCGACGTCTATCTGCGCGACCGCGTGCTCGGGACGACCGAGCTGGTGAGCGTCGCGTTCGCCGGCGGGGGCGCGGGCAATGCCTCCCGGCCGAGCGGCATCTCGGCCGACGGGCGCTACGTCGTCTTCTCGAGCTGTGACAGCGGGCAGCTGCTCGCCCCCGGCAAGGACACCAACGACCGGTGTGACGTCTACGTGCGGGATCGTGTGCGTGGCGTCAACGAGCGCGTGAGCGTGGCCAGCGACGGCAGCCAGATCCAGGGCGTCGGCTTCCCCTTCATGAGCACCCTAGGGAACCGCGCCATGTCGGCCGACGGCCGCTTCGTCGCGTTCGTCAGCAACGCGCCGCAGCTCGTGCTCGGCTCGATCTTCAGCGGCGCCTATCCGGTCTTCGTGCACGACCGGGCGAGCGGCGTCACCGAGCAGGTGACGGTCGCCGCCGACGGCACGCCGGCTGAGGATTTCGGCGGCACCTTCCCGGGGCCGGCGTCGCTCTCGGCCGACGGGCGTGTGGTGGCGTTCGGCTCCAGGGCGTCGAACCTCCAGGGCCCGTTCACCGACTCCAACGGCACCGACGACATCTACGTCCGTACGCTGAACGCCGCGGCCTCGCCCGCCGTCGACGCGCTCCTCTTCCCCGACGGCCAGATCGACGACACCGTGCTCGAGATCGTCGACGCGATCAGCGGCGCGGTCGCTACCCGGTGTCCGGCGGGCGACGTGTCGGTCGCGGGCGACGTCGCCGCCTATCTCCGGCCCGAGTCGGCGAGCGGCACGGTCGCGTGCCCGGGCGCCTCGCTGAACGCCGCCGATCTCGACGTCGACGATCAGGTCGTGCAGCTCGTCCAGGCCGGCGGCCCGACGCAGAGCCTGGGGCTCGCCGCGACCGCGGTGGTGGCGAGCCCGAGCCTGGTCGCGGCGCTCGTCTCCGAGCCGGGCGAGGACGCGAGCATCTTGAACGGCGACGGCGACGCCGCCGACGGCGTGCTGCACGTCTGGGACGTCGCCGGCATGGCGTGGACGAACGTCGGCCAGGCCGCCGATGCGCTCGCGGCGTCGGGCGACCGGGTCGCGTTCATCGTGCCGGAAAGCGCGCAGGGCACGGCGCCGCTCGACGGCGGCGACTCGCTGAACGGCGACGCCGACCCCGGCGACCGTGTCGCGCACGTCTGGGATGCGGGCACGGCGTCGCTCAGGAACGTCGGCGAGGCGGCCGAAGATCTGGTGCTGGGCGACGCGTCCGGCACGGCCTGCGGACCGCGCCACCTGGTCGCCATCCGGTCGTCCGAGGCCGCGCAGGGGAACGTGCCCGCCAACGACGACGGCGACGCCCTCGACGCCGTGATGGTGGTCTACGACTTCGTCACCGACACCGTCTACGACCTCGGCCAGGCGGTGACGCCGTGCCGGCTCGAAGCCTGCGATCCGCGCGCGCCCTATCGCGTGAACGGCGGCCAGGTCCGCTTCCTCACCTTCGAGAGCGACCAGAGCCAGGACCTCGACGGCAACGGCGTGATCGGCGGCCTCGTGCTGCAGAATTTCGACGTCTGCACCGGCGTGGTCGCGGTGGTGGGTGCGGTGGATCCCGAATCGACGTCGGATCCGCTGGAGATCGTCGACGACGGGACGACGTTCACGACCCCGGCCGGTCGCTGCGCGACCGAGCCGTTCGTGTGCAGCGTCGCGGCCGACTGTCCCGCGGGATCGTTCTGCAACGGCATCACCAGCTCCTGCACGCTCACGACTCCGCCGACCTGCCGTCCGGACGGCAACGACTGCCCGTCCGGCTCCGTCTGCACGCCCGAGCCCGTCACGGTCGGTGTGCCGGAGCGCGACAGCGACGACGACGGCGTTCCGGACGCGATCGACAACTGTCCCGAGCTCGCCAACCCGGCGCAAACCGACGGCGATCGCGACAACGTCGGCGATGCGTGCGACGCCGAGACCGTCGATCTCTGTCCCGCGCAACCCCGTGAGGATTGCCGGACCTCGACGGTGGCGTTCAAATCGTCGGTCGCGATCAAGGACGACAAGGCGAGCGCCAAGGACGCGATCCAGTGGAAGTGGGCGAGCGGTGCCGCGACCGCGGCGAACGAGTTCGGTGATCCCGTTGCGTCCGATGCGTACCGGCTCTGCATCTACGAGGGCCCGACCCCGAACGCGGCGGTCCGCACCGACGTGCGCATCGCTCCCGGCGGCGTCTGCGACGGCAAGCCGTGCTGGAAGGCGCTCGGAAACCCCGCCGGCGTTAAGGGCTTCCAGTACAAGAGCAAGACCCGCGGCAGCCTCGCGCTCAAGCCCGGCATCGACGGCAAGGCGCAGATCAAGCTCGTCGCGAAAGGGGTTGCCGCCCTCCTGCCGCCGCT
>CAZWAX010000551.1:0-3543 GCA_964631985.1 uncultured Polyangiaceae bacterium | reverse complement strand
CGCGGTGGTGACGGAGGTCCGGAGCCGCGGATTGGCGTTGATGTCACCGCCACCCATCCGCGCGGCGACCGTGATCTCCTTGATGAGCTTGGTGAAGATCTTGCCGCGCTTGGAGTCCTTCAGCGCCTTCTTGTGCTTGATCGTGCTCCATTTGGAGTGGCCGGACATGAGGTTTCCCTTTCCCCGTCGCGTGCCGCGGGGGACTTGCTCGTCCTCCCGTCGGCGGGTCGAATCTGCTGCGACGATCTCGGCGTTGCGCCAATCGGACGGGTCAATCGCTGGTTACCATAGGGCCGGCGACCAAGTAAACGCCGCGTCGGCCGTGTGAAACGACTTGTCCGCATGCGGGGACGCGGCTAGAGTCGCGCCGCGCATGGGGTGGTGGTGGCGTGAGGTGACGGAGCGGTTCGTGCACGGGCGGACGCTCGCACTCGTGATCGCGCTCGCCGTGCTCGGCGGCTGCGGGCGTGCCGCGGTCGCGCCGACGCCGGGACATCCGCAAAGCGGCGTCGCCTCGTGGTACGGCCCGGGCTTCCACGGTCAGCCGACCAGCAGCGGCACCATCTACGATCAGCACCTGCTCACCGCCGCACATCCGAAGCTGCCGCTCGGCACGCGGGCCCGCGTCACCAACGTCGAGAACGGCAGATCGGTGGATGTGCTGATCAACGATCGCGGCCCGTTCGCCAAGGGTCGCGTGATCGACCTCTCGTACGCCGCGGCACGCGAGATCGGCATGATCGGACCCGGCACGGCGCGCGTACGGATCGATGTCATCGCACGCCCCCCGAACGGAGCCTCGCACGTCGCGTATTGCGTGCAGGTCGGTGCTTTCAGCGAGGAAGCGAAGGCGCGGGCACTCCACGCGCGCCTCGCCCCCGACTATGACGACGTCTATGTGAGCGCCGTGGACGCGCGGCCGGAGCGCTTGTATCGCGTACGCGTCGGTCCCTACCCCGAACGAGAGCGAGCCGAGAGCCGCGCGGCCACGCTCGCCGAGCTCGGGCTTCCGGCCGTCGTCCGGGAAGAACCCCGGCAATGACGCGCGCGCTCCGGCGCGCGATGCACCTGTTGCTCGCGCTGGCGCTGTTCGTGTCCGGATGCAGCGGCTATCGCATCGTTCGCGACGGCACCGTCCAGACCAGCGCCGCCGACAAGCTCAAGCGCAAGCTCGAAACGATCCGCGGCCTCTCGTTCACGACGCCCGTGCCGCTCGTGGCCGTGGGGGCGACCGAGGCGCGCGCGATGCTCCAGCGCGAGCTCCGCCGGGAATTCGAGCCCGGCGAGCTCGCGACGATCAGCCGCGTCTACGTGGCGCTCGGGCTCGTGCCCGAGGGCACCGATCTCGAGCGAGCCTTCCTGGACCTCTACAGCACCCAGCTCGCGGGTTTCTACGATCCGGTGGAGCGCCGCATGGTGATGGTGAACGAGGCGCTCCAGACCGGCTTCTTCACCCGCGCCCTCGAGAACATCATCCGTCGCGATCTCGCCGGCGAGATGGTCCTCGCCCACGAGCTGACGCACGCGCTGCAGGATCAGCACTTCGGGCTCAGCACCGGGCGCGCCGACGTCGGCGAGGACGACGCCCAGCTGGCACAACGCGCGGTCTACGAGGGCGACGCCACCCTCGCGGGCTACGCCGCCCTGCTCGGCACGCTGCGACCGGGAACCGCGGTCAGCCTCGCGCGCAAGCTCGAGGCGGCCGACGCACAGATGGCCCGCGATTATCCCGACGTTCCCGCGCTCATCCGCGAGAGCGTCGTCTTCCAGTACGCGGCCGGCGTGAACTTCGTCTCGTGGGCCTACAAGAACGGCGGCTGGGAAGGCGTCGACGCCGTGCTCGCGCGACCGCCGCGCTCGACCGAGCAGGTGCTCCACCCGGAGAAGTACTTCGTCCGTCCCGAGAACCCCGTGCGCGTCCAGATCGGCGCGCTCGCACCCTATCTCCGCGGCGAGTGGAGGCTCGCCGAGGAGGCGACCCTCGGCGAGCTCACGATCCGCATTCTCGCCGAGCGCTTCGTCGAGCGCGCCCGGGCCGAGACGATCGCCGCGGGCTGGGACGGCGACCGCTTGGTGGCGCTCGCGCGCGGTGATTCGCTGACGCTGGTGTGGCTCAGCGCGTGGGACAGCGAGGACGACGCGGCCGAATTTCTGACCGCATGGACGCCTATCGTCGCCAGTCGCCACCGTGGCGCGGCGTCGAGCCGCGACGACGTGACCGTACTGGAAGGCGACGATCCCTACTATCTCGAACGGCGCGGCACCAAGGTGCTCGCGATCGAGGGGCCGCTCGACGACGATCTCGCCGACATCGCCGATCGCATCTGGCGCCGGAGCACGTTCGAGCCCAACGTGCCGTGGGTGCCGATCGACCTGGCTAGGGTGCCGCCTTCCTTTTGATGGGGGACCGCTTGGTCTGCGGGGGTGGCGCGGTCTCGGCGAGGAGCCACGACAGATACGGCCGCGCGCCCGCGGTGATCGGCAGCACGATCGCCTCGGGGACGTCGTAGCTGTGCAGCGCGCGGAGGCGCGCGATGAGTCGAGTCGTCAGCGCCCGCCGGCTCTTGATCACCAGCAACACCTCGCTGGCGCGCTCCACCTTTCCCTGCCAGCGATAGATCGACGTCAGAGGCGCCACGAGATTCACGCACGCCGCCAGCCGCTCCTCCACCAGCGTCGTCGCGATGCGTTCGGCCTCCGCGCGCGAGCCCGCCGTCGACAGGACCACGACGGCCGTGGTCACGACTCCGCGTCTCCGGGTCGGCCACCGCTCGCGAGCCAGGCGTCGACGAGCCGCGGGTAGTCGACCACCACCGGACGCTTCGGCGCGACGGGCTTCGGTGCCGGCCGCCGGCGCCGCAAGCGACGCCAGAGCCGTTGCGTCCACGTGCCGTGCGCGATCGTCGACGGCAGGACGCCAGCCTCCTCGAGGTCGCGACGGAGCGCCGGGTCGCCGTGACGGAGATGGCCGCGCCGCAGCAGATCGTCGAGCGAGTTTCGCAGTTGGCCGCGCGTGTAGGTGGCCCGATCGATCAGCGAGTGGCCGACGGCCACGACGGCGGCGAGCGGGACCACGCCCTCCTCGTGCAGCACCAGCGCGGTCTGGAAGTAGTTGAAGGTGGGGACCAACCGCGCGCCGAAGCTTCGGAACCGGCCGGGGGGCGTGCGGCGCTCGAGGTTGATGAAGATGCGGCGCACGACGTCCGCGTTCGGGATGCGACGCGCGAGCGCGCGGATCTCCACGAGGCGGGCCGGGTCGATGCGCAAGCGCACGAGGATGTCGCCGAGGGCCTGGTGATCCAGCCGACCCGCGACGACGTCGGCGTAGATGGAGTAGCAGAGCGAGTCCGATTCCCAGTCGTCGCCGAAGAGATACTCGATGGCATCCGGTGGGGCGGCGACCCGCGCCTTCAGCAGCTCGGCGAGCTTGAAGCCGATCTGTTCGCGCAAGAAGCGGAAGCGGCCCCGCACCAGATGCTGCAACTGATCCTTGAAGACGATGCCGTCGATCTCCACCCCGTCGAGGGCGAGCTTCTCGCGGAT
>CAZWAX010000550.1:0-3549 GCA_964631985.1 uncultured Polyangiaceae bacterium | reverse complement strand
GAGCCGGTGCGCGCCCGCCTCGCCGTGCGCGCCGCCCTGACCCGCGCCCGTGACGCCGGCGTCCGGCGCGCGACCGTCAGCTGGCGCGAGCTCGACGCAAGCCTCTGGGAGATGGACTGGCGCGAGCACTTCCAGCCGGTCCGCGCCGGGAAGCGTCTGGTCGTCGTGCCTCCGTGGGACCGCCTCGACCACGACGGGCGGACCCGCGTCGTCATCCATCCCGGCATGGCGTTCGGCACCGGCCAGCACGCCACCACCCTCGGCTGCCTCGAAGCGCTCGAGAGCCTCGCGAGCCCGCCGCCCGCGCGCGCCCTCGACGTCGGCACCGGCACCGGCGTGCTCGCGATCGCGCTCGCCAAGCTCGGCGTGAAGCAGGTCCTCGGACTCGACCTCGATCCGCCGGCGATCACCGCCGCGCGCGGCAACGTGCGACGGAACGCGCTCGGTGGGCGGATGCGACTCGCCTGCCAGGGCCTCGTCGAGGCGATACCGGTCGAGCGCGGCGGCCGCGGCTATCCGCTGGTCGTCGCCAACCTCTACGTCGATGCCCTCGTCGAGCTCGCGCCCGCGATCGCCGCACGTGTCGCCGCGGGCGGTCACCTCGTCACCTCGGGCGTGCTCCGCAGCCAGCAGGCCCGCGTCCGCGCCGCCTATGCCGCCCCCGCATGGCGCCTGCGCTCCGCGAAGCGCCGTGGCGCCTGGGTCACGAGCGTGTTCGTGCGCCGGCCAAGCGTGGACGCCGAGGCCTGACGTGGCGCGCTTCTTCGTCCCACAACGCGACATCGTCGACGGCAAGGCCCGCCTCCAGGGCGGCGAGTTCCGCCATCTGCAGCGCGTGTTGCGCCTCCGCGAAGGCGACGGCGTGACGCTCTTCGACGACGCCGGCATCGAGCACGAGGGCGTGATCGTCTCTCTCTCGCCGCGCGTCGCGACCGTGCGGATCACCGCCTCGGCGGCGTCGGCGCGCGAGTCGCCGCTCGCCGTGACGCTCTATCAGGGCGTTCCCAAGGGGCGGAAGATGGACCTCATCGTCGAGAAGGCGACCGAGCTCGGCGTCGTCGCAATCGTCCCCTTCATCTCCGTCTTCGGAACTTCGAGCATCGCCACCGCGCAGGGCAAGCGCGAGCGCTGGCAACGGATCACGCTCGCCGCCGCCAAGCAGTCGGGACGCACGACCATCCCGGAGGTCGGCGCCACGCTGACGTTTCCCGAGGTGGTGATGGCCGCGGCCGCGATGGATCGCTCGTTCCTCTTCTTCGAGAACGCCGGCGCCACCGCGCTCCCGCCCTCCGGCGACGGTACCCCCACGGCCACGAGCGCCGCCGTGATCATCGGGCCCGAAGGCGGCTTCAACAGCGAGGAAGCGTCGCGCGCCCTGAACGCCGGGATCGCGATCTGCGGCCTCGGCCCGCGCATCCTCCGCACCGAGACCGCCGCGATCGTCGCGCTCGCGCTCGTCCAGGCCCGCTTCGGCGACCTCATCGGATGAAGAGGTCACGACGACCGGCGATCAACTTGTTTGCCCAACGAGCGCGGCATAGCATCCGCGCGCGATGACCGATCCGCTTTCGTGCCCCACGTGCTCGTTTGCGAATGCCCTTGGCGCCGAGACCTGCGCCAAGTGCGGCGCGATCCTCGCGGAGACGCCGGAGCGGATCCATCCCGGCGAGACGCTCCGCGACCCCGATGATCTGACGCTGCCCCCGTCGCCGCTGCTGCGCGCGGTGCTGCGCGGCGAGCCGGACGCCTTCGCATCGCCGCGCGTGACGCCCGCCACCCCGGCGACGGAGGCGACCGTCACTCCCATCGTTCCGGCCCCGATCGTCACGCCGCCACCCGCGCCCGTCGCGCCGCCCCCGGCCCGGATGACCGTCGAGACCCTGAGCCCGACGGCCGACCAGGCGGCGCTGCTCCGCGACCTCGCGGAGCGGCTCCACGCACGGAAGCCGGACGCGCCGATCCACTACGCCGGCTTCTTCTCGCGCGTCTTCGCGTTCCTGATCGACGGCGGCATCCTCGCCGCCTTTGCCTTCCCGCTCGCCGCCGCCGGCTACTACGGCATCCGCGCCGGCATGCTCGTCCTCGGCCGCACCGCCCCCGTCGAGACCGACGAAACCATCCTGACCCTCCTCATGGTTGCCTGGTTCGTGATGGCGACCATCTACTTCACGATGCTGCACGTGAGCCACGGTCAGACGATCGGCAAGTCGATGCTCGGCATCGAGGTGCGGACGCTCCACCTCGGCCGCATCGGGTTCGGACGCGCGCTGCTCCGAACGCTCGCCTATGCCGCCTCGTCGAGCTTTCTCGGCTTCGGCTTCTTTCTGGTGGCGCTGACCCCGCGCAAGCGCGGCTGGCACGACTTCATCGCCGGCACGTGCGTCGTGCATCCCCCGACCGAAGAGGCGACCACATGAGCGCCACGCTGCGGATCGGCGTCGTGATGGACCCGCTGCCGAGCGTCCACCCCGACAAAGACACCACGTTCGCCCTCATGCTCGAGGCCCAGAAGCGCGGCCACGAGCTCTGGACCATCCACCATCGCGACCTCTACTGCCTCGACACCACCGTCCGCGCGATCGCCCGACGCGCCGAGGTGTTCCGACCCAAGGCCGCCGGCGAGCCGCATCATCATTTCCACGAGTCCGCGCCGCTCGTGCTCTCCGACCTCGACGCGGTCTGGATGCGTACCGACCCGCCGGTCGACGCCGATTATCTCTACACGACGCATCTGCTCTCGCTCGTCGAAGCGCGCGGCGTGTTCGTCATGAACCGCCCCGCCGCCATCCGCGACGCCAACGAGAAGCTCTACGCCCTCAACTTCCCCGACTGCATCCCGCGGACACTCCTCACCCGTGACGTCGCACGCCTGAAGGAATTTCTGGGAGAGGTCGGCGGCGACATGATCGTGAAGCCCCCGCATGGCTGGGGCGGCCTCGGCATCTTCCACGTCCACGGCGGCGACCGGAACCTGAACGCCATCCTCGAGACCGTCACCGAGAACGGCCGCACCCTCACCATGGCGCAGGAGTACATCAAGGCCGTCCGCGACCTCGGCGACGAGCGCGTCATCATGCTCGACGGCGAGCCCCTCGGCGCCATCGCCCGCGTCCCGCGCGAGGACGAGCATCGCAGCAACCTCCACGTCGGCGGCACCGCGCGGAAGGTCGTCCTCGGCGAGCGCGAGCGCCGCATCTGCGACCGCGTCGGCCCCGCCCTCCGCGCCGCCGGCCTCTACTTCGTCGGCCTCGACATCATCGGCGACTACCTCACCGAGGTGAACGTCACGAGCCCCACGGGGATCCAGGAGATCGACCGCCTGGACGGCGTCTGCCTGGAGACCAAGGTCATCGAGTTCGTCGAGCGCAAGGCGGCGGAGGCCAAGGCCACTCGGAAGAATTGAAAAGGTGGGCGGCCTCTGTTACGGTCCGCCCCTTCGCGAGACGAACGGCTCTCGCATTCCCACCGAAGCACGGGCAGGTAGCTCAGTCGGTAGAGCAGCAGACTGAAAATCTGCGTGTCGGCGGTTCAATTCCGCCCCTGCCCACT